>JAXIZI010000042.1:0-55711 GCA_036304065.1 Collinsella sp. | reverse complement strand
GTTTAGTTTGCTGCTCTACAGTCCTGCGCAAGACGGAAAGCACATTAAGTGCTTTCCTTTGCGTGCGGAACTCGCGACAAACTTAACCCGCGCCAGCCGGCCCCGGAGACCCTCCCTGCCGTCACTTTGTTCGAGCCGTTGTTGTTGCTCGCCGCTTCGCGGCTCGGCGGCCCCGTTCTCCGCGGCGGGGTTGGTCTGATGGATCTTGTTGAAGCTCGGCCATTGGCTCAAATGGAAACGGGGGACGCATCTGCATCCCCCGTTTTTGTTGTGATTACTCTAGGTCAATAAACTTAGTGCTTAGGATCTTGCCGTCTTTTACTAGCATTCTGGCCATGGTGGGGCCTCGGGTGCCTCTGGGGTAGCTGGCGCTGCCCGGGTTGAGGACTAAGCAACGGCCCACTTGGGCTTCTTTGGTTACGTGGGTATGGCCGTTGATGGCTACGTCTACGGATCCCACCGGAAGGTCTTCGCGGTAGTGGGCTACGGCGAATTTGAGGCCTTCGTAGGTAAAGAGCGCAAGACGGTCTACATCGGGGCCGTAGTCGCGGTAGTAATCGTTGTTGCCCAGTACGGCCCGAACGGGGGCGATGGTGCATAGGTGCTCGTAGTCCATCTCTGACGTGAGGTCGCCGGCGTGGATGATCAGGTCTGCGCCCTCAAGCTCATCCAAGAGCGCAGGCGATAAATAGCCGTGGGTGTCCGAGATGATGTCGATACGCTTGGCGCTTGCACTGTTCATGGGATCCCTTCCGCAAAAAACGATTCGGCAGATACATACAAAAAGGCCCCACGGCTCCGCAGACGATGGGTCTACAGGGCTGCGGGGCCAGTGTGCTAGAGACTCAGAGCCTTCTTGAGCGGCACGACGCGGCGGCGCGAAACCGGCACGCGTTCGTCGACGCCCGTAATGCCCAGCTGGATGGCGCCCGAGGGCACCGTCTCCACATCCGTGACGCACGCCAAGTTGACGATATAGCGGCGGTGAACACGGAAGAAGCCAAAGTCGCAGAGCTTGGCCTCAAACTGCGCCAGCGAGGTCGTCGACAAAAAGCGATCATCGACGGTATAGATGCAGGAGTAATCGTCCTTGGCCATGATAAAGCGAATGTCGTCCACGGGAATGAGCACCTTGCGGCCGCCCTTTTCCACCGGGATACGCTCGATGGTCACCTTGCTGTCCGTAACCGGCTTGGTGCGTTGCATGACCTTCTCGATCGCGCGATCCAAGCGAGCTTCCTCGACCGGCTTCATCAGATAATCGACGGCATCCACGTCGAATGCCTCGACCGCATGGTCACTATACGCAGTCACAAACACGATCGCCGGCGGATTTTTGAGCTTATGCAGCGCCTCGGCAAGTTGCAGGCCCGAGGCACCGGGCATCGAGATATCGAGAAACACGACATCCACGCGACTTTCCATAAGCATCTCGATGGCGGAGCGGACGCTCGACGCCTCCGTGATCGTGCCGATCTTGCCCGTTTGCTCGAGCAGGAAGCGAAGCTCCGAGCGAGCCGGCGCCTCATCATCCACAATCATCGCACGCAGCATAGGGATAAAACCTTTCGTCAACTAACTACGCCGGGCATCCGTCGCATGACGTTGAGCCCGTAGCCTTTTATTTTACTCTTGAATGTCAAAGATGCTCTCTGACAAATCAAGATGAAGGAGCACTTTGGTGCCCTTGCCCGGCGCCGATTCGACACGCGTATAGGAGTGCGGCCCATAAAAGCGATGGATGCGCTCCGAAATATTGTGCATGGCCACACCGGCGCCGCCACCCTGGGGAGAGCTGGCGTCGGGACGGGCAGAACGCTCGTCAAACAGTCTGGCGGCGGTACCCTCATCCATGCCCACGCCATTATCGGCCACGGCAATCAAGATTGCATCCTCGCCGTCTTGGTGAACGGTCACGTCGATCCTCAGGGCGTCGTCATCGCCCATACCATGACGTACGGCGTTCTCGACAATCGGCTGGATCACGAACGCCGGCACCAGCGTATCTTCCACGTCCTCGGACACATCGAACGTCGCAAGCACGCGGTCCTCGCCAAAGCGGGCCTTCTCAAAGGTAAGGTAGCGCTTGGTCTGTGCAACCTCGCGCGAGACCGGAATAAGCGATCCCGAGTTGTCGAGCGTGGCACGATAGAACGATGAGAACTCACGAAGCAGTTCGCGGGCCCGCAGCGGGTCGGTGCGCGTAAACGATGCAATGGTGTTCAGCGTGTTGAACAGGAAGTGCGGGTTAATCTGCGCTTGCAGCGCACGCACCTCGGCGCGCGCCGTGAGTTCCTTTTGCACCTCGAGCTCGTGGATGGCGAGCTGCGTGGACAAGATCTCGGCAAAGCCCGAGGCAAGCGCGTACTGGGTACGGTCGACGGCGCGCGGGGTCTTGTAGTAGAACTTGAGCGTGCCGACGGTACGATCGCCCACCTTGATGGGGGCGATAATGCCGGCGGGGACTTGGTTGTGCGAGCCATCCGAGCCCACGACATCCACCATACGGTTGAACGACTGCACGATGCCATGTTCGATAACGTAGCGTGTGGCAAGCGTGTGGATGGGAGAATCTGGCAGTAGTTTTTCCTCAAACTCGCCTGCGCAGGCCAACACGTTGCCCTCGTCGGTGATGGCCACCGTCATGGCGCGCGTCTCGGGCAAAATGCGCCGGCACACCAAACGCGCCGACTCCTGCGTCAGACCGCCCTTAATGTCCTCAAGCATGGCCGAGGCCACCGAGAGCGTCTCCTCGGTGTACTGGGAGCGCACCGAATCGGGATTGAGCGTCAAAAAGATAAAGATGCACAGAAAGATGCACAGCAGCGCGCAGGCAATCACCGTGGCGATCGGCTCGATACCGGTCACCAAGGCAAAAATAAAGTACACCAGCACGCAAATGGCGCAGGCAACGGCAATGATGCGAAAGATTGATATTGAACTATCGCGCTGGGCGCGGCGGTCGATCATTCGGCCCCCTCCAGGATACTGATCAGTTGTGCGTCACGCCAAAGCCCGTCCATGATCTTGGGCCAAAAGCTCTGGAAACGCAGGTAGCTTGCAGCGTTTTGGCGCGCATAGGCCTTTGCCTCGTCGATACCATGGCGCCAGATGCGCAGGTAGCCCTCATGCTCGCGGGTAAACACGCTGCGGACCATAGCGGTCTTGCGCACGCGGTCGTCGAGCTCGCGCGAAATCCACGGGCCCGGGTAGGGCATGAGCGATGCCGCCGTAACGGGAATGAGCTCCTTTTGATGCGCGGCGAATGTCAACTTTGCCCTTTCGTAGTACCAACGGTATACATCCTGCATAAAGCGCGGTGAGCGCTTTTCGGACTCCGGAGGCAGATGACGCACGGTCCACTCGTTATCGAACCACACGTCGTAGCCAAACATGCGCATGTTAAAGAGGTAATCCAAGTCCTCGCCGCGGGTGATAAACGGGTCAAAGGCTACACGCGTAAAGGCGCGGGCGTGCAGGGCCATCAGGCCGCCGCACACGTAGTTGGAGCGCGAGATGCGGGTGCCCGAGAGCGCCTTTTTCATCCAACGGTTGAACTCGATGCGCTTGGTCCACCAACGATGGCAGATGCCCGCCTTGTCCGTGGGAGCCAGCGGCGAGCCGTCGCGATCGTAGAAATAGCCGCTCTTGACCAAGATCGGCAAGCCCTGACGTGTCTGCTGCCCCAACGCATAGGTCGCGCGCTTCATAAAGTCGGCGTCGATGACAGTCTCATCGTCATCCAAAAAGATAACCGCGTCATGCCCCAGCACAGCGGCACAGGCTAGCCCCATGTTGCGGATGGCACCGTAGCCTCGCAGGCTCACGCACTCGCCCGAACCCTTGGGCGCGATCTGAGCAACCCGGTCTGCAATGCGCGAGGCCTGGGTGTTGGTGACAACGGTGACCTTGAGCGTGGGATGCGCGTCGACAATCTCGTGCACGCGCAGCGACACATCGGCTGTGGCAGAAACGGGACAGACCACCAAAAGGATGATGCGCGGGATGTCACGTACCTGCTCAAGCGAGGCCAGGCAGCGGTCGAGTTCGGGATTGTCGGCGTTGAGTCGCGTCGAATGGTCATAGGTGCCAGGGGCGTTTGCGCAAGCGTCATCGCCCGCCCAATACGTTGGAATCACGACTGTGGCGTTCATGCCTTACCCTCCCTGCAACACAAAAACGGGACGCCGCCAAACACAGGCGACGCCCCGCGACCTAGCTGATTCCATCATACCCACTTGGGCAAATCATTGCTCGCAAGTCGCAATGTTTATTGCGGATAACCCCAAAAGAGTACCGTGGACAGGCACAATAGCCGCTCGCTCCTATGCGGCATGCTCTGCCGCCCGAGTCATGCGGGACAGGCGGACCAGCAGCATAAAGCCAACGACCAGCAGCACGCCAATGGAAAGGACGCCCAGCGACGGGTTGCCGGTCAGCGAGGTGACGACCGACACCAGGAAGGTGCCCATGACGCTTGCATAACGACCAAAGATGTCAAAGAAGCCGTAGTACTCGTTGGATTTTTCCTTGGGGATAATGCGGCCAAAGTAGCTACGGCTGAGCGCCTGCACGCCGCCCTGGAACAGACCGACCATGATGGCAAGCACCCAGAATTCAAAGGCGGTCTTTAGGAAGAACGCGGCGAACAGCACAATGCCCATGTAGGCGGCGACCGCCACCAGGATCATGTTGAGCGTGCCCACGCGTCCGGCGAGCTTGCCGTAGATGATGGCGGACGGAAAGGCCACGAACTGCGTAACGAGCAGCGCCAGCACCAGCTGCGTCGAATCGATACCCAAAGCCGAGCCGTAGCTGGTAGCCATGGAAATGACCGTGTGGACGCCATCGATATAGAAGAAGAACGCAATCATGTAGACCAGCACGGTCTTGTTATGGGCGATCTCGCGCATGGTGTGTCCGACCTCGGAGAACACACCGCCCACGATGTGGCCGATGGTGTCCTCGGGACCGCGCTCGCGACCGTACTTTTGCTTATAGGTGCGAATGAGCGGCAGGGTAAAGATGAGCCACCAGGCACCAGTGATGATAAACGACAGACGCGTTGCCAGCATGGTGGGGACGCCAAGAGCGGGGCCGCCCATGATGAGCGCCAGGCAAATGATGAACGGCACGGTGGAACCGATGTAGCCCCAGGCATAGCCCGAGCTGGACACGGCGTCCATGCGCTCGTCGGTGGTAATGTCGGGCAGCATGGCGTCGTAGAACGTCATAGAAGAGTTAAGGCCGATGGTGCACAGCACGTACACGGTCAAAAATGCCATAGCGGACATTGGGATAGCCTGCGCCAGGCAAAGCACCAGACCCGTGAGGAAGAAGCCCAAGAAGAACTTGATCTTGTTGCCGGCGTAATCGGCAAGCGCGCCCAGAATGGGCATGAGCATGGCAATGACCAGCGAGGCGATCGTCTGCGCGTTGCCCCAAGCGACCACCAGGTCTGCCGAGGAAGCACCGGTATTGATGGCGTTAAAGTAGATGGGCACCACCGAGGTATTGAGCAACACGAGGGCCGAATTGCCCACATCGTACATAACCCAGTTACGCTCGAGCTTGGTGTATTTCATGGACAGGGGCCCTTTCGTATTCGCCCAATATGCAGTTAGTTCATCGTACCCCAATTGCACAGAGGCACCGATAAGGATTCGGCAAAGGGGCGCGCACGGACCCTACTCCTCGCGGTCGAACTCCTCGTCGGCGTCGAGTACGCGGCCGCTGTAGTTGATATGGCCGGTCACGGCCTCCATGTCGCCGGTCTCGATAAAGCGGGCGACGGTGAGCTCGTAATCGACCAGTGCGCGCTCAAAGACCTCGGGGAAGCTCTCGGTCGAGACCTCATCGGTAAAGGGGCTCTTCCATGCCAAGTGGCCCAGGTTGCCGGTACGCTCGGGCAGCTCGGTCGTCACGCGGTGCGCAAGGCCGTCGAGCAGCGAATAATCGTGCACCAAGCCCTCAAGCAGGGCAATCGCACGCGTCTTGGCCGAACCGGCCGGCTCGATAGTGCGGTAGAGCAGCTGCATGTCCGAGACGGCGCCGGCGTACTCCCCCGCCGGGATGTCGATACCGTACACGCGTCCGGCGACGTAGCTCATCAGCACGCCGGCAACGCGATTGATGCGGTCGGTGGTGACGATCTCGCCCGCCGGCGGATAATCCTCGACCGTAGCCCCATCGCGCTTGAGCTGCAGCATCAGCACGTCCAAGTCGCTTTCGAGCACGGCATGAACTTGACTGCCCGAAGCCTCGAGCTCGGGATCGGACTCGACAATGCCAAACTGCTGCTCGTAGACAAAGGGATGGGCATTGCGATCGAGCACATAGTGCGACAGCAGGCCCAGCGCAAAGGCGCGACCCAGATTGGCATCGCGCGGCTGCAGGTGCGACACGCCGTCGCGCAGGCACGAGAACTGGCGCGACATGCGCGAGCGGTGCATGACCTGAGCAAGCGACATGCAGTCGGAAATGCGCGGCGTGAGCATGTGGAAGAAGAACGGGTCGGGACCTTGGTTTCCCAGGATAAAGGCGATGCGCTCCTCGTCGGACGTGATAACGCCCCGCGGAAGACGGTCGATGCTTTCCTCGCCAAACAGATGATGCGTAATGAGCGCGGGCATAATGATCCTTTCGATTTCATTCGATGCAATCCATTATGCCCACCGCACAGTCATGCCAAACCTGCAACGGCAAACGATGGCGCACCGACCCTTACGCAAGCCCCAAGTGCGATTTGACCTCGGCAGCGCGACGGCGTGAAACGGGCACCGTCGAGCTCACACGGTCGAGCCTGAGCTCCATCAGGCCCGTGGAGCCGATCTCGACATTATGCACGTCTTCCAAATTAACCAGATAGCTGCGGTGGACGCGGATAAAGCCCTCGGAGGCCAGGCGACGCTCGAGCGAGGAAATCGACTCATTGATCAGGTATGTTCCCTCGGCGCAGACGGCGTTGCAAAAATCGGCGCGCGCCTCAAAGTAGCAGACATCCGCCACGGGAATGAACACCTTTTTGCCCCCGCGATCCACCGTCAGGCGCAAAGGCTGGCGCGGAGCATGGACGACACGGCGAGCACCCAGGGCAGTCTCGATCTTGTCGAGCGCCTTTGACAAGCGGGCATCCTCGACCGGCTTGACGACATAATCGACAGCATCGAGGTTATAGGCATCGGCCGCATACTCGGCAAATGCCGTCACAAACACCACGACCGGCGGCCTCTTTAGGTTTTGCAAGGTCTCGGCAAGCTCAATTCCCGAGCGACCGGGCATGGTAATGTCTAAAAACAGCACGTCGGGCTTGCTCGACAGAATCAACTCCACGGCTTCGGTGACATTGCCCGCCTCGGCAATCTGACCCACACGTGCATCCTTTTCCAACAGATAGCGTAGCTCAGCCCTAATTGGGGGCTCGTCATCAACCACCAGGATGTTCCAGCCTTCGGACATATGCGCTTCCCCTCTTTTTCTCTCAATCCAACCGCGTGCTACACCGTTAGCGGTGCCGGCTCATGCGGCTCGCCGTTCAACTCAACGATGACCTGCGTCCCCACGCCCTCCTGAGACTTCACGCGCATACCAGAATCTTCTCCGTAAAAGAAATGGATGCGCTGAAGCACGTTGAAGAGCGCCAGGCCGCAACCTCGCTTGACGGAGCCGTCGGCGGTAATGCTCTCGGGCTCCTCTCGGCGATGCTGCTCAAACAGATGCGCGCAGACTTCTTCGCTCATCCCGATGCCGTCATCTTCGACGATGATCTCCAAGCCGTCATCGGTCTCAAAAGCCCTAGCACGAATAGAAAGCGGCTCGGTCTCGCGCTGCGCATGCTTGATGCAGTTTTCGAGCAGCGGCTGCAAGATAAACGGCGGTACCAGGCTGTCGTGCACCTCAAAGTCGATGTCGACCGAAACGCGCAGACGGCCGTCGCCATACCGGGCCTGCATAAGATTGATATAACGAGTGCCCTGTTCCACCTCGTGCTCGAGCGTGGTGAGCGTATCGGAATCAGAAAGCGTCTGACGATAATAGTTGGAAAAGTCGATCAGCAGCGATCGCGCCTTGTCTGGCTCGGTTCGAACGAGCGACACGATCGTGCTAATGGTATTAAACAGAAAATGAGGATCGACCTGCGATTGCAAGGCGCGCAGCTCCACGCGGGCCGTAAGCTCGTCCTGGCGCTCGAGCTCAAAGCTCGCGAGCTGCGTGGAGATGAGATCGGCAAAGCCCGAGGCCAACGCCGTCTGGCGCATATCGATGCTGCTCAGGCGGGGATAGTACAGCTCGAGCGTACCCACGCAATGCCCGCGCACGGTAAGCGGCGCGACAATGCCGGCGCGCAGGCGGGGAAAATAGCCGCCTGTCTCATTGGAGGTGTCACGCGAAAACACGCTCTGCTCGCCCGTCTCAATCACACTGAGCGTGGTCTTGAGCACGACCGGGGTGCCGGCAGGGCACTTTGCCGAGTCCTCGCCCCAGCTTGCCAACACCTGTTTGCCATCGGTAAAGCAGATGGCAGAGGCGATGGTCTCGGACAGGATGATTTTAGAGGCGCCCAGGGCCGCTTCGGGCGTAAGGCCGCGCGACGTGTAGGCGAATATTTTTGATGCGATGCCGAGCGTACGGTCGGTTGCGCTCGATGTGAGGTCGTCGGGGACCACAAAGACATACGAGAAAAAGAAGCACAGCATGACCAGGCCGGCAATAACGACAACGCCCGGAACGGGATTGGGATTATCGGTTAAATCCCAGATAAGCAGCAGGATAAGCGCCGGAACGACAATACCGAGCAGGATGGCCTGGACCACATGCTGGGCCATGCGAAAGACCTTGGTAGAGTTGTAGCTCTTGCCCAGAATCAGCCTGTTTAAATCCACCGTCATCCCCTTTTATCTATCGCACCCATAGCAATAAAGAGGGCCGCAAGCGACCCTCTCCATTGCATTATGCAATCAAAAACTGTGTTTTACATCCAGCCATCGACAAACGGTATCTTAGGCGCTGTATTTGTTGGCCTCGCCAAAGGTGCCAGCCTCGACGATCCAGCCATCCTTCATGATGACGTCCATGTTGTCGGTGTTGAGCACGTGGATGTCGGCGGCGACGTCACCGTTGACGACCAGCAGGTCGGCGCACTTGCCGGCCTCGATGGAACCGGTCTCGTCCTCGATGTGGCACATCTTGGCACCGTTGAGAGTGGCGCAGGTGATGGTCTCGACCGGGGTGAAGCCGATCTTGTCGACGAATTCGTACATCTCCTCGATGGAGCAGGTGCCGTACGGGGTGACGAAGGAGAAGGAGTCGGAGCCGATCGTCATGACGACGCCGCGCTTCTTGGCCTCGCGCAGGCAGTCGTAGTTGCGCTGCAGCTCCTTCTCGACCAAGGTGCCCTCGTACTTGTCGTGCAGCTCGGGGACGTAGACGGGCGGATAGGTGGCGTACCAGGTGGGCAGGAAGGCGATCGTCGGGGTGAAGAAGGTGCCCTGCTCGGCCATGAGGTCCATAGTGCGCTCATCGATATCGAAGCCGTGAATCAGCTGCTCGCAGCCAAAGCGAACGGAATCGTAGGCAGCGGCGTGGTTGTTGTAGCAGTGGCTCCACACGGGGATGCCGACCATCTTGGCCTCTTCGACCACGGCCTGGATTTCCTCGGAGCAATAGTGCTGGTCGCGACCGGAGTCCCAGCGCCAGATGCCGCCACCGGTAGCCCAGATCTTGATGGCATCGGGGTTCTCGCGCAGGCGACGACGGACGGCCTTGCGCAGATCCCAAGGGCCATCGACCTGGTCACCCCAGGGGTGGGATTCCTTGTTAAGCTCCTGGGTGCAGTGGTGGGAGTCACCGTGACCGGCAACGCGGCAGAAGCCCAGGCCGGTGGCCAGAACGCGCGGGCCCTTGAAGACGCCCTTGTCGATGCAGTCACGGATCTGGATACCAAAGCGGCCGATTTCGCAGACGGTGGTGAGGCCGTGGGTGAGGCAGTCGTAGGCCTGCTTGACGGCGACGGCCTGCTTCTCGAGGAGCGGCTGCATGACCCAATCGGTGTCATCGTCGGTCAGGTTGCCCGAGAAGTGCAGGTGGGTGTCGATCAGGCCGGGAAGGACGGTCTTGCTGGCGGCGTCGATGACCTCAACGCCCTCGGGAAGGTCCTGCATAGCGCCGGCGTACTCGATCTTGCCGTTGTCGTCGACGAGAACGAGGGAGTTCTCGACCGGCTCGGCACCGGTACCGTCGATGAGCTTGCCGCCAACGATTGCATGCTTAGTGGACATGGTTCCTCCTTATGGATCCATATATGTGGGCGAGGCCGTGTTGGGTCGCGGCCTCACAAAGCTACCCAAGTGATGCCGGGTTCGGTGCGCGGGAGAGAGGGCACCGCGCACCCGATCCGCCCCGGCTAGGCGTTACTTTTTGCGGGAATTGGTGAAAGCCATGAGGGCCAGGCCAATAGCCAACCAGCCAATCACGATGCTCCACTCCACCATGTTGAGGGAGGCGGGAGAGAACGGGATCACGAGCAGGCCGATGATGATGGCGCAGGCAGCGATAGCGAGGCCGATGCCAAACTTGCCGCCGGGCACCTCGTAGGGACGAGGCAGGTCGGGCTCGGTGAAGCGCATGCGCAGGCAGGCGAGGGCGACCATGCCGCAGGAGAAGATGAAGGCGAGAGCCGACACGTTGGTCAGAGGGATGAGCATGTTCTTGCCCAGGAACGGACCGATGACGGTGATGACGCCCAGAACGACGCAGGCGAGCTTGGGAGCGCCTGACTTGGGATCGACCTCGGCGAATTTCTCGGGCAGCTGGCCCTTGCGGCCCATGGCGAGCATGATGCGGCTCGTGGCACCGTAGAAGGAGTTCATCGGGCCCATGGGTCCAAGCGTGGCGATGACGAGCATGGCCAGGTACAGGAGCATGTTGATGCCCTTGAGGCAGGCAAGCGCGGGAACCGGACTCTTAACAAACTCATGCCAGTCGAGGATGGTGCCGAACGAGTAGATGCAGACCATGTAGAAACCGCCAGCGGCCAGCAGGGCCAGGGAGACGATCTTGCCGAACTTGTTCCAGTTGAGGCCCTCGGCTGCTTCCTCAGCCTGCTGAGGAATGGTGTCGAAACCGGCGTAGAAGAACGGGGTCAGAACCAGGACCGACACGATGCCGGCGAACAGGCTGGTGCTCTCGGTAGCGGCCTTGCCGCCGCCAGCACCGGCGACCTGGGAGAACACGGGCATGGCGTTGTCCGGCGAGCCGGTGAACAGCGAGACGCCCATGGCGAGCAGCATGCCGCAGAGCAGGGCCTTGGTCAGGAAGGCCTGGAGCTTGGCGGCCGAGCTGGCGCCGCGGAAGTTGAGGAAGATAACGTAGACTGCAAAGCCGAGCGCAATCAGCGTCGGGAACAGGTAAACGTCGGCGCCCAGGATGGTGTAGAGCTTGACGGCGCGCAGCCACTCAAGACCGGGCAGGCTGCCGAACATCTCGGACACGAGGGTCGAAATGGCGATGGCCTCCCACGGGCACAGGATGCCGTTGCCCAGAGCCAAAAGCCATCCGGTGATGTAGCTCAGCGTACGACCAAAGCTACGATCGACATACTCGACGATGCCGCCCGAGATGGGGATAGCAGCCGTGAGCTCACCGAAAACAGCTCCGACGGGCACGAGGAAGATTGCACCCAAGAGGAATGCGATCATAGCGGGAACGGGACCGCCGCCCACGACCATCCAGTCGCCGACCTGCAGAACCCAACCGGTGCCGATGATGGCACCGAAACCGATGGTGAAGAAGTTCCAGAGCGAAAGCGTTTTCTTCATACCGCCGTTATCCTCGACTGCAACTTCTGCGTTCTTGTCCGCCATTGTTCCCCTCCTTTCCTTTTTGACGCCCCTTGACGTCACCCCTTGCGCGGTCTGTTTTGCCGCGCTCTTTTATTTCGTGGCTTTAAGATACGGCCTTGGCGCAGCAGCTCCGCTCGCAGCTCGACCGAAGGCAGAACTGCAAAACGAGCGGCACCGTTTTTGGGACGAACGGCGGGAGACGTCATTCGTCTTGGACGCTTTCATCTTGTCTGCTTTTGAAGACCTGTTGCCGTGACGCTTGGCGCGCGGCGCGGCAACGTTCATACCATTTGTCAGGCTTTTGGCGCACATACCCATGTGTCGTGCATCTTTTTATGTAGGATAGACAAGTTACACATGAGGCAAGGTGATTCGAATGGCATACGGATACAATGACGGCGACCAACGGCCACAAAGCGTGCGCCTTGCCGGCCGCACCACGCCAACGCCCAGAAGCACCTCCGACAACGACAACCCGCAGCGCCCCCAAGAGCAGCCCGGGGCTTCTTCGCGGCAGCAAAGCCGTACCGTGCAGCAGTCAGACCGCGTGAGTACGAGCACACGCCAACGTCAGACCGACACATCGCAGCCACGCCGCTACGATCGCCGTAAGACCGACTACTACGTCAAGCGTTCCTTTTCGCGACCTCAACGCGATCGCGGCAATTCCTCCCCTCACCCCGCGTCGCACACCACAAGCCACGCGCTTCCGGCCCGCCGCCTACGCCTTGCGCTTTGCTCCATCGCCGCCTGCCTCGTCTTTGTGTTTTTGGGATCCTGTATCTCCCACGGATCAGCCGGTCTTGAGCCCACTGCCGAGGACAAGCTGCTTAAAGCTCCCGTCGCGCCCGGTTACTCCTTTGCGTTCTCGACCCCACGCTCGCAATGGGAGGCCGGCACCATGCCCCACATCTACCAAATTGACCCCGCATGGTCGGAGCTGCCCTATGCCGGTGGCACTATTCGCGAAAACGCTTGCGGTCCTACCTGCCTCACCATGGTCTATATCTTTAAGACCGGCCATACCGATAAGACGCCGGTCGATATATGCGCGCTGGCCGAAGCCGGCAACTACGCCCCCACTGGTGCCACCGAGTGGTCGTTTATGACAGGCGGTGCGTGGCAGCTGGGGCTCAACGGAACACAGCTCTATAACGATCGCGAATCGATTACTCAAGCACTTCGCTCGGGTGCGCCCGTCATCGCCGCAGTGCGCCCCGGTACGTTTACCAACGTAGGCCACTACATCGTGCTCTACGGCATCGACGATGCCGACCAGATTGGCGTCTACGACCCCAACTCGGCCAGCCGCAGCGCCCGTCGCTGGGGCGTCGTAGAGGTCCTCAACGAAGTCGAAGCCATGTGGGCCTACTACTAGTCATTGGGGACAGACTTAAATGAGTGGTCATTGGGGACGCTCTTGTTTGACTAGTCATTTAAGAACGTCCCCAATGACTAGGTGAATAGCAAAAGCCCCGCAGTCGGAGCGGACTGCGGGGCTCATGAAGAGAGGCTAGTTTGCGGGCGCTTTGCCTGGCGCCCACGAGAGAGGCAACAGAGTAGAGACTACTCGTGGATGCGGGTACCGGAGAGGCCAGCCATGGTCTCGGCGGCCTTGTCCAGAGCGCCGATGATGCAGGTGCGGCCCTTGCGGGAACGGGCGAACTTGATGGCAGCGCGGACCTTGGGCTCCATGGAACCCTTGCCGAACTGGCCCTCGTCGGCCAGGCGCTCGGCCTCGTCGGCGGTAATGTCTTCGAGCTCCTCCTGGTTGGGCTTGCCAAAGTTGATGGCGACATGCTCAACGGCGGTCAGCAGGAACAGAACGTCGGCGTCGCAGTCCTCGGCCAGCAGCTCGCCGCCCAGGTCCTTGTCGATGACGGCGGGAACGCCCTTGTAGCAGCCCTTGTTCTCGTAGTCGCGGACGACGGGGATGCCGCCGCCACCGCAGGCGATGACGATGAACTCGTTGTCGAGCAGGTTGAGGATGGAGTCGGCCTCGACGATCTTCTTGGGATCGGGGGAAGCGACGACGCGACGCCAGCCGCGGCCGGAATCCTCGACGAAGACCTTGGAGGGGTCCTCGGCCATGAACTCCTTGGCCTGCTCCTCGGTGTAGAAGGGACCGATCGGCTTGGTCGGGTTCTTGAACGCGGGATCGTCCGGGTCGCACTCGATCTGGGTGACGACGGTTGCGGCGTGCCAACGCTTATAGCGCTTGTGCATCTCGCGGCCGATGCCCTGCTGCAGGTGATAACCAATGTAGCCCTGGGACATAGCGCCGCACTCGGGCAGCGGCATCTCGGGGGTACCGATGGCATCGTGGGCAGCGGCGAAGGCGTTCTGGATCATGCCGACCTGCGGGCCGTTGCCGTGGGTGATGATGATCTCATTGCCTTGCTCGATGAGACCGAGGAGAGCGTGGGCGGTGTTGCTCACGGCCTCGATCTGCTCGACGGGGTTGTTGCCGAGGGCGTTGCCGCCAAGGGCGACGACAATACGATCGGGCTTGCCAAGAGGCTTAGACATTGCTGGAATCCTTTCTGTAAAAGGCCTACAACCCATTAATAACCCGCGTCCGTGCGATACGCGAGTTTATTAAGGTTTATATTCTCTTTATCGCTCATTTTATTCATTTTGAAAATAGCGGAACGGTGAACGGTCGTTTTTGTCCGCTCAGCGTACAGAACTCCAGCTCAGACATATCTACGTAATTTACGTGCGACTTTATTTAAATGAAGCGAGGATTATGTCGGATTATGCAAACTACATCTCTGCTAAACACAAAACGGACAGCGCAATATCTTACTCGCGCTATACGAGATTCTATGCACTTATAAGTCGAGTATGCACCCCTGCAAAAACAAGGGGCTTTTCATCCAGCAAAAGGAATAAAGAAGCGCTCCGAAAAGGCGGCAACAGCCAAGTCCCCCATCCATCCCCAAAGTGGCGCGAGGTTTCGCGGCAAAGCCGCGAAACAGCGAAAGGGACGGAATACCCGGCCAACTACGTCCTTCATCCGCCCACACAATCTGAGGACGTAGTCGTAGCAGGATCTGAGGGCTGACCTTCGCGGACACTCCGCAGGACGAAAGAACCCCCGCCGCACATAATGCGCAGCGGGGGTTCTTTCATGTCCGAGGACGTCCGCGAAGGTCAGCCCTCAGATCCTGCGGTGGGAGACCTAGGCCTCGTTATACACCGTTTTGAGCTTCAGCAGGTGCTGATAGCGGTCCATAGCAGCCTGCTCATTCTCCTTGAAGAGCTCCTCGGCGCGCTCGGGGAAGGAACGCGTCAGCGAAGCGTAACGGGCCTCGTTCATCAGGAACTCCTGATAACCGCCCGCGGGCTCCTTGGAATCGAGCGAGAACTTCTTGCCGGCAGCAGCCTCGGGGTTGAAGCGGAAGAGGTTCCAGTAACCGCACTCGACAGCCTTCTTCATCTCGGCCTGGCAGTTCTGCATGCCACCCTTCTTGATGGAGTGCATCTCGCAGGGGCTGTAGCCGATGATGAGGGACGGGCCGTCGTAGGCCTCGGCCTCGTGAATGGCCTTGAGGGTCTGAGCCGGGTTGGCGCCCATGGCGACCTGCGCCACGTAGACGTAGCCGTAGCTCATGGCGATCTCGGCCAGGGACTTCTTCTTGGTCACCTTACCGGCAGCGGCGAACTGAGCGACCTGGCCCAGGTTCGAGGCCTTGGAGGCCTGACCGCCGGTGTTGGAGTAGACCTCGGTGTCGAAGACGAAGACGTTGACGTTGTGGCCGGAAGCCAAGACGTGGTCCAGGCCACCGAAGCCGATGTCGTAGGCCCAGCCGTCGCCGCCGAAGATCCAGAAGGACTTCTTGGTGAGGTAAGCCTTGTCAGCGAGGATCGCCTTGGAAGCGTCGCAGCCGCACTTCTCGAGCTCGGCAACGTAGGCAGCAGCAGCGGTCTTGGAGGCCTCGGCGTCGTTGACGGAGTCGATCCAAGCCTGGCCGGCGGCCTTGAGCTCATCGGACGGACCATCGGCAGCGATGATGTCCTGGGTAGCGGCGATCAGCTTCTTCTGGACGGCCTCGTAACCGACGGCCATGCCCAGACCGTGCTCGGCATTGTCCTCGAACAGGGAGTTGTTCCACGCCGGGCCGTGACCGTCCTTGTCCTTGCAGTAAGGAGCGGTGGCAGCGGGGTTGCCCCAAATGGAGGAGCAGCCGGTGGCGTTGGAGATGAACATGCGGTCGCCGGCAACCTGGGTCACCAGACGTGCATAGGCGGTCTCGGCGCAGCCGGCGCAGGAGCCGGAGAACTCCAGGTAGGGCTGCTTAAACTGGCTGCCCTTGACGTTGGCCGCGATGAGCTCCTTCTTCTCGGAGACGTTCTCGACCATGTAGTCCCAAACGGGCTGCTGGTCCATCTCCTGCTCGGTGGGAACCATCTCGAGGGCGCCCTTGGGGCAGACCTTGACGCAGTTGGTGCAACCCATGCAGTCGAGCGGGGACACGGCCATGGTGAACTTCATGCCCTTGGCCTTGGGGCCCATGGCGTCGAGCGTGCGGGTAGCCTCGGGCGCGGCGGCGGCCTCGTCCTCGGTCATCGCGAACGGACGGATGGTGGCATGCGGGCACACATAGGCGCACTGGTTGCACTGGATGCACTTGGTCTCGTCCCAGTGGGGAACGACCACGGCGACGCCGCGCTTCTCGTATGCGGAGGCGCCCAGCTCAAACTGGCCGTCAGCGCAATCGACGAAGGCGGAAACAGGCAGGCTGTCGCCATCCATGCGATCGATGGGCTCGAGCAGGTTCTTGACCTGCTGGGCGATGGCGGACTTGGTCTCCTCGGAGAGCTCGACGGGAGCGGCATCCTCGGCGGTAGCCCAGTCGGCCGGAACCTCGAACTTACGGAAGGCGGTAGCGCCGGCATCGATGGCCTTATGGTTGGCGTCGACGATGGCCTGGCCCTTCTTCATGTAGGACTTGGTAGCCGCGTCCTTCATGTACTGCAGGGCGTCCTCGGCGGGCAGGACCTTGGCCAGCGCGAAGAAGGCGGACTGGAGCACCGTGTTGGTGCGCTTGCCCATGCCGACCTTGGCGGCCAGGTCGATAGCGTCAATCAGGTAAACGTTGACGTTGTTGTTCGCGATGTAGCGCTTGGCCACGGCGGGCATGTGCTCGGCGAACTCCTCGTCGCTCCACTGGCAGTTGACCAGGAAGGTGCCGCCCGGCTTGACGTCGCGGACCATCTTGAAGCCCTTAACGATGTAGCTGGGGTTATGGCAGGCGACAAAGTCGGCCTTGGTCACGTAGTACGGCGAGCGAATCGGGGAATCACCAAAGCGCAGGTGCGAGACGGTGACGCCGCCGGTCTTCTTGGAGTCGTACTGGAAGTAGGCCTGGACGTACTTGTCGGTGTGGTCGCCGATGATCTTAATCGAGTTCTTGTTGGCGCCGACGGTACCGTCGCCACCCAGACCCCAGAACTTGCACTCGATGGTGCCGGGGGCTGCGGTGTTGGGCGCATCCTCGGCCTCGGGCAGGCTCAGGTTGGTCACGTCATCGACAATGCCGATGGTGAACTCGCGCTTGGGCTCGTCCTTCTTGAGCTCCTCGAAGACAGCGAACGCGGACGCGGGAGGCGTATCCTTGCTGCCCAGGCCATAACGGCCGCCGACGACCTTGATGCCCGTCTTGCCGGCCTCGTAGAGAGCGGAGACGACGTCCTGGTAGAGCGGCTCGCCGATGGAACCCGGCTCCTTGGTGCGGTCCATGACGGCAATCTTCTTGACGGTCTCGGGGAGAACGTCGACAAAGTGCTTGATGGAGAACGGACGGAACAGGCGAACCTTGACCAGGCCGACCTTCTCGCCGTGAGCGTTAAGGTAGTCGATGACTTCCTCGAGCACGTCGCAGAAGGAGCCCATGCACACGACGACGCGATCGGCATCGGGAGCGCCGTAGTAGTTGAACAGGCCGTAATCGGTGCCGAGCTTCTCGTTGATCTTCTTCATGTAGCCCTCGACGACGGCGGGAAGCTCGTCGTAGACCTTGTTGCAGGCCTCGCGGTTCTGGAAGAAGATGTCGCCGTTCTCGTGGCTACCGCGGGTGTGCGGGTGCTCAGGGTTGAGCGCGTGGTCGCGGAAAGCCTGGACAGCGTCCATGTCGCACATCTCGGCCAGATCCTTGTAGTCCCACATGGCGACCTTCTGGATCTCGTGGCTGGTGCGGAAGCCGTCGAAGAAGTTAAGGAACGGAGTCTTGCCCTCGATGGCGGCAAGGTGGGCCACCGGCGAGAGGTCCATGACCTCCTGGACGTTGCCCTCGGCGAGCATGGCGAAGCCGGTCTGACGGCAGGCCATGACGTCGGAGTGATCGCCAAAAATGTTCAGGGCGTGGGAAGCGACGCAACGCGCGGAGACGTGGAAGACGCCCGGGAGCTGCTCGCCCGCGATCTTGTACATGTTCGGGATCATCAGGAGCAGACCCTGAGAAGCCGTGTAGGTGGTGGTCAGAGCACCGGCGCCCAGCGAACCGTGAACGGTACCGGCTGCACCTGCCTCGGACTCCATCTCGACGACCTTGACCGGGGTGCCGAAGATATTCTTGCGACCCTGGGCCGCCCACTGGTCGACATGGTCGGCCATCGGGCTGGACGGCGTAATGGGATAGATTCCCGCTACCTCGGTGTACGCATACGAAACATATGCGGCCGCCTCGTTGCCGTCCATAGACTTAAACTTACGCGCCATATACCCCTCTCCTCTCATATAGGTATACAGGCCCCGGCGATCGCCGGGATGTTGGCGTGATGGGATTTACGCTGTTGCTTCCAATCATCTGGCAGGCAGGCTCAGCAGCAGGTACGTGGCGTGGAGAGAAGACATGCCGAGGCGAGGGCCAGCTGATGCGCCCCACAGACCCGACCGCCCGTCTTGCACATGACCGAGCGCCGCAAAGGCCGCATGCCGGATGCTCCCGGGCACGCCCCGGCGATGGGAAGCGCCCGCAACGGAAATCCGCATGCGGGTTTATTGTACCCCGCCGTCAAGTGTAATTTCGGCAAATATAGGCGGGCGGTAAAGGTTAACCTCAGGTGACTGCCGGGAGCAAAATGATCCCTTGGGGACGGAGGGACCATTTGGCAGGACTGGCTAGAGGGCACCGAAGAGAATGGCGTAGGTAGTGGATTCGCCGAGCTTGAGCTCGTCGCCGGGATTGAGTTGGGCGGAACGGCCGGGCTCGACCTGAATGCAGACGCGCGTGGCCCCGTTTACCACCACGGTTCCGTTGGTGGACGACAAGTCCTCGACGTGCCAGATATTTTGAGCATCGCACCAGATATGGGCATGGCGGGCCGAGACATCGTCGCCGACGTCGGTAATATCGCCCTCACCAGTGGCCAGCGCGCCAATCTCAACACCCTGCTCGCTCGGCTGAATCCAGCGCGGGGCGCTCACGACAAAACTGTTTTGCACGCGCAGCAAGCCCAAGGGGTGCGCCGGGGCGGGTTCGCGTTCGCCCGCGGTCATCGACATGCCAAGCGAACGCGGCGTGGATGTTCCTCCGCCACAGGTCGCGTGCGCGTAGTCGATGGCATAGTTCACCGAGGACCGCACATCCGCCGAACAACCGACAGCGACAAACAGCACCAGCACGGCCTCGGCGCGCTCGGCGGGCATGAGTTCCGCCGCCTGGGACAGGCGATCGAGCGCGTTGCGATAGAGATTCGTGTCCTGGTGGCACTCTTCGAGCGCGCGTACCATCGGTTCACCTGCAGGACCGCACGCCATATTGATCACAGCCGTGGAGTCCATGGGATTTCGCTGGCGCAGGGCCAGTTGCGACATAATACGCGCAGCCGAGGTACCGTATTCGGCAAAGTAGCGCTGCTGAAGCGTGCCGACCGGCGCGCGAACGATAAAGCGGGAAACCCAAGAGCGATCGGCGGCTCGGCTCTGCGGGCTGCGGCCGTCGGCGAGCGGACGGGACGAAAGCACCAGGCCGCACAGCTCGATATGGCTCAGATGCGCCGCGCGCTTAAAGATGTCAAACATGGCCCCGCATGGGGTGAGCTCAACTTGAGATGCCATGACCTAGGCCTCCTTGGTCGTAGAAATAGAATCGGACGATACTTCGACAGGTCCGCCAAAAGTACGGGCAGCTGCGGCTCCACCGGCAAGCGGAGTCGCCATCTGGGCTTTTGTGCGTCGCGGTGCCGAAACGGGAAGTTCAAAGGCAAAGCCCATCGCAAGCAAAAACCACGTAAGCGTATAGGTTGCAACCAGAGCGGCAACAAGGCCGCCCATCACGGCGCGTTGGGAAAATACGCTACATGCAGCCACAACCAGCACCGGAACCTCGCAGGCAGAAAGCGCAAGCACACCCTGCAGGAAGCCCGAGCGCCGATCGCGCGCAAGTGCCCCCGCGGCAACGCCGGCTATGCCTGGCAGCGCCAACGCCAGTGCGGCAATAATACCCGGTAGCGACCCAGACCACACGAGCGATCCCAAAGTCGCCGTCACGCGAGCGCCCGACGCCAGCAGCGCGGCCGAAACCACGACCACAGCCCAAACCACGCCACAGACGACCGTCGCGCCGACCATCAGCGCGCGACGCACCGCGCGGCCAGACGCATCCATGGGGCACGGCGTGAGCGGCTCGCCGCGGAGCGAACGACCGACATTTTGCGCATAGTGGTCACAAAACGCCGAGAGCGCCGCCTCGACCGCCGCCGGCTCGGGACGATCTTTTTGATGGCTGGACAGACAGGCCATCACCACGTCGAACAGCTGGGCATCGACAAACGCCAGCGCATCGCGTAGCTCTTCGGAATCCGGCTCAAGCCCTAGCTGCTGGGCCTGCTCGGCCGCGGCGAGCGCCACATCGGGCTCACGACGAAGCAGCTGAGTCAAATCACAACCGGGCGCATGGGCACCAATGGGATAGTCGGGCCGCGTGTCCATTTTGAGACGGTAGGGGCTCGCGATGTCGCGCGTCCTTTTGCGCGAACCCGAGGCGCCCGAAGTGCTCGGCGCGGCTTCGTATGGCGCGACGCCGGCAATGAGCTCGTAAACCGTGCTTGCCGCGGCATAGACGTCGATCGCCGGCGACATACGCAAAGCGCGCAGGTCGGGAATATCGTCGGTGAGCATCTCGGGCGGAGCGTAGGCCACCGTCGCGCGACGCAGCGTCGCATAACGCTCCGTAAACGACGCCTTGCCGCCGGTACCGGCCACGGCCGACGCAGGCTCAAGCGCCAGCGACGAGCCAAAGTCGATCAGGCACAGGTCAAAGGTGCCCTCGGCAAGCTGCCGGTCAAGCGGTAGACGCGCCGTGCGCACCATAATATTAGCGGGCGAGATATCGCGATGGACAAAGCCCTCGCCCACCAGGCTCATACGGCAGAGCAGATCGAACAGGTCGCGACCCAGACGCGCCGCCACAAGCGGCGACAGGCGTCCGGCATCGTCCACGGCGAGTCGCGAACGCAAGCGGGCAAGCGTCTCGCCCTCGACCCATTCCATGACAATTGCAGGCACACCGTCGACCTCGCCCCAGCCATAGAGGCGGGGAAAGCCCTTAAGGCCCGAAAGGGCGCGATGGCATTCGTATTCCTCGCGAAACGCCGCCTTGAACTTGGCGACCAGCGCCTCGTGAGCGGCATCGTCGTCAAACTCATCGCGCGTCGGCAAGATGAGCTGCTTGAGTGCCACGGCCTCGCCTTGGGCGTTGACGGCACGCGTCACGCGGCCGATACCGCCACGGCGCATGGTGGCATCGTCGGCAAACAGCATCGTAAAACGACGCAGATAGGCAGGCAGTTCGTCCTGACCGAGCGCAATGGCCGGCTCAAACCCGTCGACACGCGCCAGGCGCAGGCCGACCATGGGATCGCGACCGAGTGATTGTGGTGTGGTGGATGCAAGATCGGTCATCATAGGGCAAGCGCCGCCACGTTATTGTTGAAGTTACCGAGCGCGACGTCATCATCGCCGTAATGGCCAACCCATTGACATAGGTTGGTGTAACAGCCCCACAGATTGGCATACTGCTGATACCACTTTGACCGGGGCGAGAATGTCTGACGACCGAACTCGGCTCGAATGACAAACATCTCCCCGACCAGGCTGTCGCACGGCCTGGGATCTCCCGTAGAGTTATAGGTCGAGACCACGTCATTGGCACGAGAAACGTAACTGTCGAGCATGTTGTACTTGGTCACAAGCCAACTGTGAATGCCCTCTTCCTCAGCAGCGGAAAGGCCGCCGGAGTTTGCATCGTTGTCAGTGTTGCCGCCCGTCGAGCCGCCGTTTCCAGGCCCTCCGGTAGAGGAACCCGACCCAGAGCCGCCGCCCGAACTCGATGAATCCGAGCCGGAGCCAGAAGTATCCGAGCTACCGGGCTTTCCGGACTGCTGGGCGTCCTGCTCCTTTTGCTGCTCGACCTTATTCACCGTTGCCGCCACGCTATTGTTGGACAATCGATCGATGATCTTGGTGTTGGTGAGCACGATGGTTTTGCCATTGGCAAGCGTGACTTCGTTGTCCGGGGCCTCGGCGCCGTCCGCATCGTCGGTGCCAAACACAATATGCGCGACCACACTTGCCCAAGCATATCCAGTCGTGGTACCCAGATCACTTTTGACCTCATGCCCCACGCGCGGTTCGCGTGCGGCATGCGCCTGCATCATGGACGGCACGGTCATGCCATAGGCAGAAACGCCAGCCATGACCAGCACCAGCGAGCACGATAGCAGTGCGTACGCCCGCGGCGCCAAGCCCAGTCGGCGTCGTATGCGCACCGCGGCGCCGCGCTTTGTCTGAGTGCCACCGGGCCGCATGCGTTCTCCTCCAACAAAAACACGCCGCTCGGGAGCGGCGCATTCATTCGAATCCATATTTGAGTGTATCAGCGAACCAAAAAGGTTGCGCAACGAATGGACAAATTAAGGATGCGAGCGGAAGCATCCATGCGATAAGCGGATACGAAGCATCTTTGTTGCACAACAAACTCACAGTCGCACGGGGAAATTATGACTACCCCGTGCGTCGCGAGGAAAACATACGGCAGGAGCAGGCTCGCCACCTAAATCGCGCGGCGGGCCTCGATGGCGCGGCCAAGCGTAAGCTCGTCGGCATACTCCAAGTCGCCGCCCACGGGAAGGCCGCTTGCCAGACGCGACACCTCGACGCCCAACGGCTTGATGGTACGGGCCAGATAGCTCGCCGTGGTCTCGCCCTCAATATTGGGGTTGGTGGCGATGATGACCTCGTGGATGTCCTCGTGGCCCAAGCGTGCCAGCAGCTCTCGAATGTGCAGCTGCTCGGGGCCAATCTTGTCCATGGGACTGATCACGCCGCCCAATACGTGGTAGAGGCCGTGGTAGCTGCCCGTGCGCTCGATCGCCTGGACATCGCGCGGCTCGCCCACCACGCAAATGCGAGTGGTATCGCGCATCGGGTCCTGGCAGATGGAGCACTCGTCGGCCGTGGCGTAGTTAAAGCAGCGGCTGCAAAAGCGGACCTCCTGCTTGACCTCCAGGATGGCCTCGGCCAGGCGGCGCGCCTCCTCGGCGTCGGCCTCCAACAGGTAATAGGCGATGCGCTGGGCCGACTTGGGACCAATGCCCGGCAGACGGCCCAGCTCATCGAGCAGTTTTTGCAGACTGTGGTTGGCACTCATATATATGCGTGTCTTAGAACGGCATGCCCGGGATGTTGAGGCCGCCGGTGATGGCGCCCATCTGCTTGTTGGCGAGCTCGTTGACGCCGCGAACGGCCTCGTTGACGGCAGCCATGATCATATCCTGCAGCATATCGACGTCCTCGGGATCGAGCGCATCGGGATCGATGGTGAGGTTGACGAGCTCCATCTCGCCGTTAACGGTCACCTTGACCATGCCGCCGCCGGCAGAGGCGTCGACGGTCTGGGACTTGAGGTTCTCCTGCGCGGCGGCAAGCTGCTCCTGCATCTTGCGAGCCTGCTTCATCATCTGCTGCATGTTCATACCGGCCATGATGGCTCCTTTACGTGCGGCCGCACGCCGAGCTGCAAGGGCAGCCGGAGCACGGCGGGACTTTCAAACTCAAAAATCGTACCACGGCGCGCGGCGAGAGAGCGGGGCGGACGTGTTACCTCAGTCGATATACATGTCCTCCAATACAAACCGCACTCAAAGATTATGCAAGGTCGAATTATGCAAGGTTGCATAATATCGCACACTCAATCTAGTAGAGCCGAATCCGGCATTTCATGTGCGCCACTAAATAGCTAAATGCCGAACCGCTGCTCGAGGCGGCGCACATGGCGGCAGGGTATAATTTGATTGCCATAGATAGTAATTTGGAGGTGCCCCATGAATGCCCCCAACGCGCTCCAAAACATCCGCTCAAAACACCCCGTTGCATATGTGGTTCTCTATCTCTTTGTCGGCTGGGCATTGCTGGTTGTCATCACCCATGCCATAGCTTTTGGAGCAGAACTGCTGATAGCCAGCTCGGACCAGCCCGTCGTCAAATGGGAGACGACCGATGAGTGCACCGACGGAACCCGAACCGTCTACTACAACAGCCCGTCCCTCTATCAAGAGTTCAAGGTCAAGATAAAGGACTTCAAGATTGTCGATGCCGAGCTAGGCGTTTATTTGGCAATCGGAGCAACCATTAACGCCGAGCAAGTCGAGTACACGGACAGCCATGCGACGTATCGTATCGACCTCAGCATCCTAGGCCGACCGTCACGCACCTGTCTGCTCAAATGCGACATACGCGGCACCACACTACACATGTCCGAAATACAGATGCGCCCGGACAAGGGGTCCTCTTCTTGAGCAGTATACCCGCCTACGCAGCTACTCCACCGGCTTGAAGATGGTGGCCTGGCCAAAGACGCTGCGGATGAGGGCCTTGGCCTCGTCCTCGGTCTGCGGGATGCTCGGGGCTGCGCCCTGATGGCCGAAGGGGCTGCCAGCACCGGGATTGGATTCCCAGGGAGCGGCGGGGACGTCGTCGTTTGCAGAGGCTGCGGGTGCCACAGCAGCGGCCTTGGTCGCGGACGCCGCACCCGGCACGTCGAACGGGGGCAGATCGTCCCCGCCGGCATCGGCAGCAAAACCACCGACCATAGCATCGTCGTAGGGCACCTGCTCGGATTCCCATGGCGCAGCCTGCGCAGGCGGCTGAGCCATGGGGACGGACGCGCGCTCGGGCGCTCGGGGCGCGGGCTCGGTCGGGAGCTTGCCCGTGGCAGGAGCACCGGCAGGGTTGTCGGAGCGCAGCCAAGGGGCCTTGGCCAGGTCGGATGACTTGGGCGCAGGCGCGGCAGCGGACTTGGGCGCGGGGATCGGAGCAGCCGGTTTGGGCGCAGCGGGTTCAGGCGCCGACGGGGTCGGTGCCGCTACCGGCGCCGCTTTTGGCTGCGTCGCGCTGGCGCTCGAGGATGCAGGGGGCACCGAGGACACGGGTTGCGGGTCCGCAGATACCGCAGCCCGTGCAGATGGAGAATGCTCCTCATGTTGAGGAGCCGGCGTGCCACCCCCATCCAGGACATAGTCGACGGTACGACGACCGAAGACCGCGCAGACCGTCGGCAGGACCACCGACTGCGTATCGGCGCGACCGAGCATCTTGATGGCAAAAGTCGAACCCGCGGGGAACGAGACCGTGAGCTTGGAGCCGTCGTCGGCCGTGGCGCGGGCGTTGAGCAAAAGCCCTGCGTAGGAAGCCTGACGCGCCTTGACACGCTCGACAACCTCGGCCCATTTGCGCTGCAGCTCTCCGGCATCCTCGACCGCGGGCGTCTCGGCGGCACCGGCGGCGGCAACCTGGGCGGCGTTGTTGGACTGGGGCTTAGGTGCCGGAGCGGTGGCAGGCGCGGGGGCCGCAACGGGCTGAGGCGTCGGAGCCGGCGCAGGCTGAGGTGCAGGCGCTGCAGGCTTGGAAGCTGACACGGACGCAGAACGGGGCGCAGGCTGAGCCGTCGGAGCGGCAGCACCACGGTCCCAAGGCATACCGCCCTGGCGCGCGGACGTAGCAGCGGGGGCAGCGGATGCCGCCGGGGCGGCAGCGCGGGCGCCCGAAATGAGCGTCGGCTGTTGGGCAGCAGCGGGTACGGATGCTGCAGGCGCGGCGGCCTGAGCAGCAGCCACGCTCGCCGGCACGGCGGCGTTGGCAACCATGGCCTCCAGGCGTGCCACGCGCTCGGCCAATGCCTCAATCGTTAAATCAGCCTCGGGACGCGCCAGACGCGTGCAGGCAATCTCGAGCACCAGGCGCACGTCGCTCGCGCCCCTCATCTCCAGTGCGGCATCGTCGAGCACTGTCAGCACACGAGCCAGGCGGTCGGCAGGATGCTCGCCAAAGGCAGCGGCCTCGGCAGCAAGCGCCTCGGCCTGCTCGGAGCCGCCCTCAAACAACTCGGCACGGGCACGGGCAACGCAGGCAACATACACGTCGCGCACGTGCGCCACCAGGTCGCGCGTCAGTTCCAGCAGATCGTTACCTTCCTCGACCTGCGCGCGAATCAGCCCATAGAGCTCGGCGACATCACGATCGGCAATGGCGCGCGCAAACTCGCCCAGAATCTGGTCCGAAACCTCGCCCAAAAGCGAGCGGGCATCGTCCGCATGCACGGCTCCGTTGCCAAAAACGCTCAGCTGCTCCAGCGTGGAAAGCGCGTCGCGCATGCCGCCCTTGGCATGGCGCGCCACGATGGCGAGCGCCTCGTCGTCGTAATCGAAGCCCTCCTGCTCGCACACGTAGGACAGGCGATGCTCGATATCCTCGTTACCGATGCGGTGGAAATCGAAGCGCTGGCAGCGCGAGAGGATGGTCTCCAGAATCTTTTGCGGGTCGGTGGTGCACAGCACAAAGATCACGTGCGCCGGCGGCTCCTCGAGCGTCTTGAGCAGCGCGTTAAACGCCGCCGTCGTGAGCATGTGGACCTCGTCGATGATATAGATCTTGTACTTGCCACGCACCGGGGCAAAGTTGACGGAGTTGATGATCTCCTCGCGCACGTTGTCTACGCCGGTGCGGCTTGCGGCATCGAGCTCGTAGACGTCTGGGTGGTTGCCCTCGGCGATGAGCTCGCATTCCTCACAGGTGCCGTCGGGCATGCAGCCGCTCGCACCCTCGGCGCGCGCCGCCTCGGCATTGCGGCAGAGCAGCGCCTTGGCAAGAATACGCGCCATGGTGGTCTTGCCCGTGCCGCGCGGACCGCAAAACAGGTACGCGTGGGACAGGCGCCCCTCGGTGATGGCGTGCTCGAGCGTCGAGACGATATGCTGCTGGCCCACCACGGAGTCGAAGGTGAGCGGGCGATACTTTCGGTACAACGATTCCATGGGTGCTCCCCCGGGTATACTGAGTCTTGTTGCCGCGGCGGCCATGCGGTCGCACGGCATACTGCATCCATAATAACCCGTACGGCGAGCCCGCCGCGATAGGAGTCCAAAGAGCATGGCAGACGCAGAGAGCAACCTCGTTCCCTCCGAAGCAGCCGACCAGGTCGAGGTCGCGCTCGAGAAGCAGGCCGCAGCCGACGACGGCATCCTGTACCTCAACGAGTATCAGTACGAAAACGACCTCGTCACCGATTTCGCCCGCTTGGTTGCCTCGCCCAGGCGCCGTGGCTCCCTGTACGTCGCCGCCGCGATTGCCGCGCTCATCGGCATCGGCATGCTGGTGGCCGGCGGCAGCTGGATCAAGTTCGGCGTCGTGCTGATCGTGTTCGGCGCCTTTTTGGCCTGGTGGAGCAAAAATCTGCACCATACGCTCGCGCGCGACTTTATCGAAGCCGTCGAGGCCGACGAGTCCATGGGCGGCCGCTACCGCCGCGTCGCCGCCAACGAGGACGGCCTGATGGTCTGGGGCAAGAGCGGCAAGTCGCAGTTCTTCCCGTTTGAGAAGCTCGACCACGTGCTCGACGGCGAGCGCATCTTTGTGGCCATGTTCGCCGAGCAGGGCGTGACGATCCCCAAGGACACCTTTGTACGTGGTGATGCCGAGCAGTTTGGCTCCTTCCTCAAGGCGCGCATCAACAAAAAGCTGCGCATCGAGACCAAACGCAAGAAGATGAAGGCCGAAAAGGCCGCTGCCAAGGCCAAGCAGGAAAGCGAGCCCAAGAACGCAAAGGCCAAACAGCGCAAGCAGAAGAAGAACAAGAAGAAGCGCTAAGGCCAAGTCAGATAGGCCACCTCGCCCCGCTACCTTCACCATGCGCCCGAGCGTGCTAAACTAGCAGCATCTATGCCACCGCGAACGGCTTGACCCTGGCCCGCCGCTCGCAAACGAACTTTAAACGCACGAGGGTTGGCCATGCCGCTTTTCTCGCAACATACCGCCCGGTTCTCGCCGGACGTTCCCTTGGAGGGCACCAGCTCTCGCGAGCTGCTCAAGCGGTTCCAGCCGCTCGAGACGCTTGCAACCGGCGGTTTTGGCTCCATCGAGATTTGCCGCGACACGCACCTGCGCCGTCGCGTCGCCATTAAGCGTATCCCCCTCACAAGCGGTGCCGGCATGCCCGCCAGCGACATCATGGATGTCCTGCGCGAGGCACACACCGCCGCCATGCTTCAACATCCCAATATCGTGCAGGTTATCGACTTTACGCACGATACCGCCTATGCCTACCTGGTCATGGAGTATGTCGACGGCATGTCCCTAGCCGAGTTTTTGCATCGTGTGGACGGCCATTCGCTCACCTTTGACGAGGCCGCGGCAATTGCCGACACGCTGGGCCAGGCACTCACTTTCGCCCATAGCAACGGCGTGCTCCACCTGGACATTAAGCCCGCCAACGTGCTCATCGACCACTCGGGCAATGTAAAGCTCACCGACTTTGGCATGGCGCGGCTGTCGTCTGCCGGCGGCTTTGGCGGCTCGCGCGGCGGCACCATCGGCTACATGCCACCCGAGCAGCTCGACATCGAAACTGGCACGGTTGACGAGCGCGCCGATGTCTTTGCCCTCGCCTGTGTGATCTACGAGGGCCTGTGCGGCAGCGCTCCCTTTATGGCCGCCACGCCCGGCGACTCGCTCGGCCGTATCATCGGCGGTGCCACCTATCCCAGCGAGCTCATCCCGCACTTTCCCCCGGGAGCCGAGGCTGCGCTCATGAGCGCCCTCTCCCCCATGCCGCAAGACCGCCCCAACAGCATTGAGGCATTTTGCGACCAGCTGCTCGACGACTTGGGCAGCGTGCGCGAGGGCCGTCGCAGCCTGGAGCAGATGGTGGGCGAGCTGTCGGATGACGAGCGCGCGGCAGACGATATCGAATCGCTACCCTATGAGGACGACACCATCGAGGTCGACCCCGCACTCGGCTGGGCCGGCACGCGCTGGAGCCACGCACGCGATTACACCATGCGCGCCATCTCGGCGCTAACGTGTGGTGCCTTTAGCTTTTTGATCATGCAGACGGCTGGCGTCGCGGCGCTTCCCGGACTTATTGCCGCGGCCATCGCGATTGGGGCGGCCGCCGGCCTGGCCCCGCAGATTGGCTCGGCCATCTCGGCCGTGGGCTTTTTGGTACTTATGGCCAACGCCACCATGCAGACGCAGGGCATCCTGTCGATGCTACCCGTCGCGGTGCTCTTTGCCGCCACCATGTCCGGTTGGTGGATCGCCTGGGGACGCACCGAGGCGGCCGCGAGCGCGGCGCTCACCTGCGCGGTGGCACTTGGCTGTCTAACGGGCGACGTCCTCCTTGCCGCCGGGGTCGCCGCCGGCATCGCGGCCTTTTGGCTCGGCCCGGCAAGCGCCGCGGCCGCCACGGGGATGGGCGCGCTTTTTGGCCGCCTGGCTACGGTTGCGCTTTCCGCCGGAGGCGCGCTGGGGCTCGGCAATGTTGCCGCGGCGCTGGGAGACATGCTCTTCTGGGCTGCCGTTGTGCTTGTCGCGGCGACAGCTGCACTGACATCTCTGCTGCTCAACGCCCATGCCAAGCGTGCCGAGCAGGGCTCGAACCTGGCTGCAATCGCTGCCATCGCCGGCTGCGGAATAGGCACCGCGGCGTCGCTCTGTCTTGCACACCATATGGAAATTGCCAGCCTTGCGGGCGCGGTCGTCGTCAAGGCGGCGGTTGCGGGAACCCTATCCTCTATAATCGTTGGGATATGCCTATATTTGCTCGGATACCAAAGAACCTATACGGAGAGTGATCTTTCGTGAACTTCCTGAACATCTTCGAGGACCACGTGGCCGGCATCTTCGGTGCCACCCGTGCCCCGTTCTCCTTTAAGAAGCTTGCCAAGCAGGCCGCTCGCGACATGGAGGATCAGACTCTGGTGATCAACGGCGTCAACACCGCGCCGGCACTCTATACCATCCTGATCGCCGCCGACGACGATCCCATGCTCGCCCCGTTCTACCCCGAGCTTTCGCGCGAAGTCCGCGAGTTTGTGAAGGCACAGGCCGAAAAGCGCCGCTATGTGTTTGTCGGCGAACCCCTCGTTCGCTTTATGATCGACCCGCAGCTGCGTGCCGGTAAGTTCTCGGTCTTTGCCGAGAACGTCGACGCCCCCACGCTCGGTCGTTTGTACGAGGAAGAACGCGCTTACCAGAATGGCCTGGGCCAGAACAACTCGGCCGCAAGCCGCGCCGCCAGCGCTCCCCGCGCCGGCAAGCAGCAATTCGCCGCTCCGCAGCAACAGCACCCCGCCGCCATGCCCCAGCAGCCGTCGCCCCGTGCCGCCGCTCCCGACCCGCTCGCCGTGGCCGATCCCTTTGCGCCCAGCGTCCCCGACCCCGCCGCCGCGCCCATCCCCGTGCCGCAGACCGTCTCTCGTGACGCCCTCGCCGGCATGGGCGGAGCCGCCGCGACCGGCGCCGCCGTGGGCCTTGGCGCCGCGGCCGGTATTGCCTCCAACATGGCGAGCACCCGCGCCCCGCAGCGCCCGCTCGCCCAGCTCGTCGACGTCGTGAGCGGCGAGAGCCACAGCATCACTTCCGCGCAGGTGACCATCGGTCGCGAGCGTTCGGTTTCGGACATCGCCCTGCGCGACCCCAACGTGTCGCGTCGTCACGCCCAACTCACCTTTACCGGTTCGGACTGGTCGATCGAGGACCTCAATTCCACCAACGGCACGCTCGTCAACAACCGCCGCATCACGCGCTGCCCGCTGCGCAACGGCGACCTGCTGACGTTTGGCCTGAGCACCTTTGAATTTAGGGGATAGTCGCTTATGAACATCGATATCGTCCTTTTTGCAGGCCGCATCGTCCTGGTCGCCCTGCTCTACATCTTCCTGTTCGCCGTCATGAAAACCGGCGTGGGACTCGTACGCGGCCAGCGCCGCGACTCCGCTATCTGGACGATCGATGTGGACAAGGGTCCGCGCGGCATCCGTGGCATCCATGTAGACATGCTCGGCCCCGTCATCGTGGGCCGCTCGCCGTCCTCGGACATCTGCATCAACGAACCGTTTGTCTCGGCCTCGCACGCACGCTTTTCGCTGCAGGGCCCGGCACTCATCATCGAAGACCTCAACTCGCTGAACGGCACGCTCGTTAACGGGCGTCAGCTGGTGGAGCCCGCAACGCTGCGCGAGGGTGATGAGGTCCAGATTGGCGACGTGGTCATGAAGGTGAACCGTCGATGATCGACGAGGAGAACAAGTCCGCAACCATGCCCGAGACGCCGACTGCCCCCGCAGCTGCGCCGGCTCATGCCGCTCCGGCGCGCCCTGCGACCGTGGAGCCCGAGGACACCGTGTTCTCCCTGCCTCTTTCGCATGTAACTCAAGAATATCCGGCACTCGTCGATGACGAGGACGCCGACACCGAGCAGCTCGATGCCCCCATCGGCGCGCACGCTGCCGAGCAGTCCGCGGAACCGGAGGCAACGCCCGCACCGGCTCACTTTGCCGAGCCCGTCGCCGAGGCGATTAACGAGAGCGCTGCCGTGTTTGCAGCCCCCGAGCCTGCCGCGCCGGTATTCCCCGTCGCCCCGGCAAGCGAGGCGGCACCCGCATCCGCAACGCCTGCCGAAGTCGAGCAGCCCGTTGCCGCGCCCGCCACAGCTCCCGAGCCCTCCGCTCAACCCCAGAGCACGCCCGCGCCGTCGCACTTTGCGACGCCCGAGCCGACGGCTGTCGAGCCGCAGCAGGACGGCAATCCCGCCGACCGCGTAACCGAAGATCTCAACCTTCCGGACGTCTCCGACGTCGAGTCGGGCAACGATGCTGACACCGTCTCCCCCGGCGACACCGCCGAGATCGATGTCGCGGCCGTGGAGGCAAAGCTCAAAGATCCCGGCTCGACCATGAGCTTTGAGCCGCTGACCGACGAGCGCATCGAGACCGACTCGACCTACGACGCCGGCACCACCACGCAGCTTATGTGGGGCGCCCGCTCCGACGTCGGATGCGTACGCCCGCACAATGAGGACTCCTATCTGGTGCAGTCGCCGCTCTTTTGCGTGTGCGACGGCATGGGAGGACACGCCGCCGGCGAGGTGGCATCCTCCATCGCCGTCGAGACCATCGCCAAGACGGCGCCGCAGTCCGCCGACGCCGCGCGCCTGGCCGCAGCCGTTGAGGCCGCCAACGCCGCCGTGATCGAGGCCGCCCTCAACGGCCTGGGCAAACCCGGCATGGGGTGCACGGCCACCTGTGCCTACATCGAAAACGACACGCTCGCCATCGCCCACGTGGGCGACTCGCGCGCCTACCTGCTCCACGAGGGTACGCTCATCCGCGTGACCCGCGACCACTCCTACGTGGAGGAGCTCGTGGATGCCGGCGAGATTACGGCCGACGAGGCCCGCGTCCACCCCAACCGCTCGGTCATCACCCGCGCGCTGGGCTCGGATCCCGCCATGTATGCCGACCACTTTACCCTGCACATCGAGGAAGGCGACCGCCTGATTCTGTGCTCCGACGGTCTTTCGAGCATGATTCCCGATAGCGATATCGAGAACATCGCCACGCAGTCTTCGAGCGCACAGATCTGTGTCGACAACTTGGTGGACGCGGCGCTCGCCGCCGGCGGCCACGACAACGTGACCGTGGTGGTCGTCGATCTGGTCGACGACGGCGTCATGCGCGAGGCAAAACGCGTCCGACGCCGCAATGTCACCATCGCCTCCATCTTGGCCCTTGTCTTTGTGCTGGTAGCAGGCATCTGGGCATACACGGGCGTCACCGGCTCCTATTACTTGGGAACCTACCACGGCAATGTCGCCGTCTGGCGCGGCCTACCCGGCAAGACGCTCGGGGTCGAGCTCCACTGGCTCGAGAGCGAAACCAGCATCAAGCTGTCCGACCTGCCCGAAGACACGCAAAACCGCCTGAAGGCAGGCATTCCACAAACGAGCGTCGACGATGCGCAGGACACCATTTCCAAGTACCGCCATCAGATTGACGAGGAGCAGACCCGTCAGGTGATTGACGCGCAAACGATTCGCGACAACACCGATCAGGAATCCACATCCGAGTCAGATTCCGAGAAAACCGCCGAACAGTCAGCCGAGGCCGAAGCCTCCGATAAGAATTAGAAAGGGAGTGCCGCTTATGAGTCGCCGCAACACCGAACTGCTCTTGCTCATCGCCTCGGCGTTCCCCGTCATCCTGCTCTATGCGATGTACGTGCTCACCGCGGGTGCCACGGTTTCCTTTGAGACGCTCGCCGTGCCGATCGGCCTGTTCGCCGCCTTCGCCGCGGCGCATATCGCCGTGCGCATCCTGGCGCCCGGCGCCGACCCCGCCATCCTGCCCATCGTCTTTGTGCTCTCGGGCATCGGCATCACATTCGTGACGCGCCTGGCCCCCGACCTCGCCATCTCGCAGCTCATCATCTTGTTTGTCTCGGTGGCGCTCATGGTGGGAACGCTCGCACTGGTTAAGAACCTCGACGTGGTCATGCGCTACAAGTACACCTTTGGCATTATCGGCATCATCCTGCTGATGCTGCCGATCTTTATCGGCACCACGATCTCGGGCTCCAAGCTGTGGATTCGCATCGCGGGCTTCACCATCCAGCCTGGCGAGTTCGCCAAGGTCTTCATCGTCTTGTTCCTGGCAGGCTATCTGGCCGAGAACCGCGAGCTGCTCTCCATCTCCAACCGCAAGATCCTGGGCCTCAAGATTCCGCGCTTCCGCCTGCTGCTGCCGCTGTTTGCCGTGTGGGGCGTGTGCCTGCTCATCGTCGTCTTCGAACGCGACCTGGGCTCGGCCGTCCTGTTCTACACCATCTTTTTGCTGATGCTCTATGTTGCCACGGGACGTTTTTCGTACGTCATCATCGGCCTTGCGCTGCTGGCCGTTGGAGCCGTGGGCGCCTACAAGTTCCTGTCGCACGTGCAGGTGCGCTTTCAGGTCTGGGTCGATCCGTTTAAGGACGCCCAGGGCCAGGGCTACCAGATCGTACAGTCACTTTACTCGCTGGCTGACGGTGGCCTGGTTGGCGTCGGCATCGGCAACGGCATGGCAAACAACATCCCCGTCGTCGAGTCCGACTTTATCTTCTCGGCCATCGGCGAGGAAATGGGCCTTTTGGGCGGCGGCGCCGTGCTCATCCTGTTTATGCTTTTTGCCGTGCGTGGCCTCACCACGGCCGCCCGCGCCAAGTCCGACCTTGCCGCCTTTAGCGCGACCGGCCTTACGGCGGCCATCAGCTTCCAGGCATTCTTAATCGTTGGCGGCGTAACCCGCCTGATCCCGCTGACTGGCGTCACCCTGCCCTTTATGAGCCAGGGCGGCTCCTCGCTGCTGGCGAGCTTTATCATCGTCGCGCTACTGCTGCGCGCCGGCGACGAGGCAACCGGACGCGAAGCCGAGCTCACCGGCACCGGCACCATGGCCGCCATCACCGATGACCAGGTCGCATCCGCCGTCGCCCCGACCGGTACGCGTTTTGCCAGCGCACCTTCCTACAGCCACGGCAACCACTCCGCGGGCTCTCGCATACGTCGTCGCCTGCTCGACACGCCAGAGTCCGGCGTGCTCGGCCGCGTGGCACTTGCCAACCGTCTGACTCGTGCCGTGTTTGCTTTCACGGCGCTGTTCGCCATCCTTATCGGCAACCTCACCTATGTCCAGGTCATCAAGGCGAAGGACTATCAGGACATGCCGACCAACAACCACACCATCGCCCGCTCCAAGTACATCCAGCGTGGCTCCATCATCACGTCCGACGGCGTGACGCTAGCCGAGTCGTTGCAGCAGGAGGACGGCACCTACGCCCGTTCCTACCCCAACGGCAACATGGCCGCGCACGTGGTGGGCTACGTGAGCCAGCAATACGGCACCGCCGGCATCGAGAGCGTCATGAACGATACGCTCACCGGCTCCAAGGATTACTCCAGCTGGAACAACGCCATCGCGTCGCTCGCGGGGCAGACCCAGCCGGGCAATACCGCCAAGCTCACCATCGACTCGCGCATCCAGACGGCTGCCGAGCAGGCGCTCAAGGGCTTTAAGGGCGCTGTGGTGGTCATGGATCCGCGCACCGGTGCGGTCCTTGCGTGCGCGAGCTCGCCCACCTACGACAACACCAACATCGATGCGCTGCTCCAGTCGGGCGGCGGCGAGGACGGCTCCATGTACGACCGCGCCATGGACGCGCTCTACACCCCGGGCTCGACCTTTAAGGTCGTCACACTCTCCGCGGCGCTCGAGACCGGCACCGCCAGCCTTACCAGCACGTACCAGGCGCCCAGCTCCATGGATATTGGCAACGCGCCGGTCACCAACGATGCCAACGAGAGCTACGGCACCATCAGCCTGCAGCAGGCCTTCGCCGTGTCGTCCAACGTCGTCTTTGGCCAGGTGGCAAACGAGGTCGGCGCCAGCTCGCTCGTCCAGTTTGCCAACGCCTTTGGCTACGGTCAAAAGCTCGGCCAGGATCTGACCACCGCGGCTTCCATCATGGCCGACCCGTCGCTTATGACCGAATGGGAGACCGCTTGGGCAGGCGCCGGACAGCCCGTCGGCATGGACCACACGCCTGGCCCGCAGACCACCGTTATGCAGAATTGCGTGATCGCTGCGGCTATCGCCAACAGCGGCGTGGTCATGGACCCGTTCTTTGTGTCCCAGATACTCGCCCCGGACGGAACCGTGGTTAAGACCACGCAGTCCCGCTCGCTGGGCCAGGCTGTCAGCTCTGCCACGGCCGACCAGGTCAAGCAGGCCATGCTCGCCGTCGTCCAGTCCGGTACCGGCACCGATGCCCAGATTCCGGGCGTCAAGGTTGCCGGCAAGACCGGTTCGGCCGAGACCGGCGGCACCAACGTCAACTCTATGTTTGTTGGCTTTGCACCTTACGATTCACCCACGGTTGCCATCTCGGTGGCCCTGGAGGATTACGACAAACACGACGTCGAGGCGGCCAAGATCGCCGGCATCGTCCTGACCGCGGCGCTCGCCGCACAGGGAGCGTGATGCCCGTGATCAAAGCGGATACTTGGGACGCGCCGCGGCCGATGAGCTAGCGACAACGCGCCACACGGCCCCAGCGGCCATACATTTGGTACTACACACATCGTTGAGCGAATAGTTATGTTAGGAGCAGGAATGGAACAGAGGGTCCTCGGGGGAAGATACCTCCTCAAGGATAAGGTGGGAACGGGCGGTATGGCGACCGTCTTCCGTGCACAGGATCAGGTCCTCGACCGCACGGTTGCCGTCAAGATCATGCTGCCGCAGTATGCCGGCGACGCCACCTTCGCCGCCCGCTTTAAGCAGGAGGCCCAGGCAGCGGCCGGCCTGTCCTCCCCCTATATCGTGGGCGTCTACGACTGGGGCAAGGATGGCGACACCTATTACATCGTCATGGAGTACCTGCGCGGTACCGACCTTAAGAGCGGCATCAAGAGCCACGGCGCCCTCGATCCCAAGAAGGTCGCGCAGATCGGCTCGCAGATCAGCTCCGCGCTTTCGGTCGCACACAAGCACGAGATTATCCACCGCGACATTAAGCCGCAAAACATCATGGTGCTGCCCGACGGCAATATCAAGGTCATGGATTTTGGCATCGCACGCGCCAAGAACAGCCACCTCACGCAGGATAACAACGTGCTGGGCACCGCCCACTATGTAAGCCCCGAACAGACCCGCGGCCAGGACCTCGGCCCCACCTCGGATATCTACTCGCTGGGTGTCGTCATGTACGAGTGCGCCACCGGCCGCGTACCCTTTGACGGCGACGACGCCATCTCGGTCGCACTCAAGCAGGTCAACGAGTTGCCTATTCCGCCGAGCCAGATCAACTCCGGTGTCGACGCCGACCTTGAGCGCATCATCCTCAAGTGCATGGAGAAGGACCCGGCAAACCGCTTCCAGACCGCCGACGAGCTGCGTCAGGTGCTCAACAGCTACCTGTCGGGCCATGCCGTCAACGTCTCGGAGCCCACGCGCATCATCGGCGCCCCCGGTGAGCTGGGCGCTACCAAGACCCGTGAGCTGTCTGACTCCACGCGCGCTATGGTTCGCCCCGTATCGGGCGTAAGCGGACAGACCAACCCCCGCAGCGCCGTCTCGGGTTCCACCGGTTCCTACGAGGTCGATCAGCCCAAGTCCAACAAGAACAAGATTATCGCCGCCGTGGTGGCAGCGGTTGCCGTCATCGGCATCGTGGTGGCCTTTGCCACAGGACTCTTTGGCGGCGAGCAGGTCACCGTTCCCGATGTACTGGGCAAGGACCAGCAGAGTGCCGTCGAGCTGATCAAGGAAGCCGGCCTCGAGGTCGGCACCATCGACCAAAGCTACAACGACGATGTCGACGAGGGCAAGGTCGCCGAGCAGACACCCAACGGCAACACCAAGAAGACCAAGGGCACCAAGGTGAACCTGGTAATCTCCAAGGGCCCCAAGCCCTCCGAAAAGGTTGAGGTTCCCAAACTTGTCGGCCTGACCAAGGACCAAGCAGAAGCCGCACTGGCAAGCGTTGGCCTGAAGGGCAACGCCTCCGAGGAGGCCAACGAAGCTGATGAGGGCCAGGTCTTTGAGCAGGGCACCGAAGCCGGTAAGGAAGTCGCGAAGGGCACGACCATCTCGTACAAGGTCTCGAGCGGCCCGGATACCACGTCCGTCCCCGACCTGACCGACATGACCGAGGCCCAGGCGCGCAACGCCCTCGATATGGCAGGCTTTGGCGTCGACGTGAGCTACCAGGAGAACGACTCGGTTACCGAGGGCACCGTGATCAGCTGGAACCCCAGCGGCAAGCAGAAGCCCGGCGCCACGATTACCGTCGTCATTGCCAAGAAGTCCGGCAAGGCCACCGTCCCGGGCAACCTGTACGGCAAGAGCATCTCCGCCGCCGTTACCGCGCTCAACAACGCCGGTTTCTATAACATTGGCTTCTGTGACCAGAACGGCAATCCCGTAAGCGATAACGAGGATGCCACCGTTACGGGCGTCTCCCCCACTGGCAAGCAGTCCACCGACAGCACGATTACGCTGACGGTCGCACTTTCTGGTTCGGGCTCGGGCTCGGGCTCGGGCACGGGCGACGATTCCGGTACGACCAACTAGTCGCCACCCCACCGCTTATCGCGGCTTTCGCCGCAAACATATTCGCTCACAGGCGCCCGCTTGCTCCCCCAGCAAGCGGGCGCTTCGTTTTTGACATGGCATTGAACCAGAAGAGCCCGGCACCGTAGCGGTACCGGGCTCGACAAATCTCTGGTGCTCCGGGCGGATTCGACCCCCCCGCGGGGAAATTGGTGACGCGGGTGTCGACGGTTCGAATCCGCCGGCAGCTCCCACAAACCAGAAACGGCGCCGCTCTCGCGACGCCGTCATAATCTTCTGGTGCCCCCGGGCGGATTCGAACCGTCGACACCCGCTTTAGGAGAGCGGTGCTCTATCCCCTGAGCTACGGAGGCATGTTGTACTAGTGTAGCAGATTTACGCCGTTGTAATACAGCGTATAGCCACTCTTCGAAGTTGCAGTGGAACAGCCCTCCGGAAAGTGTGTCCCACTATCCAGGCATATTCTGGGTCAAACTTTCCCAATGGGACCTCGCTGGAAACTGTGTCCCAGAATTTCGGCTCGAAACGGGACACAGTTTCCCAAACGACCCCGTTCCGGAAACTACATCCCGGAATCGGCGCTCGAACTGGGATGCACTTTCCCGATCGAGCCCCATGGGAAACTGCGTCCCACTTGGGGGGCGCTCTTTAATGACTAGTTACCTTTGTGGAAGAGGTTTTTGATAACGGAGGGGATGCTCTTGGCGCCCTTGGCCGTCACATCGATAAAGTCGGGCGAACGCACAAGCTTATCCTCGTCGACGTACTTGCGGACCGCGCGCAACGTCTCTTTGTCGTCGCGCGTCGAAAACGTAAAGTGACCGTTATCCTTGGTGAAGATGGCAAAACGCGTGATCTTCTTGGTGCCGCGTAAAACCTCGGCGGCAATATAGTCGACCTCGTCCCACGGGATTTGAATATAATCCTCGGGATTGCGCTCGTTGTAATACTCGAACGCCTTATTGCCCACCATCACGTTACCGTGGCTGGTAAGCCCCATCAGGCAGGTTGCCGGCGTTGCCAGATCGACCGTGCTGTTCTGAGATTGCGCCATGCGCACCTCGCCCTCCAAATAAAACAATCGGACCGCATCCAGTGTACCCACCGGGTGCGGTCCGTTTCAATGGCTCAAAAGCCCTTGCCTAGCAATTCTCGGTCTTAAGCCGAAACGTGCTTACATGAAGCCGCAGACGCGACCGATGATGCCGATGGCGAAGAGAGCCAGGATGATGACGATCGGGCTGACCTTCTTCTTGAGGAGCTTGCAGACCAGCAGGGTCAGGCACACGGCGGCAAGGCCGGGGATGAGCTGATCGAGGTTGGCCTGAAGCGTGGTGACCTTCACCTGATCAAGGGCGTTAGCACCGATGGAGTTATACATCGTCAGTGCTTCCTTGACACCCTCAGAACCAGAGGGCAGGTTAGCCCAGTCGATAAAGGCGCCAGCAGACTGCGTGACCTTGGAGACGACCGGGGTGAAGGAGATGGACACCCAGCGCTCGACCAGGGCGCCGATGATGAACATACCCAGGATGGAAGCACCCTCGGTGACCTTGCCCATCAGACCGCCGGAGAGGTCCTTGGCGATGGAGGAGCCGACCTTGTAGCCAAACTCCTGCGTGTACCACAGGAAGGCGTAACGGATGATGTTCCACGCGAAGAAGAACAGCAGCGGACCGGCGATGCTGCCGGACAGGGCCAGGGAAGCGCCCAGAGCACCCAGAATCGGGCGAAGGGTGAACCAGAAGGCGGGGTCGCCGACGCCGGCGAGCGGGCCCATCATACCGACCTTGACGCCCTGAATGGCGACGTCGTCGATCGGAGCACCGTTGGCGCGCTCCTCCTCGAGAGCGAGGGTGACGCCAATGACGGGGGCGGAAACATAGGGATGGGTGTTATAGAACTCCAGGTGGCGCTTAAGAGCGGCAATCTGGTCATCCTTGTTGGTGTAGAGCTTCTTGATCGCAGGGATCATTGCGAAGCACCAGCCGCCGTTCTGCATACGCTCGTAGTTCCACGAGCCCTGAAGGAACTGATGACGGAAGCAAACCTTCTTGCGGTCAGCCTTGGTGAGCTGAATCTTGTTCTCTGCCATATGTATCACTCCCCTCCTACTCGTAATCGTTCAGAATGTCACCGAGCGGGTCACCGGAGCCGCCGCCCATGCCGCCACCCTGCTTGGCCAGATCCTTAAGGCCAAGGTAGATGAGGGCAAGGGAGATGCCGATGAGGCCAAGGGCGATCAGCGTGAGCTGAGGGATGGCAGCAAGGACAAAGCCGAGGATGAAGAACGGCCAGGTCTCCTTGGTGGCCATCATGTTGATGACCATGGCGTAACCGACGGAAGCGACCATGCCGCCGCCGACAGCCATGCCGCCGGACAGCCAGTCGGGCATAGCGTTAAGCGCGTTGGTAACAGCCTCGGCCGGGATGATGCACAGAAGTACTGCCGGGATGGCGATACGAAGGCCCTGCATGAGGATGGCAGCGTACTGCCAGCGCTCGATGCCGGAGAAGTCGCCCTTCTCGGCGCAACCGTCCATGGCGTGAGCGATAGCGGTGGCCAGGGTACGGCAGATCATGGTCAGGAACAGGCCAGCGACCGACAGCGGGACGGCGACGGCGATGGCGGCGGTAACGGCCTTTGCCGAATCGGTAGCGCCACCGTTGAGGGCGAGCACCATGATGATCGAAGAAGCGACCGAGGCCAGAGCGGCGTCAGGCGCGACAGCGGCGCCAACGTTAGCCCAGCCAAGGGCCATCATCTGGAGCGAACCGCCCAGGAGGATGCCCTCCTGAAGGTGACCGGTTACGAGACCGATAAGCGTGCATGCCACGAGCGGCTGATGGAACTGGAACTCATCCAGAATGCCTTCCATACCGGCAAGCAACGCGACAATCGCAACAAGCAGAATAGTGATTGCAGACATGTATCGGACCCTCCTTTACTATGCTTGAGCGGCCAGTTCGGCCTTAGCTTTCTTCAACATGGCGTCGAGATCCTCGGAGGAATCCGAAGGAACCTTGCGGACCTCGAACTTGACGCCCTTGGCCTTGAGGGCCTCGAGAGTCTTGACGTCGTCATCGCCCATAGCGACGGCGTTGGTGACGACGACCTTGCCCTTGGAGTGAGCCATGGAACCGATGTTGACTTCCTTGATGTCGACGCCGGCCTCGATGGCCTTGAGCAGATCCTGCGGGTTCTCGAAGAGCAGCATGGCCTTGGTGTCACCAAAGCGCGTGTCCTTGACGACCTCGGCCATCTTCTTGATGGGCACGACGTTGGCATGGACTCCCGGAGGGGCAGCCTGCTCGATCATGGTCTTGCGGAGCTCGTCGTGAGCAACGCCGTCGGAAACCACGATGATGCGGTTGGGGTTGATCTGCTTGGTCCACGTGGTGGCCACCTGACCATGAAGCAGACGGGTGTCGATACGGACGTGGGCAATCTTGATGTGCCCGTCGCCGATGACCGTTCCCGGAGGAATAGCGCCTGCAGGAGCAGCGGCGGCCGCAGCCGGCTTCTTCTCCTCGGGCTCCAGAGACTCGGGCTTGACGCGCACGCCAGCCTTAGCCTCAGTCACGAGATGTTTTGCGATCGCATGTGCAGTGTTCTTTGCGTCAAAGCGCTGCGAATATGCCTCGATGAGCATAGGCAGGTTGACACCGGTGACGATAGCCCAGGAATCGTGGCCCTCGATGAGTCCGCTGATCTGGTTGAACGGCGTGCCGCCCCACAGATCAACGAGGAAGAGCACCTGCTCCTGGTCCTCGAAGGAAGCGACTGCTTCCTCGACCTTGGCACGGAAATCGTCGGGGCCCATGCTCGGCTCGAGCGAGACCACGGCAACAGACGGCTGATCGCCAAAGACCATCGAGCCCGTCTGCTTGATTCCAGCTGCCAAGTCCCCGTGGCTAGCAAGAACAATACTTACCATCACATAACCTCCTTTTTGTCTACGTATTTCCTACACGACATGAAAGGAGTATACCTGTTTGGATTGTGGAATTATAGCTAAATTCGCAAAAGGTTGCATTATTTGTTTAAACGTCTAAGTTTGTTACAAGTTGATTACGTTGCTGGCTTATAGCTCATTGACTGCTAAAACGTGATTTGCTGATTGTTTTCAAAGACATATAAAGGTGCACCGTTCGTTAAGACCGCTTTTAGGTGAATCCCAATGCGTCTGCGTGCCACCATTTTGTTTAAACAGACATGACTTGACTAACCGAAGCAAATATGTTTAGAACTCTAGCTCATGTAGACATTAGATGTTAGGCGATGTGGAGAGGGTTGGCGGCGTCGACGGCATCGGGGGCGTCGGAGAGGCCGTCAGGAGCAGCGTCTGCCGGGTCCTCGTCGGGGGTCTCGATCTGTTTGATCATGACCTCCTGGCCCTGCAGCAGGTATGTTTCACCGCTGCCGCAATGGGGGCAAGTCTTGCCGTGCTCGACCGTCGCGTAGTCGCGGCCGCACGCCTCGCAATGCGTCACGGCCTCGACAGGCTCCACGATAAGCTCCGCGCCCTGCGTGATAGGCTTTTTATCCGCCGCCCAGCGCCAAGCGTCGAGTAGTAGATCGGGGACGACGCCCGAGACCTCGCCCAGCAGCAGCGTGACGCTCGAAACGCGACGCACGCCATGAGCGCGCGCCACATTCTCAACATCGCGAATGATGTGATAGACGATTCCGAGCTCGTGCACTTTTAATTCCTTCCGCCGTTCTACCGAACGGCGGTCGGCTTGACGCTGCGCGAGCCCCAGACGGGCGATCTGCCTTTCAATCGTCGGGCATGGGCAAAAGCCCTATGCCCTCCTCTTTCAAGGCACCTCGCCACGCCTGGGACTCGCTCGCTGTCCAACCGCTCTCTGCGCCGTTCTCCTGCTTGTTGCGTTTCTTACTTCTTCCCGAATTTAATCTTGATGGCGCGCTTGAGCGCGTACTTGCCCAGGCTTGGAAGCTTTTGCTCGTATTTGACCATCGTGGAGCACTCGGGGCGGTCGCGATCCAGATGGATGGCGTCGAACGCGCACTTGGTGGTGCACAGGCCGCAGCCGATGCACTTGTTGGGGTCGACGATCGAGGCGCCACAGCCCAGGCAACGGGCGGTCTCGGCGCGCACCTGCTCTTCGGTAAAGGTCTCGACGTACTCGCTAAACGGCGCGGCCTTCTCGCGCTCGCGGTCAACGTGGGCAACCTCGCGGCTCGCGTTGTCGTAGCCCTCGAGCACAACGTCGTCGCGGTCGAGCGCGGTGTAGCGGCGCTGGTTGCGGCCGATGGTGAGCGTGGAGCCCGGCTGCACAAAGCGGTGGATGGACACGGCGGCCTCGTGACCGGCAGCGATGGCGTCGATGGCAAAGCTCGGACCGGTGTAGACGTCGCCCCCCACAAAGATGTCGGGCTCGGCGGTCTGGTAGGTCTGGGGATCGGCAAGGACGCCCTGGCCGCGGCCGAGCTCCACCTTGGAGCCAGCTAGCAAGTCGCCCCACACAATGGACTGGCCAATCGACATGACCACGCGGTCGGCGTCGACGCGGCGCAGGTCATTCTCGTCGTACTCGGGCGCAAACCGGCCCTTGTCGTCAAAGACACGCGTGCAGCGCTTGAAGGTGATACCACACACACGGCCGGTCTCGTCCAGATGGACCTCCTTGGGACCCCAACCGCAGCTGATGTGCGCGCCGTCCTCAATGGCCTCGCGACGCTCCTCCTCGCTGGCGGGCATCTGGGCCTCGCTCTCCAAGCAGAACATCTCAACATGCTCGGAGCCCAGACGGCAGGCGTTGCGGGCAACATCGATGGCCACGTTGCCGCCGCCCACCACGATAGTGCGGCCGGACAGGGTATCGATCTTGCCGCTGTTGACCTCGCGCAAAAAGTCGACGGCTACGGTCACGTCCTCGGCATCCTCGCCCGGAATACCGGCGAGGCGGCCACCCTGGCAGCCGATGGCAACATAAAAGGCCTTAAAGCCCTGCGCGCGCAGTTCGTCGAGCGTCACGTCGCGACCGACCTCCACGCCATAGCGGAACTCGGCACCCATCAGGCGAATGACCTCGACCTCGGCCTCGATAACATCCTTCTGCAGCTTAAAGCTGGGAATACCGTAAGTGAGCATACCGCCCGGGCGCTCGTTCTTCTCGAATACGACGGGCTTGTAGCCCTTCTCGGCCAGATAGAAAGCGCAGGACAGACCGGCCGGGCCGGCACCGATGATGGCGATCTTCTGGTCGAAGCCGCCGGCACGCGTCGGGGTCACCACAGGCGGGACATAGCGGGTCGCGGCATCCAGATCGCGCTGGGCGATAAACTTCTTGACCTCGTCGATAGCCACGGCGGCGTCCACACGGCCGCGGGTGCAGGCATCCTCACAGCGGCGGTTGCACACACGGCCGCAGATAGCGGGCAGCGGGTTCTCGCGCTTGATGAGCGCCAGCGCCTCGTCATAGCGACCCTGAGCCGCGAGCTTCAAATAGCCCTGAACGGCGACATGCGCGGGGCAGGCCGTCTTGCAGGGAGCGGTGCCGGACTCATGCGTCTCGATGCGGTTGTCGTTGCGGTAGTTGGGCGACCACTTGGTGTGGTCCCACTTGGTGGCATCGGGCAGCTCCTGGCGCGGATACTCGGGCACCTGTCCGCCGGCCTTTTTGCTGCAGAGCTTCTGGCCCAGCTTAGCGGCACCGGCCGGGCACACCTCAACGCAGCGACCGCAGGCCACGCACTTGTCCTTTTCGACCTTGGCGACATAGGCCGAGCGCGACAGGTTGGGCGTGTTGAACAGCTGCGAGGTGCGCAGGGCATAGCACACGTTGACGTTGCAATTGCAGATGGCGAAGATCTTGTTCTCGCCGTCGATGTTGGTGATCTGGTGCACAAAGCCGTTGTCCTCGGCCTGGCGCAGGATGTCGTAAACCTCGTCGCGGGTCACGTAATGGCCACGATCAGTCTCGACCACGTAGTCGGCCATATCGCCCACGGCGATGCACCAATCGGCCGGGTCGTCGGCGCAGCCCTCGCCCATCACGCGACGGCTCGCGCGGCAGCTGCAGGTGCTGGCGGCATACTTACCCTCGTATTTGTCGAGCCAGTGCTCGATATGCTCAATAGGCACCGAGGTGCTCGCGGCGTCGATGGCCTTCTCGACCGGAATGACGTGCATGCCGATACCGGCGCCTCCGGGCGGCACCATCGGCGTGGCCTTGGACAGCGGTCCCTTGGACGCCTGCTCAAAGAACTTGGCATAGACCGGATGCTCCTCGAGCTGGCTCACGCGCATGTTGAGGAACTCGGCAGAACCCGGCACCAGCATGGGCAGCACCCACTGCTTGGCGCGCTCGGGGTTTTCCCAGTTGTACTCGAGCAGACCCGTGTAGCTCATGTCGTCGAGCATCTTCTCGATCTGGGCCTCGGGCATGCCGGTGAGCTTGACCATCTCGGGCAACGTATAGGGACGGCGCATCTTCATCTTGCAGAGCACTTCGGCCTGCTCGTCGGTCGCGGCCTCGGCAAACGACCAGTACTCGTAGCCCAGCAGCTCGTCGCGATGCAGCAGACGGTTGGTGCAGTGCTCGCACAGCTTGACGATGGCCTCGCGCGGATGCTCCGGCAGCGGCGGCACGAACTCCGAACCGATGTCGGGCTCGGTGTAGCTAATCCCCGGTCCGTTGAGAATCATGGTTGTCCCTTCTCTTGCCACAGCCCGGCGAGACCGCGGCGCCCCTCTTTTTTTTTGCAGGCCGGGCATGCCCCCATGCCGTTCACCCGCCATTGTTGACATTGTGTCAAAAATAGTATTGACGAACCGTCAACAATATTCAAGACTGTTAGGCGAACGGTCAGGCAAAAGAGGATGAAAGGCGGCAAAACATGGGCAACAACACAGCAGGTACCTCTGTGGTCGATGCCGTCCCCGCATCCGATAGCGCGGCAAAGCGCCTGACGGGCGACGAACGCCGTCGCGAGATCCTCGATGCCGTGCGCACCGTAAGCTCCGAGCTGGGCGTGTCCCACCTATCGGTATCGGCCGTGACCAAGCGAGCCGGCTGCACGCGTTCATTGTTCTATCACTACTTCGCCGACATGGACGCCGCCGTCACCGCTGTTATGGACGAGGCGATCGACGGCTTTATCTCCGAACTCGAGCGGTGGAACGCCGACCGCACCGTCGGTGATATCGAGGGCGCGCTCGACACCGTCGCCCCGCTCTTTAAGCGCCTGGTCGCCAGCGGCCACGAGCTGCCGAGCACGCTTACCTCGAGCAGCGGCGCGCTCTACGGCGGCTTTTTGCACAACGTGGTCCAGCGCGTGGCGCAGTATATCTGCGACACCACCGTAGTGGATTTTGTCGCCCATCATGAGCTACGCATCGACCATGTCTACGAGACGTTCTACACCCTCATCATGGGCCTTTTGATGTATATCCGCACGCACCCCGATGTGCCCGACGAAACGGTCAAGGAAATCATCGCCTCGACACTCCACATCGAGGGCTATACCGCCAAGTATCCGGAGCGCAAGCCCCAGAACTGACGACATTTGGCCAAACTGCCCGCGATCAGAAGAGGGGCCGCGGGCGTGTGAAAGGAGAGCAGCATGCTGTTCGATGTTTGGGGTAGCGATACCCTTATCCACTGGGCCGGCTGGGCCATGGTCTTTATTGGCCTGATCGTGCTCAACGAAGTCGGCCGCCGCACCAAGCTGGGCGCGGCAATCATCTTTGGCGTGGCTCCGCTGGCCATGACCATCTACTGCGTCGCCATCGCCATCGGCGTCTCGCAGGGTGCCGAGTGGGCGCTCACCAACCCCACCCATGTGTACCAGAACAGCTGGTTCCACTACGCCAAGGTATACGCGGCGCTGGCCGGCTGCTGGGGCTTCATTGCCATTAAGTACCAGTGGGGCAAGATCGGCAAGGCACATTGGTTCCGCGCATGGCCGTTTGTGATCGTCGCCATCAACATCATGATTGCCGTCGTATCCGACTTCGAGAGCGCCTATCACTTCTTTGTCCTGGGCGAGTCCACCTGGGTCACCTCCGAAGGTGCTACGCAGCTGGCCGGCTGGAACAACGTGTTCAACGGCATCGCCGGTATCATCAACATCTTCTGCATGACCGGTTGGTGGAGCGTCTACGCCTCCGAGGATCAGACCGATATGCTGTGGCCCGATATGACCTGGGTCTACATCATCGCCTACGATATCTGGAACTTCTGCTACACCTACAACTGCCTGCCCACCCACTCCTGGTTCTGCGGCTTTGCGCTGCTGCTGGCGCCCACCGTCGCCGCCTTTATCTGGAACAAGGGCGGCTGGATCCAGAACCGCGCCTTTACGCTGGCCATTTGGTGCATGTTTGCCCAGGTGTTCCCGTACTTCCAGGAGGAGTCCATCTTTGTGACCCACTCCACGCTCGACCCCGGCGCCGCTACCGCGGTCTCGATCGCCGCACTGGTCGCCAACGTCGCCGCGATCATCTACATCGCCTACCGCGCCAAGAAGCTCGGTCGCAATCCCTACAAGCAGGATGTCTTTGAGGGCACCAGCGATTGGGAGAAGGCCACCGCTCGTCGCGCCAAGGTCGATTACGCTCACGCCGAGTAACATGTTGGTCGCTGTTGGCGCCTGGGCATAGGCCCGCCCGCCAGGTTTTTCATCCAATGCCTCGCAGAGCCCCCGGAAAGCGTTTCGCTCGCTTTTCGGGGGCTTTTGTCGTTGCGTCTCTATTCATCTATTCAAAAACATGCGCATATATAAAATCGGATTTCAAATCATGAGGCGGCTCTATGGGGTCCCGTTTTTGGGTACAGTGTTGTCCCGATATTGAGCTTGGGGGATGTATGAATGATGAGACGATGGGCCAAGAGGATGCGGCCCAAGATGCAGAAGCGTGTGCCGAGGCCCTGGAGAGCCTAGACCGGATTTCGCTTGACGATGTTGCGTTTGACGATTCGAGCGTTGATGTGCAGGATGAGCCGGAAATCGAGGCGCAGCCCGATGATCAGGATACAGGCGACGTTGAGCCTGCCGAGGATGAGGCAGATCACGAAGACACCGAAAGCGAGGCCGACGACCAGCCCGGATCCGACACGAGCGAGGAAACCATCTTGCTCGACAACTTGCCGGCCGAAGATTCGCTGACCCGCGAGCTCCCTGGCTTAGGCTCTGCGCCTGCCGTGGACGAGACCATCGCCATGGGCGATATTCCCCTACCGTCCGTTCCTTCGGCACGCGAAGCCGAGGTTCGTCACCGTAAGATGTCGCCCAAGCGCCGCAACCTGATGGTGGCAGGCGTCGTAGCCGTCGCGCTTGTCGCCGGCGGCGCAGGCTATGCCGCTTGGAATGGATACCGGCAAGAGCAGGCCGCCGTGGTTGCCGCAAACGCCCATACCATGATGTCGGTGCAAATTGGCGTACATGCCGCGGGGCTCGACTGCTCAACTGGCTCCAAGATTCCCGTGCAGGTGAGCGGTCAGGATTCCGACGGTTCTTCCGTGAGCGAAACGCTCTACGTTGACGAGCACGGTCGCGGCATTAAGCTGCTGCCCGGCGATTACACGTTCTCCATCGCCGCCTCCCCCATCGCGGCCGACGGCACCATCTACACCGTCCCGACCACCAAGGCCCAGGTTACGGTCAAGAATGACGGGCAGGATCTGCGCGCTCAAGCCACCTTTAAGCTTAAGGTGCCCTCAGCCGACACGGTGACCGACGACCAGATCGATGCCGCCGCCAAGTACGCCGAGGAGGGCGGTGCGAGCTCCGCCGCGGCTGCCAAAGTGCTCCAGCAGGCAGCAACCGCGCGGCGCGACGCCGCCGTCAATGCCGTGAGCGCGCAAAAGGCACAGGCGTCCCGTGATGCTGACGCTCGCCACAAGGCAACCGACCTCTACCAGCTCGATATTCCCGTCGAGTGGTACGGCAAGGTCGCAACTTGGCAAAACGGAAGCACGCTATGCATCTATCTGGGCGACGACGCCAATACGCCGCTCGTGACGCTCGTCGCGGTGCGCGAGGGCGAGAGCTTTACGCCCGATGAAGGCGATACGGTTTTGGGTGCGGCCAATCTAGGCAACGGTTATACCGTCTACGCCAGCGGCCCCGTCTATCCGTACGTGGTGCCCCAGACCATCAACGGACGGACGCAGAACCCCGTGTCAACCTACCCCATGGACACGGCCATTGAGCTTGTCGAGCTTACGACCGGCAACCGCTATACGTATAGCCAGATCAAGAACGTGTTGGTCGGCAAAGACGGCAAGGCAGACACCGCGACCAAACTCGAGACCGACTACCTCGCCCAGATTCTCCTGCCGAGCATCAAAGCCCAGGACTAGCCTGGCGCAGCAAGGTGCTCCCCAACCGTGATGAAGGAGCCAGGAGGTCCTGATCCCACAGGTCCATAGATGATTAGGCAAGGAGCCACTTCCATGCGGGCACAACGTGTACCGCACCGTGCTCGCATGGAATATCGGCCTGCTCATCCATGGTAACGATTGCCGACTCGCCAAGATCGAACTGGGCCATCGAGGCATCAAGCGCGGCAATTTCGCGCTCGCGCGTTTTCTCACTTGCCATATCCACACTCACCTGAATCAGGCTATAAGCCCGCATGAGAAGTGCGTCCCCAGCCACAAAGTCCACCTCATGGCTTTTGCTCTTCTCTTTGATCAGCAGGCGGCAGACCGAGCCGGTCCTCACCGCGGGAGTCCTTCTTCTTAGCGCATTGAACACTGCGGTCTCGAGCCTCTGGCCCTGGTCCAATGCTGATGCGGGAGAGAATGCTCCAAACATCGCAGGGTCGACAGCGTAGACCTTAGACGCAGACCGCATGTTACTTGCCAATGAACGCGTGAACTCCGGCACAGAAAATAACAGGTAGGCATCCTCATAATACTCAAGTAAATCGCTGAGCGAATTACGACTGACGGGTATCTGTCTGCTCTTGAACTCGTTGTACACTTTGTTCACTGACAGCTCTCGTCCCGAAGATGCCATACACCGCGTCAAGAACAGCGATGCCAGGCGAGGGTTCTTGACGTCGTAACGTTCAACGACGTCCATGGCGACCGTTCGCGAAGCATATTCCTGTAGCAGCTGAATCGCGTCTGCAGGCGTCTGCTCAAGTGTCGCGATGAATCCCCCTTGTTCAAGATACCCGATCAGATGATGTCGAAGCAGCGCTGCATCGCTCGGGGAAAAGGTCGCATCTGGCTCGGGAACGCTCCCCGTCTTATATCGAACGTATTCCGAAAAACTCAACGGAAAAAGCTCTCGCACAAGGGAACGACCCCTGAACTCGCTCTTAAGTTCTGAGGACAGCATCTTAGAAGAAGATCCCGTCACATAGACGGTCGCTTTCTCCGTATCGACTACACGCCGCAGAAACGCACCCCATTCGGGGATTTCCTGGATCTCGTCAAAGAAAATGTAAGCGCCCTCGATTCGAGCAACAGGATACAGCGCATAGAACGTGTCGAGCACGTCCGCCAGCAGCGATGGCTCATACGGGCGCAAGCGCTCATCCTCAAAATTGAAGTAAAGCATCCGGTCAAGCTCGACGCCCCGGCTCTGAAGCCGCCGCATCTCCTGATACAGGCGATACGTCTTTCCACAACGGCGGGCCCCCACAATCACATTTACGATGTTGTCGCGCTTTGGCTCCTGTGGGTTTCCTAGATCAAGGTCTCGCTCAAAGACCTGCGGAACCCCCTGCTGTTCAAAGTCCTTTATTTTCTGGGCGATCAAGTCGTTGAATGCCATGATTCTCCAATCTTGCTCTCTAGCTAATCAAAATTATACTGATTCTTGATTAATTAGAGAGCAAGATTGTGTGTAGCTTGATTAACACTTAAGCAAGTTTTTCACTATTATTGCTCCGAAGGATATCGAGTGGCTAAGAGGACAACCGAGCTCGAATGCGACTCCCCGAGCAGCCAATTTGGCAGTCAATTTGGGACGGGGCTTTTTTGACTACCCTCCCCCTGCAGAAAAATCCCTAACGCAGTTGCGGTGAAATAGGGACTGTTTTTGCTGGTCAAACCGCAAAACAGTCCCTATTTCACCGCAACTTATTGGTGGCCTTTTGGGTGGCACTCAGCGCCAGGGGTCGGCTTCGAACATTGGCTCGCGCTCGGGTCGTCGGTCGCTGTAGGGATCGTAGCCGTCATCGTCCTCGTTCTCGGCACGGATGTAGGGATCGCGCGGCTTGGGCGCCGGCTTAGGCACAGGCTTGGGTGCGGCGGGTGCGACATCGGTCGCCGGCGTGTTTGTCTTGTTCTCGTCTATCATCTGCATATCTCCTTGCCATGTACTCATGCTCAACATCATCGATTGTCGCACGAAAAAAGGGCGGCGGACCCAATTGGATCCGCCGCCCTTGGCGTTTTGCGATGAGGTGCGGTTAAAGCCGGCCCCATAATTTACTCTGCGTCGGGGACCTCGTAGGTGGCCGCCGGCGTGTTGTCGCACACGACGGTAAAGCCACCGTCCTTGTCGACATCGACCGTCACCCGATCGCCCTCGCGCACCGTGCCGTCGATGATGGCGGCGGCGATGACATCCACGACCTCGCGCTGAACCAGACGTTTGAGCGGACGGGCACCAAAGACCGGGTCCAGGCCGCCCACAGCAAGCATCTGCTTGGCCGCCGGGGTGATGGCAAGCGTCATGCGCTCCTTGGCCAGACGCGCGCGGACGTCGGCGAGCTGAATATCGACGATCTTTTCGATCTGCGCCATGCCAAGCGGATGGAACACCACGATATCGTCGATACGGTTGAGGAACTCGGGACGGAAGGTCTGAGCCATGGCCGAGTCGACCTGGTGACGCATCTCCTCCTCGTCCTTGCCCGACAAGTCGGCGATAGCCTTGGAGCCCACGTTAGACGTCATGATGATGATCGTGTTCTTGAAGGACACCTGGCGACCCTGGCCATCGGTCAGACGACCGTCGTCGAGCACCTGCAGCAGTACGTTGAAGACATCCGGATGGGCCTTCTCCATCTCGTCGAGCAAGATCACTGAGTACGGACGACGGCGCACTGCCTCGGTGAGCTGGCCGCCCTCGTCGTAACCCACGTATCCCGGGGGCGCACCGATCAGACGTTGGACGCTGAACTTCTCCATGTACTCGGACATGTCGATACGCACGAGCGCGCGCTCGTCATCGAACAGGCACTCGGCAAGCGCCTTGGCGAGCTCGGTCTTGCCCACGCCGGTGGGGCCCAGGAAGAAGAAGCTGCCGATGGGCTTGTCCGGATCGGAGAGACCCGCACGGCTGCGACGCACGGCCGCGGCAACGGCGGAGACGGCCTCGTCCTGACCGATGACGCGCTTATGCAGCTCACCCTCCAAGCCCTTCAGCTTGTCGAGCTCGCCCTGCATCATCTTGGACACGGGCACGCCGGTCCAGGCACTCACGACCTCGGCGATCTCATCGGAGGTCACCTGCTCGTTGAGGCCTTCGCCGTCCTGCTGCTTTTGCGCCTCGAGCGCAGCCTCGGAATCCTGAATCTGCTGCTGCAGACCCGGAATCACGGAGAAGCGCAGCTCGGACGCACGGCCCAGGTCGCCGTTGCGCGTCGCGCGCTCCTCTTCGCTCTTGGCCTCGTCGAGCCGGCCCTTGAGCTCCTGCACGTGGTCGATGGCGTTCTTTTGGTTGAGCCAGCCGGCCTTTTGCACGTTGAGCTTTTCCTGGACCTCGGCGATCTCCTGACGTAGGGCCTCCAGACGCTCCTTGGAGGCGTCATCGGTCTCCTTCATGAGTGCCTGCTCCTCGATCTGCAGCTGGGTGAGCTGACGCGTGGTGGCGTCGATCTCGACCGGCATGCTGTCGAGCTCCATGCGCAGGCGGCTTGCGGCCTCATCGACCAGGTCGATGGCCTTGTCGGGCAGGAAACGGTCGGCGATGTAGCGATCGGAGAGGTCGGCAGCCGCCACGAGCGCGCTATCGGTGATATGCACGCCGTGGAAGATCTCGTACTTCTCCTTGAGGCCACGCAGGATCGAGATGGTGTCCTCGACGGTAGGCTCGCTGACCATTACGGTCTGGAAACGACGCGCGAGCGCCGCGTCCTTCTCGATGTACTTGCGGTATTCGTCGAGCGTGGTCGCGCCGATCGCATGCAGGTCGCCACGGGCAAGCGCCGGCTTGAGGATGTTGCCGGCGTCCATGGAGCCCTCGGTGGCACCCGCGCCCACGATGGTGTGGAGCTCATCGATGAACAGGATGACCTTGCCCTCGGACTTCTGCACCTCCTTGAGCACGGCCTTCAAGCGGTCCTCGAACTCACCGCGGTACTTGGCGCCGGCGACCAGCGCGCTCATGTCGAGCTCGATGAGGTCGCGGTCGCGCAGGGTGCTCGGCACATCGCCGGCCACGATACGTTGGGCGATGCCCTCGACAATAGCCGTTTTACCGACGCCCGGCTCACCGATGAGCACGGGGTTGTTCTTGGTGCGGCGGGACAGGACCTGGATGGTACGACGGATCTCGTCGGTACGGCCGATGACCGGGTCGAGCTTGCCGGCGCGGGCGAGGTCGCAGATGTTGCGTCCGTACTGCTCCAGCGCCTCAAACTGCGTCTTGTCCTCGGCAGACGTCACGCGGTCATCGCCGCGCAGTTCCTCGTAGACTTGCTCGATGCGCTCCTTGGTCACGCCGGCGTCGCACAGAACGCGGCCGGCCTCGCCCTTGTCCTCGGCAAGCGCCATCAGCAGATGCTCGGTCACCACAAAGCTGTCGCCCATCTTGGTGGCCTTCTTCTCGGCCTTTTCGATGACGCGGACGAGCTCGTTGGACAGGCCCATCTGCTGGCCCTCGCCCGAAACCTTGGGCGCGTGGTCGATGGCATCCTGTGTGGAACGTGCGAGCTGGGCCGGGTCGGCACCGATGCGCTCGATGATCACGGAGATATTGCGCTCGCCGGCACCGAGCAGGGCAGACAGCAGATGAATCGGCTCCACCGCGCCGGCCTGCGCGTCAGCGGCCGTGCTCATGGCGGTCTGCAGCGCCTCGCGCGACGTCATAGCTAGCTTATCGATTCTCATGGAATCACCTCTCTTGGGGCGGCCGCCCTACGGGGCGGCTTCACGTTGTTCGAGAAGTATTGTTGCCAGCTTTGCGCGATCTTATACACAAATCTAAGTCTCTATATATAAGATTTTCTGAGTGATTAAGTGATAGGAAGCAGGCACTCTCACCAGCCGCGGCCTCGTCCCCTTACCATCTCAATCTGTAACATCTAGCGACTGTTTATGGCTCCAGATGTTACAAATCAAGATGAAATGACCAACGGCGCCCGTTTGTCTCAATCTGTAACATCTACTCGGCAAATAGAGCCCTATCTGTTACAAATCGAGACGAACAGAAGACGCCCGAATCGAAAATCTAAATCTGTAACACCAAGCCCACTTTTAGCGGCCAAGATGTTACAGATCGAGACAGACCGAAAACCACCACAAAGAGGACAGGCACCTTTGTGGTGGTCGCGGTCTCTACTCCTTCGCCGAACCCGTACTTCCCGATTCGACGGTCCAGGGCATCTCATCCTCGAACAGCCATGTACGGGCAGACCCACTATCGCGTGCAGTCTGCGGGTCAGGCAAGCAGGTCTGTTTATAGGCATCTTGGATACACTGGCCCATAAAATCGTTGAGCTCGGTCTGGTTGCCCTCCATGACATAGGCGACATCGCCGTCCATGATGTAGATGCCCGGACCCTCATTGCCCTCGTAGCCCGGGTCGTACGAGACATCACATAACTTTGCGCCGTTTGCAGAGTCCAGCTCGATGGAAGAGTGGCATCCGCCAACCATGTCGTTCGCTTTTGCCTGATAGGACGCATATCCGTACCAACGCTTAAATGTTTTGCCCTTGAGTAGCTCGGACGCCCTATCGATCAGGCTTGTATCCGTGGTATAGCGCATGGCCCCAAGCTGAATACGCGGATAATTGCTAATACCCAGCACAGCCGGCTGCTCATCAAAATCAACGGTAATGGCCTCGGGCTTGTCGTCGCCGGTCAGAAGTTCGACAGATTGAGTCACAGGCTTGACCACCGGCTCCGTCACCGCAGCAGGTAGAAATGCCATACCGACAGCGCCCGCGCCAACCACAGCGATCGCAAGCGCCAAGACAATCAATCCAATGCGGGCAGAACGGCTCACGGCAAAACACCCCACAATGCAAACCTTCGCCACCTGCACTAATGATACCGCCAGCTAACACTATTACCAAAAGAAGCCGCGCGCTCCTCACCACCACAAAGGGGACAGGCACCTTTTGAACTGCATCCCATTTCTTGGACTTTGAAATTAAGGTTCGAGAAAAGGGAGGCATCGGAAATGCCCCGCAGGAAGAAGGCAAGATACGGTCGCGAGATGAGGGCACGCGCCGCCGACCTGTTCGAGGCCGGCCTCGG
>JAXIZI010000041.1:0-3080 GCA_036304065.1 Collinsella sp. | reverse complement strand
CCCTGCGCGCTCGTGCTGGGCGACAACATCTTCTACGGCAACGGCCTGTCGCGCCACCTGACGCGCGCCGTGCAGAACGCCGAGTCGGGCCGCGCCACGGTCTTCGGCTACCACGTGGACGACCCCGAGCGCTTCGGCGTCATGGAGTTCGACGGCGAGGGCCGTGCCGTCTCCATCGAGGAGAAGCCAGCCGAGCCCAAGAGCTCCTACGCCGTCACCGGCCTGTACTTCTACCCGGGCGACGTGGCCGCCAAGGCGCATGAGGTGCAGCCCTCCGCGCGCGGCGAGCTGGAGATCACCACGCTCAACCAGATGTACCTGGAGGAGGGGACGCTGTCCGTCGTGACGCTGGGCCGCGGGTACGCGTGGCTGGACACCGGCACCATGGAGTCACTCCACGAGGCCGCGGAGTTCGTCCGCGCCGTGGAACACTCCCAGGACCTGCCGGTCTCGGTCCCCGAGGAGATCGCCTGGGAGAACGGCTGGATCACCACCGCCGAGCTCGAGGAGGCCGCCAAGGCCTACGGCAAGTCGGTCTACGGGCAGCACCTGAAGAAGGTCGCCGCCGGCGAGATCGTCAACAGCCCGCGCGAGTACTAGCGCCAGCTTGTTTTCTTTTAGGGGCCACCGTTTATCTGGTGGCCCCTTTCGTTATGATTACGTTGACCATAAAGACAATATGATTGGGAGTGGATGTGTTAAGCGTCTACTTTGGCGATATGCCAGAAGCGATTTACAACACAGCGACATATTTCAAAAACTCTTACCGGTCTTCTTGGATTACGAATCCCTATGCAGTCTCGATAATTAAAGATGTCGATCGATCGGATGTTGTCTCCGAAAACGTCATCGAAAGCCCTGTGCTTGGATCCATCTCTCCACTCCAGCTTTCTGGTGGCGTGAAAACGCTGCTGCTTATGAGATTTGATCGTAAGCAAATTTTTAACGCTTCTACCTGTGGTGACAACTGTGCCAAGTGGATTCTCGACATGGCGAAAGATCGCAAGCTCGTTGTGAATCTCTATCATGTGATGGACTTTGGTCGCGAGGATTTTAAAATTAAAGTCGTGAATAGCGGCCGAATCGTTCACAACATGGCCGAATTGATTCACGAGTCGATTCCGTATCTGTAGGTACTGCTTATGAACGGTTCGCATCTCGTTAAGATTTCCCGCCGCAGGGGAACAAAATATACCTTCACCATTAAGCGGAATATCACTATCGTACGTGGCGATAGCGGCACGGGGAAGACGACACTGTTCGATATGGTCGCAGACTACATGCGAACGGGCGAGCAGTCGGGTGTTTCCTTGCAATGTGATTGTCCCTGTGTCGCTTTGACCGATTATGATTGGCGAAACCAGCTTTCGTCCGTTCATGACTCGATTGTATTTGTCGATGAGGGCTTAAAAGAGATTCATTCTGATGAGTTTGCCCATCATGTGCTGTATTCCTCGAATTATTTCGTGCTGATCTCAAGGGCTGATTTCCCCAATCTTCCGTATAGCGTGGATGAGATTTACAAGATTAAGACGAGCGGAAAATACCATTCTTTCATCCCTGTTTATCAAGATCGCGGGAATCATCGTTATGCTATTTCCCGGTCGGCGCCAAAACAGGACTTTTCTATCCTTCTATGCGAGGACAGTAAGTCTGGTTTCCAGTTCTTTGAACGGCATTTCGCTGACAGTGAGCTTACCTGTACTTCGGCCATGACGAACAGCGCGATTTTGCGCTGGTTGGATCAGCATCTCGACGATCGCGTGTTTGTTGTTGCGGACGGAGCGGCATTTGGGTGCTATGCGGACCGCGTCCTTAAGCTGCAAGACATTCACCGCGATACTGTTACGGTTTGTCTTCCCGAGTCGTTCGAATGGCTTCTGCTGAGCTCCGGCGTAATTTCAGGGCTAGATGTTAAGACGGTTTTGGAAACCCCAGAAGCCTTTGTAAACAGTGAGAAGTTTAAAAGCTGGGAGGATTTCTTCTATAAGTACTTACGTGAAATAACTGAGGATTCGGTTTTTCACTACGACAAAGACTGCATTCCGGAGGCGTTTTGTACGGGAGGTAATTCTGCGAAGGTTATGGCTCTTATCGCATGCCGAAATGTCCGATAGTTTTGTTGAATAGTGTCGCGTCGTCACTTCCTGCGGCATACTAAAGAAGCTGTACATGCTTCAGATTGGATTTTCATGTCTGAGATCTTTGAACCCAAGAACATCATCGTCACGGGCGGCTGCGGCTTCATCGGCAGCAACTTCGTGCACTACGTCGTGAACAACCACCCGGGGGTCCACGTGACCGTCCTGGACAAGCTGACCTACGCCGGCAACCCCGAGAACATCGCCGGGCTGCCCTCGGACCGCGTGGAGCTCGTCGTGGGCGACATCTGCGACGCGGAGCTGCTGGACAGGATCGTCCCGGGCCACGACGCCATCGTGCACTACGCCGCAGAGAGCCACAACGACAACTCCATCGCCGACCCCGAGCCGTTCCTGCGCACCAACGTGGAGGGCACTTTCCGCCTGCTGGAGGCCGTCCGCAAGTACGGCATCCGCTACCACCACGTCTCCACCGACGAGGTCTACGGCGACCTGGCGCTCGACGACCCGGCGAAGTTCACCGAGGAGACGCCGTATCACCCGAGCAGCCCGTACTCGAGCACCAAGGCGTCCTCCGACATGCTGGTCCGCGCCTGGACCCGCACCTACGGCCTGCGCACCACGATCTCCAACTGCTCCAACAACTACGGCCCCTACCAGCACGTGGAGAAGTTCATCCCCAGGCAGATAACGAACATCATCGACGGCGTCCGCCCCAAGCTCTACGGGAAGGGCGAGAACGTCCGCGACTGGATCCACACCGAGGACCACAGCTCCGCGGTGTGGGACATCCTCACCAAGGGCCGCATGGGGGAGACCTACCTCATCGGCGCCAATGGGGAGAAGAACAACATCACCGTCCTGCGCATGATCCTGGAGGCCATGGGACGCGACCCCGAGGACTTCGACTGGGTCGCCGACCGCCCCGGCCACGACCGCCGCTACGCCATCGACTCCACCAAGCTCCAGCGCGAGCTG
>JAXIZI010000040.1:0-8174 GCA_036304065.1 Collinsella sp. | reverse complement strand
TCTAGGCACGGGAGCCTCCCAACCTCGTTGCGGCGCGGCTGCGCCTCTGGCACTTCAACAACATTGTCGCAGCCCCGACCCGCGGTCACGAGCGGGGGCTCCTGTCGTTTCCGTGCCCCTGGATTGGGTCATAGTGTCTGAACAGTCGATTGGTTTGACGTATGACGACTTCTTATAAAACGATGGTGGTAAAGATCGGTTCGTCCACGGTGGTGGGCGCCGACGGCAAGGTCAACCGCGCCTTTATCGGCGGGCTTGCCGATCAGGCCGCAGCGCTGCGCAAGCTCGGCTGGCGTCTGGTCGTGGTGAGCTCGGGCGCTATCGCCTGTGGCTATCCCGTGCTGGGCTTCGACCGTAAGCCGGTCGGCGACCTGCCGAGCCTGCAGGCCTGCGCTTCGGCCGGCCAGTGCATTATCTCGTCGGCCTACGACGAGGAGTTTCATGCGCGCGACCTGCTCACCTCGCTCGTGCTGCTCACGCGTCACGACACGGCGCGCCGTACGTCCTACCTGCACGCGCGCGACGCCCTGCTGCGCCTGGTGAAGCTTGGCGTGGTGCCGGTCGTCAACGAGAACGATACCGTTACCGTCGATGAGATCAAGTTCGGCGACAACGACACACTGGCGGCGCTTGTGAGCTGCCTGGTTTCTGCCGATCTGTGCGTGACGCTCTCGGACATCGATGGCCTCTATACTGCCAATCCGCATGAGGACCCCACGGCCGAGTTTGTTCCTGTCGTGCATAAGATCGATGCCAAGATTATTGCCTCGGCGGGCGATTCTTCCACATCGGTGGGCACGGGCGGCATGATTACCAAGATTCGCGCGAGCCGCATCCTGATGACGGCGGGCATTCAGAGCGTGATTTGCTCGGGCGAGGAGCCCGATGCGCTCGTGCGCCTCGCCCGCGGCGAGAGCGTGGGCACGCTGTTCGATCCGCCGGCGGAGCGTCTGGACATCGCACCCCGCAAGCTGTGGATCGCACTGGGCGACAAGGCGCATGGCTCGGTGACGGTCGATGATGGTGCTGCGAAGGCGCTGGTCAGCCGTGGCTCTTCCCTGCTTGCGGTGGGTATTCGCGAGGTCGATGGCCAGTTTGCCGAGGGCGATGTGCTCGACGTGTGCGACCCGAGCGGTATGGTTGTCGCCCGCGGTATCGCCGAGGCCGATTCGGACGTGCTGGAACTTGCTGCCGGTCGCCGCCAGGACCAGATCGCCAGCAACCGCCTGCTCGCTAACCTGGCCGAGAAGCCGGCGATACACAGGGATAACTTGATCGTATTTGCATAAAGAAAGACAGCGCTGCGGATCGTTTCCCGCAGCGCTGTCTTTCTCGTGCCGGCACCTGGGGACGTTTCTTTTGTGCCGGCAGGTGGGGACACTCCTTTGCTAGAAGATCTGGCGCAGGTCTCCTCGGTTGAGGGCTTCGTTGAAGAGGTGCTTGAACACCACGCTGCCGTGCAGGCCATCGTGTTCAAACTCGTTCGTCACCCAGGCATGCGAGTTGCCCACGCGACTGAGCGTGTCGAGCTGCAGACCCGAATCCACGTACATGTCATCGAAGTACACGGCGGCCTGGAGTGGCACTTCGTTGCAGGCCAGGCGCTGCGAGTCGTAGATCTTGTCCCAGCTGGTGTCTTCCATCAGCAGGTCCATGGCGGGCTTGAAGGGCTTGAGCTCGGGCATCTGCTCAAACATCCACGGGAACATGGCCTCGCCGGTAAACATGAGCGGGCGCGCGAGCGTGTCGAACTCGGCGCGGTGTGCCTTTTCCTCTGCCGCGGCCCAGCGAATGGGCATGGTGTCGCCGTCGGCGTAGATGAACTCCTGCAGCGTCCAGTACAGCGGATTCGTGCGTGTGTTGGTGCGCTCGAATGCGCGCATCAAAAAGCCGTCGGATACCGAGGAGCCGCAGCTCAGCGTGCCATCGCCATCAACAAACGCGTGGTCGATAATCCAGTGCATGCGCTCAAAGCTCGGCTTCATACCAAAGTCGCTGCCCATGAGCTGTAGGCGCTCGACCGTCATCGGCGAGCCGTCGGGCAGCACGGGCTTCTGTGCCTCGAGCGCATCGGCCAAGGCTGCCACGCGCTCGACGTCGGCGGGGTAGCGGTCGTAATACTGCTGCGTCTTGGCGGCCATGCGCGGGAAGGTGTGCGCGTAGACCTCGCTGGCGCTCGCCGGCACGTGGGGGATGCCGCCGCAGGTAAAGCTCGCCGCCACGCCCTCGGGGAAGAGCGACAGATAACTCAGCGTCAAAAAGCCGCCGTAGCTCTGGCCGAGCGTGACCCAGGGCTTACCGCCAAAGCCCACCAGGCGCAGGTACTCAAAATCGCGCACGATGGAGCTGACGAGGTGGCGCTTGAGGAAGTCCGCCTGCGAGCGTGCGGCATCGGAGCCGGCCGCCGTCGCGCGCTCGCCCAGAGCCGCGATCGTACGCCCGTCTACACAGCTGCTGCGCCCCGTGCCGCGCTGGTCGGGAAGGACCACGCGGAAGTGTTTGACGGCTTCCTCAATCCAGCCGTCGCTCGTGGGTGAGAGCGGACGCGGGCTCTCGCCACCAGGGCCGCCCTGCAAAAACAGGAGCAGCGGCAGATCGTCGTTGATGCGGTCGGGCGCGCAAACCACGCGGTAGAAGAGCTTGATGCTCTCGGGCGCGCCGGCGATTGGTGCCGGCATAGCGCCGCGGCGCATGGTGTTGCCGACGGCCAGGAGCATCGGCTCCAGGCCGCGCCAGTCAAGGGGGACGTCGATGCTGTGGTCCTCGACATAGAGGCCGGGGACGTTGTATGAAGTGATGAGGGCCATGCGGTACTTCCGTTCGTTGCGGTGTTTCGGGTTGACCAATTCTACCGCCGCGGGCGAGGCCATGCGCAAATCGGCTACCATGGTTGCAAACTTCTAGGAGAAAGGGCCGCCCATGTCGGTCGATATAGCCACGTATGTCCACGATCTTGCCGTTGCCGCCAAGGCAGCGTCGGTCTCGCTTGCCACGGCGAGCGATGAGCAGCGCCAGGAGGCCGTGCGCGCCATGGCCGCAGCACTGCGCAACGGTGTCGACTCCATCGTCGCCGCCAACGAGCTCGATATGTCCGCCGCGCGCGATGCGGGCACTTCGGCCGGTCTGCTCGACCGTCTGCTGCTGACGCCTGAGCGCGTCGAGGGCATGGCCGCCGGTTTGGAGAAGCTCGCCGAGCTGCCCGATCCCGTCGGCCGCGTGCTCGACCACCGCGTGCTTGCGAGCGGTGTGGACCTGACCCGCGTGAGCGTGCCGTTGGGCCTGGTCGCCATGGTCTACGAGGCGCGCCCCAACGTGACGGCCGACGCCGCAGGCATCTGCATCCGTACCGGCAACGCCTGCATTCTACGCGGCGGCTCGCTGGCCTATCACTCGTGTGCCATGATCGCCGAGCTGCTGGCCGATGCGCTCGAGGCCAAGGGCTTCCCGCGCGAGGCCGTGTCGATGATCGAGTCCACCGACCGCGAGGCCACCGGCGAGCTCATGAAGCTCCGCGGTATTGTCGACGTACTCATTCCGCGCGGAGGTGCAGGCCTGATCCAGCGCTGCGTGCGCGAGTCGCTTGTGCCGGTGATCGAGACGGGCACGGGCAACTGCCACATCTACGTGCATGAATCCGCCGACTTTGATAAGGCGCTCAACATTATCGTTAATGCCAAGACCCAGCGCGTAGGCGTGTGCAATGCCGCCGAGTCGCTGCTGGTCGACCGTGCTGTGGCCGATGCGTTTTTGCCCGCGGTCGTGACCGTGCTGCATGACCACGGCGTGCTGATTCACGGCGACGAGGCAACCTGCGCCGCATGCGCCGATGCCGGGCTTGTGGAGGGCGATGACTACGTCGCCGCGACTGAGGAGGACTGGGGTCGCGAGTACCTGGCGCTCGAGATGAGCGTGAAGGTCGTGGCAAACGAGGACGAGGCCATCGCACACATCAACCGCTACGGCACGATGCACTCCGAGGCCATCGTTGCCGAGGATACGGATGCTTGCGAGCGCTTCCTCGATGCTGTCGATGCCTCGGCCGTGTACTCCAACGCCAGCACTCGCTTCACTGACGGCGGCGAGTTTGGCCTGGGTGCCGAGATCGGCATCTCGACCCAAAAACTCCACGCCCGTGGCCCCTTTGCCGCCGAGGCCCTCACCACCTACAAATACAAGCTCCGCGGCACCGGCCAGGTCCGTCCCTAACGCCCGCGCAAACAAAAACCACCACAAAGGTGCCTGTCCCCTTTGTGGTGGTTTTAGGTGGCGTTGACGGTTAGGCCTGGAAGGTATCTCGGTCGGGGGCGAAGGACTGCATGGCCGCGATGGTGCGGTCAAAGAGCTCGGGGAGCTCCCAGCCCAACATCTCGGCGCCCTGCGAAATCACGTCGCGCGAGCAGCCGGCGGCAAAGCGTTTGTCCTTGAACTTCTTCTTGAGCGACTTAGTCGTAAAGTCCATAACGCTCTTGCTCGGGCGCATGATGACGGCAGCGCCGATCAGGCCGGTGAGCTCATCGCAGGCAAACAGGATCTTTTCCATCTGCAGCTCGGGCTTGGGCAGTGAGGTGTTGAAGTCCGACGTGTGCGTCTGGATGGCGCGAATGAGCTCGGGAGACGCACCTTCGCCCTCAAGAATCTCGGCAGCATAGATGGTGTGGTTAATGGGGTCGTCCTCATGCTCCTCCCAATCCAGGTCGTGCAGCAGACCGACGATGCCCCAAAACTCCTCGTTCTCGGGGTCGAACTCGCGCGCAAAGTAGCGCATAGTGCCCTCGACCGTCTCGCCATGGGTGATATGGAACGGGTCCTTGTTGTGCTCATTGAGCAGTTCGAACGCGCGGTCGCGGGTGATTCCGGCGGTAAGCGGCTCTGCCATAAGAGACTCCTTGTGCTCGTGGGTATCGATAAGAATGAATACTACTAGAACAAGAAAACCACCACAAAGGTGCCTGTTCCCTTTGTGGTGGTTTTTGGCGCGGATGGGTTAGTTGAGGGCGGCTTGGGCTAGGCGGGCTTCGGCGGCCTCCTCGGTGACGCCAAGGGCCACGGCGAACTCCTCGATGGAGCGGCGTTTGGCCTCCTTGAGTACGCGCATGTAGTAGGAGCTGGGTTTTTTATCAGCTTCCTCGGCCTGGCGAATGCGGTGCATCATGGTCTTTGCCACGCGGACCGTCTCGGGCGCGCCCAGCTTGAGCTGCTGCTTAAAGTGTGTCTCCTCAAGCGAGCTGTTGCGCTCGGTAAAGGTGTCGCACTCCAGCTCGTCATAGTGGCTCAGCAGGTGCTCGGCATCTTGCTGAGAGATGGCGGCGTGCAGACGGTCGGCCTGCGCCACGGGGTACATGAGGATCGTCTGCGCATGTCCCTGCTTGGTCTCGAGCAGCAGCATGGGCTGCGGTGTGTCGTCCCTAAAACCGACGACGGTGCAGACTCCCTGGCCCGGATGAATGACGTGTTGACCGATTGAGAACATGCTACCTCCAACTTATACGAATTTACGTATGTCTAGAATAACACGCTGACGTGCGCAAACCCGTACTTTATGCAGGAAAAGCACACAACTCTGATAGGTAAGAGTATTCGATAACAGACGCAGCTCATTCACACCTTTATGCATTTTCAACGCCTGCATAATCTGCAGGCAGACCGGCATCTTTGAGTGACTCCATACAAGCTGTAGTCATTTTTGTGCATATGCAATATCTATTAGCTTTACCCTGCGACAGTGCCCGTCGCTTGTGATAGAGTGCTACAAACTCTGGCTTTTGCCCTACGAGTGACCAAGAGCTCGGGGGCTTTAACACAAGGAGGATCTATGCCCGAGAAGATTGAAGAGCTGGTACGCGCTGCGCTTGCTGCGGCCCAGGAGGCCGGCGACCTTTCCGCATTTGAACTTGACGATTGCGCTATCGAGCGACCGGCTGACACTTCTCATGGCGAGTGGACCTCTACCATGGCCCTGAAGTCCGCCAAGCTGGCCCACTGCGCCCCGCGCAAGATCGCCGAGGCCATCGTTGCCCATATGCCCGAGGACCCCGCGATCGAGAAGGTCGAGATCGCAGGCCCCGGCTTCATCAACTTCTACCTCTCCGTTGCCGTCAAGAATGCCATCTTTGGCGAGGCTCGCGAGAAGGGTATGGACTTCGCTAAGTCCAACGTCGGTGGTGGCCTGAAGACCCAGGTCGAGTTCGTTTCCGCCAACCCCGTCGGCCCCATGCACATCGGCCACGGCCGCTGGGCCGCGCTGGGCGACTCGCTCTGCCGCGTTATGGATCACGCCGGTTACGACATCCAGCGTGAGTTCTACATCAACGACCACGGCTCTCAGATGAACACCTTCGGCAACTCCATCAGCACGCGCTATATGCAGCTTGCCGACATCATCGCCAAGCAGGGCGTGGATATCGACGAGGCTCACAAGCTGCTGATCGCCGACCGCGACGCCTTTGTTGCCGACGAGAACGACGAGCATCCCGAGACCCATCCGTATCAGGACAACTTTGCCGAGACCCTGGGCAAGGACTCCTACGGCGGCGACTACATCATCGACGAGGCCGCCGAGTTCTGGCGCACCGACGGCGATAAGTGGGTCAACGCCGATCCGCAGGAGCGCATGGAGAGCTTCCGCGAGCGCGGCTATGTAAAGATGGTCGACAACATGCGCGACCTTTGCCATGCCGTTAACTGCGACTTCGATCGTTGGTTCTCCGAGCGCTCGCTGTATGTGAAGGACACCGAGGGCGAGACCGCCGGCACCTCCGCCGTCGACCGCGCTTTTGAGAAGCTCGACAAGATGGGCTATCTCTACACCAAGGACGGCGCCCTGTGGTTCCGCTCCACCGACCTGGGCGATGACAAGGACCGCGTTCTGATCAAGTCCGACGGCGAGTACACCTACTTCGCCTCCGACGTCGCCTATCACTGGGATAAGTTCCAGCGCGTCGACCACGTCATCGACATCTGGGGCGCCGACCACCACGGCTACATCGAGCGCGTCCGCTGCGTCTGCGACGCTCTTGGCTATCCCGGCAAGTTTGAGGTTCTGCTGGGCCAGCTCGTCAACCTGCTGCGTAACGGCAAGCCCGTCCGTATGTCCAAGCGCAAGGGCACCATGGTGACCCTGCAGGAGCTTGTCGACGAGGTCGGCTCCGATGCCGCTCGCTACACGCTCATCTCCAAGAGCTCCAACCAGATGGTCGACTTCGATATTGAGGCCGTTAAGAAGCGCGATAACTCCAACCCGGTCTATTACGTGCAGTATGCTCACGCCCGCGTGTGCTCCATCCTGCGCCGTGCCGCCGACGTTACGCCCGAGCAGGCTGACGAGATGGGCATGAAGGCCGTCGCCGCCAAGGCCATCGGTGAGAACGTCGATTACTCGCTGCTGACCGACCCGACCGAGCTCGCCCTTTCGCGTAAGCTCAACGAGCTCACCGACCTGATTGCCAGCTGCGCTCGCGACCGCGCCCCGTTCCGTCTGACGCACTTTGCTGAGGAACTCGCCGGCGACTTCCACAGCTTCTACGCTGCCTGCCAGGTTCTGCCGAGCGAGGGCCGTCCCGTCGACCCCGAGCTTTCGCGCGCCCGTCTGGCCGCTTGCGACGCCGTTCGCGTGACGCTCGCCCTGGTGCTCACCCTCGTTGGCGTTTCCGCGCCCGAGCAGATGTAAGCTACGGATCATTTGACCGTGTAGGTTCGGCTTTGCTGAGCCCTATAAGCCCGATCTCCATGCGGAGGTCGGGTTTTTTGCGTTTGGTGAGACTATTTGGTTTGCTGGGAAATGCTACCAAATTGCAACTATACCGGTTTACGGGGCTGAATCGCCAACTGGCGACCATGGTGCCAATAGTGAAATTAAACCCGCAGGTAGATGGCTTATTGTTTCTTGATAATGCAGGGTATGGTTGGCTTGCAGCATCCTGGCCCCGTAATCCGGCGTAGTTTTGAAAATTGTCCCTTGGGGACGGAGGAAAACGGATCATTTTTGTCTCGAAGAGGGGTGGCGGGATACCGTCCGTCACGAATTGGGCTCATCTCCTACGTTTGGACGCATATCCCGAACCATGCCGAAAAGTACGATATTAAAACCGACGCTCCTATAAGTTGTCAAGAGGCAGTTTGCGGGAGCGTTCTCTCCAATTCGCACAGGAGCTCGTAATACCTCCTCTCCAGTTTCG
>JAXIZI010000039.1:0-25857 GCA_036304065.1 Collinsella sp. | reverse complement strand
GGAGAGGAGGTATTACGAGCTCCTGTGCGAATTGGAGAGAACGCTCCCGCAAACTGCCTCTTGACAACTTATAGGAGCGTCGGTTTTATTGAGGCAAATATGTTGGGTGCTCGGCATTTCCAAAAAAGTCTACTCACTTAGCCGGCGGGCAGCCAAATGATTATTTAATCCCCGTCCCAGAGAAATCAATTAGCGGGCAGAAGGGCAAAAGTAGTCAAATAAGCCCCGTCCCAAATTAGCTACCCCTTGCACCGATTATTCGCCCGGGTTGATGTTCGCGTAGAACTCCGCCCCGTCGTCCAGGCGCAGGATGCCCACGCGACCGAACTCGGAGCCGGTGGCGGCAGCGCAGTCGATGTCGATGCGATCGGGCACACCGGCGGCATCCTCGCCGCCCAGGCGCACAATCTGCCCGCGGCCCGACTCCTCATCGAGCCCCGCAAGACCACCGACCTCGCAATAACGCCCGAGCGACACCGTTGGCGTGTGACCGCTCACCACGACCGGACCCTTGCCCTCGGCAGAAAGCAGCCCAGTCGGCACATCCCAATAGCCGTGACGAATCCACAGCAGGTCATCGGACGACTGCACCGCGAGCATCTGCTGCAGCAGCTCGCGATCGGCACCCACCGCTCCGACGCCATCGGCACAATCGACACCATGCTCAAGCAAAAACGCGCGCGCCGCCTTCATCTCGATTCCAGCATGTACCAGCAGATACGGGCGCTCCTCGGTCTCGACCACCGCGTAGAGCGGCAGCGCGGCCATCCATCGCACGAGCTCCTCGTATGCCTCAAATTCCATGTCGTTGAGCTGCTCACGCGTCGTCCAGCCACCGTTGATATCCCAGGTCTCGGCATCGAGCGGATCCTGGCCAATGATGGCATCGAGCATGATCTGCTCGTGATTACCCTTGAGCACGTGGGCGTTGGGCAGCGAGCGCACGAGCTTAATAACGCCGACCGGATCGGGCCCGCGATCGATCATGTCGCCCAGCACGTACAGCGTGTCGTCGGACGTCAAAGAGATCTTAGACAGGGCCTCGTCAAGCGCACGCACGTGCCCGTGAGCATCAGATGTCACATAGATCGCCATGGTACGCCTCTCCTTGCATTGCGGCCGAAGTCCGGTGCCGCAACTAAAACTTCAAGTTGAACTTAAACGTTACCCATTGTACTCCGTTGCAATAAAGCTGGAAAGGGTTTCCGAGCAGAGGCAAAGACGGCAGCCATCTATGACGATATCGCGCACGCCCGCAATCCAACCCCATAAACCCACCATCTTTGGGTACAAATAACCGCAGACAACTGACCGTGCCACGCCAACCACCCAGGAGCGGACACTATCCATGAACCAGATCCTTCTCTTTATCGGCCTCGTCATCATTTTGTGCCTGACCATCAAACCCGTCGGCAAAAAACTCCCCTTCCCCACCCTGCTCATCTTTATCGCGCTGGGCATGCTGTTGGGCGTCAACGGCCCGACGCATATCGACTTTAGCGACTACGCACTCACCGAAACCGTCTGCAGCACGGCGCTGCTGTTCATCATGTTCTACGGCGGCTTTAACACCAATATCGACCGCGCCAAGCCCGTCGCTGCGCCGGCGGTGCTGCTGAGCACGCTCGGCGTCGTCATCACTGCCGGCATCACCGGCGTGTTCGCCCACTTCGCGCTGGGGTTCGACTGGATCGGTGGCCTGCTGCTGGGATCGGTCGTGGCATCCACCGACGCGGCAAGCGTCTTTAGCGTACTGCGTGAGCACAGCCTGTCGCTGAGAGGTGGCACCGACTCGCTGCTCGAGGTCGAATCGGGCTCCAACGACCCCGTCGCCTACATGCTCACCGCCGTGCTCGCCACACTAGCGGCCGGCGGCGACATCAACATTCCCGCACTGCTGGCCAAGCAGATTATCCTGGGCGTGGGCCTGGGCCTTGCCATCGGCTGGGCGGCGGGCCGCCTGATTGAACGCGCGCACGCAACGGCCAAGGACGCGCAGACCATCTTTTTGTTCGCCGTGGCCATCGTCGCCTACGCGCTGCCGAGCTACCTGGGCGGCAACGGCTTTTTGGCTGTATACCTGGCCGGCATTGTGCTGGGTGCCAGCGACATCACCGGCAAAGTCGAGATGGCGCACTTCTTTGACACCCTCACCGAGATGGCAGAGATGACCATCTTCTTCTTGCTGGGCCTGCTCGTTACACCCGCACGCCTGCCGCAAATGCTGCTACCGGGCCTGGCACTCATGGCGTTTATGCTCTTTGCGAGCCGCCCCATCGCCGTAGGCATGCTGCTAGCGCCGTTTAGGACGAACCCTCGCCAGGTCGCGCTCGTAAGCTGGGCGGGCCTGCGCGGAGCAGCTTCGGTCGTCTTTAGTCTCTTTGCCGTGGTGGCCGGCGTTCCCGGCGGACACGACCTATTTGACCTGGTGTTTGTGATTGCCGTGTCGAGCATTGTGGTGCAGGGCTCGCTGCTGCCGGCGGTGGCGAAGAAGCTCGATATGATCGATGCGACCGGCGACGTGCGTCGCACCTTTAACGACTACCGCGACGAAGACGGCATGTCGTTCGTCAAGCTCAAGGTAGGCGCTGGACATCCGTTTGCCGGTCGCTCGCTCGCCGACATTGGCAGCGCCACAGACATGCTCGTGGTCCTGGTGCTGCGCGACGGGGCGCACCCGGTACTGCCCAATGGCGACACCGTGATCCAGGAAGGCGATCTGTTGGTGATGGCCGCCCCAACGTTCGAAGAGCGTGCCGAGGTTACGCTGCGCGAGGTCACCGTGACGCCCCACGGTCGCCTGGCCGGCCAGCGTCTGCGCGACGTGCCGCAGGGCAAGCACCCGTTTATTGTGGTGATGCTTAAGCGCGACGGCCAGACGATCATCCCCGACGGCAACACCCTCATATACGCCGGCGACGAAGCCGTCATCGCCACACTGGCGTCGTAGTGACCAGGAAGTGGCTAATTTGCGACGAAGAGATCAAGCGCCTAGGAACCTCATGCCTTCGCTCGCAGATTCGGATTTGCCTGAGGAGTAAAGCACCCCTCCCCCATGTAACCATCCTGTAAATCATAGCGACGCACTCGAGTTTTACCGTGATGCGGTCGCGCCTGGCGCTGCACTGTGCTAAAGTATCCCGAACGTTCAAACGACTACGAGGGGGAACTAGAAGATGGCACGTGTGCACAACTTCTCAGCTGGCCCGGCCGCACTGCCCACAAGCGTGCTCGCCGAGATCGCCGACGAGATGATGGACTACCGCGGTTGCGGCATGTCCGTGCTCGAGATGAGCCATCGATCTAGCATGTACCAGCAGATCATCGATGACGCTGAGGCAACTCTGCGCCGCCTGCTGAGCATCCCCGACAACTACCGCGTCCTGTTTTTGCAGGGCGGCGCCACGCTGCAGTTTGCGGGCATCCCCATGAACCTCATGCGCCGTGGCCGCGCCGGCTACGTCGTGACCGGCAACTTTGCCAACAAGGCATACAAAGAAGCCGCCAAGTACGGCGAGGCCGTGCTGCTCGCGAGCTCCGAGGACACCAACTTCGACCGCATCCCCGACATGGCCGACATCAACGCGCGCATTGCCGCCGAGGCCGCGAGCGACGGGCTCGACTACGTTTACATCTGCCAGAACAACACCATCTTTGGCACCATGTACCACGAGCTGCCCGCTTGCGGCGACGTACCGCTGGTCGCAGATGTCTCGAGCTGCTTTCTGTCGCAGCCGCTCGATGTTGAGCGCTACGGGCTCATCTACGCCGGCGCGCAGAAAAACGCCGGCGCCGCGGGCGTGACCGTGGTTATCGTGCGCGACGACCTCATCGCCGACGGCCCCGCCTTTGCGCGGGCGCCGCAGTACATGGACCTTAAGACCCAGGCCGCCAAGGGCTCCATGCTCAACACGCCCAACACCTTTGGCATCTACGTGTGCGGCAAGGTATTCCGCTGGGTGGAGCAAACCGGCGGACTTGGCGCCATGGCCGAGCGCAACTGGGCCAAGGCCAACCTGCTCTACAACCTGCTCGAGCAAAGCGAGCTGTTCCATGGCACCACGCAGACAGACAGCCGCTCCATCGCCAACGTCACCTTCCGTACCGGCGACGCCGAGCTCGATGCGGCCTTTGTCGCAGGCGCGGCCGAGCACCAGATTCAAAACGTCAAGGGCCATCGCCTGGTGGGCGGCATGCGCGCGAGCGTCTACAACGCCGTAACCATGGAAGATGTGCAGGCACTGGCCTCGTACATGAAGGACTTCGAAGCGCAGCTTAGTTTGAGCCCGCGATCTAACTAGCCCGCAACGCGCGGGCCGATCAGCCATCTCAGACCACCCTGTATAGATCAAAACCTGCTAAGGAGTTTTCCATGCGCAAGATTAAAACCATCGATGACATTACCAAGGACGGCAAGGTCGAGTTTGGTGAGGGCTACGAGTTTGTGAGCACCGCCGAAGAGGCCGACGCCATTCTGATGCGCTCGACCGACCTGCACGGCTACGAGCTGCCCGAGGGCATCCGCGCTATCGCCCGCTGCGGCGCCGGCGTCAACAACATCCCCGTCGAGGAGTACGCCAAGAAGGGCGTCGTCGTCTTTAACTCCCCCGGCGCTAACAGCAACGCCGTTAAGGAGCTCGTCCTAGGCATGCTGGTGCTCTCGAGCCGCGGCGTGGTGCAATCGATGAACTGGGTGCGCGACAACGCCGACGACCCCGAGATTCAGGTCGATGCCGAAAAGGCCAAGAAGGCCTTTGTGGGCCGCGAGCTCAAGGGCAAGCGCATCGGCGTCATCGGCCTGGGCAACGTGGGCTCCAAGGTCGCCAACGCCTGCGTCGACCTGGGCATGGACGTTTACGGCTACGACCCGTTCATTTCCGTTGAGCACGCGTGGGTGCTGAGCCGCGAGGTGCAGCGTGTGGGCACGCTCGAGGATCTCTGCCGCGGCTGCGACTACCTCACCGTACACGTGCCCAGCAAGGCCGACACCATCGGCATGATCAGCACCGAGCAGATTAACCTGTTGGCACCCGACGCCGTGCTCATCAACTACGCACGCGAAACCATCATTGACGAGGACGCCGTCGACGCTGCCCTGCGCGAGGGCAAGCTGAGCTGGTTTAGCTGCGACTTTGCCACGCCCAAAACCGTCAAGATGCCCAACACGTTTATCACCACGCACTCGGGCGCCGGCACCGGCGAGGCCGAGGCCAACTGCGCCGATATGGCCATCAGCGAGCTCAAGGATTACCTGGAGAACGGCAACATCGCGCACAGCGTCAACTACCCCGCCTGCAGCATGGGCAAGGCGCGCGCCGCGAGCCGCATCGCCTGCCTGCACGCCAACGTGCCCAACATGATCGGCCAGATCACAGCCATCTTGGCCAAGGACAACGCCAACGTGCAGCGTATGACCAACGAGTCCGCCGGCGAGAACGCCTACACCATGTTCGACACCGACGAGCACCTGGACAGCAGCACCATCGAGGCGCTCAAGCAGATTCCGTCGATGTATCGCGTGCGCGTGATCAAATAGCGCCGGCTGATCTGACGGGCAGTTCCCCATGTGGCCTGCCCGTCACTGACATTGAATGCCCGCGGGGGCGCCTTTCGCATGAGAGGCGCCCCCGTTTCTGTGAGCACTCCATTAAATGCACCGAGCCGCTTCTTGGCATACAATCTGTATGTTGACCTAACTATCTGTGAGGTGCCTATGGTTGATACAGATTTTGCTTGGCGGCTTACGCAAGGACTCGTGCGGATCGACAGTTCCGACCCAGGTGCGTATGAGGGCGAGATTGAACGCTATATCAAAGCGTTGGTTGAGGAACAGTTGGCGCAGCTGAGCCATCCGGTACTCGATGCCGTGCAGATTGCAGAGCTCGAAGTACTCCCCGGGCGCCGCAACCTTATGGTCACCGTGCCGGGCCAAAGCGACGAGCCGCGACTCGTCTATATCTGCCATATGGATACCGTTACGCTGGGCGATGGCTGGGACGCGGACATTCCGCCGCTCGGGACGGTTGTGCGTAACGACAAACTCTATGGCCGTGGCGCCTGCGACATGAAGGGTGGCCTGGCCTGCGCCATTGCCGCACTGGTCCATACGCTCGAGCGCGTGGCGGCGGATGGCGCGCTACCCCGCCGCGGCTTTTCGCTCATCTGCTCGGTCGACGAAGAGGACTTTATGCGAGGCTCCGAGGCAGCCATCGATGCCGGCTGGGTCGGTTCGCGCGAATGGGTGCTGGACACCGAGCCCACCGACGGACAGATCCAGGTGGCGCACAAGGGGCGTACGTGGTTCGAGATTGAAATGGCTGGCGTGACGGCACACGCGAGCCAGCCTTGGAAGGGCGCCGATGCCGTCGCCGCCATGGCCGAGGCCGTCTGCGCGCTGCGCCATGCGTTCGCAGCGCTGCCCGAGCATGATGAGCTGGGGTCTTCGACCATCACGTTTGGCCAAATTGAGGGCGGATATCGCCCCTATGTCGTGCCCGACCGCGCCAAGGTCTGGGTCGATATGCGCCTGACTCCGCCGACCGATACGGCAGCCGCGAAGCGCATGGTAGAGCAGGCCATCGCCGTCGCCAAAGCCGCCATTCCCGGTTGCCATGGCAGCTACACCGTGACGGGCGACCGCCCCGCCATCGAGCGCGACCCGAACTCTCCCCTTCTAGCAGCGCTCAAGCGTGCCGCCGATGACGTGACGGACGCGGACACAACCGTCGGCTTCTTTACCGGCTACACCGACACCGCCGTCATTGCCGGCAAGACAGGTAACCGCAATTGCATGAGCTACGGTCCCGGGTCGCTCGCGCTCGCGCACAAGCCCAACGAATATGTGCCCCACGCCGATATCGTTCGCTGTCAGAACGTGCTCATCGCGCTCGCCGATAACGTGCTCTGGGACGCGAATGGGCAAGTTGGGGCATAATAAGCCGCGAACAAACCAACTCGTGCGTTAGGACCGCCCATGAAAGCACTTCCGTTTCCCTGCATCCGCCCGGCTCAGGACCGCGTGCTCGAGGCGTTGCCCGCAATGGGCAGCATCCTGAGCGGCAACGATGCTCTGCGCGGAGCCATTGCCGATGGCCTGATGCTCAAGGACCCGGGTGCGGCGTATTACGTGTACGAATGCTCGGGGGAGCCGGGGCGCGTGACGGGCGTTGTGGCGATCTGCCCGGTTGGTGCGCTGGCGGGCGGCGACGCGGTTGCCGCCGATACGGCCGCCGCTGCGCGCGCATTCGCCGACCTCAAGGTACAGCCCCGTCCCGTAACGCTCGCCTACGAGGCCTCGCCCGTCATGGATATCATCCTGGGCGCCGCCAAAGAGGGCGCCTCGCTCTACGCCGTCACCGATCCTGCGGGCATTACACACCGCGTGTGGGAGGTTAAGCGCGAGGACGCCGTCGGCGCCATCCGTGCCATGCTCGACCAGGCGCCGGAGCCGGTACTGGCCGACGACCCTGCCTACGCTGGCGCACTAGTCGGGGTATCACAGCTCCTGGCCGATGAGGCCCGTTCCGCCGGAACGTACACCGGCAAGGAGCCGTTCAACTTTACCGTTGCCGCGCTCTTCCCCGCTGCGCAGGTCAGCGGCGGCGCACCGCAGGTTCCGACGGGTCTGCTCACGCACCAAGTCGCGCGGTTCTAGCAAGACCAGACCGCGCAGCACAAAAATCGGCAGCTCAACAAACAGGGGGCGGAGATGCAGCAGGTACATGCATCTCCGCCCCTTTTGCGTCGAGAAGTTATGCCGGCGACCCGAGCCGCCACGCTCGCGTTATCCGCGCTGCGGACCTGCAGTAGCCACAAGCGGTTCAAGGCCCAGCTCGCGTGCGTAATCCTCCTGCGTAAAAATCTCAATCAGCTCAAACGTGTCGGATTCGTCGTCAAACGCAAAGTGCAGCACCGAGCAGTTGCCCGGCACGCGTTCGCGCTCGTCTGCCGCCGCGCCCCGCACGTGGTCCAAAAACTCCTTGATAGCCGAGCCGTGGCTCACCGCGAGCACGCACTCGTGGTCCGGACGTCGCATAAGCTCGGTCAGCGTCGCCACCATGCGCTCACGCACCTGCATCTGGCCCTCGCCGCCAAACTGACGATAGAAATCGCGCCACGGGCGCTCGGGCATAAGCATCACGCGCTCGGCCTCAAAGTCGCCAAAGAACCACTCGCGCAGACCGTCCAGGCGCTCGTACGCCAAGCCCGGCCACAGGTTGGCGATAGTCTGCTCGGTGCGATGAAGCGTGGAGGTGTAGGCATGATCGGGCTCAATGCCGCGCGCACGTAAAAACATGCCGGCGCGCGCCGCCTGGTCGCAACCCAACTGCGTAAGCGGCGAGTCACTCCACCCCTGAATGATACGCTTAAGGTTGAATATCGTCTGTCCATGACGGACCAGATACAGATCTTTATTCATAGGGGTCCTTTCGTTCGTTACCAATCAAGGAGCGAAAACGCACCGTCGCAATAGCCAAAATGAAGCACGGCACCGTTGTCGGGTAGCTCTCCCCTGCCAGTCACATACTCAAGAAACTCCTGGCAGGAAGAGCCGTGGGAGACTGCCAGCACACAGTCGTGCTGCGGCCTGGCCATGATGTGGGACAGCGCCGCGACCATGCGCGACTGGAGCTCGCCTTCAGACTCGCCACCAAAGGCCACCGGATAATCACCCCAGGGCTGCGGCGGCATCTCGCGATTTGATGTACCCTCCAGCGAGCCCAAATGCCACTCGCGCAGGTCATCGACCAGCTCTATCGAGCAGCCCTCACCAGCAATTAGCTCAGCCGTATGCCGCGCCCGGCCCAACGGCGAGGAATACACACGGTCAAAGGTCACGCCACGCGCCTCAAACGCCGCGCGCGTCGCCAGCGCCTGCTCGCGCCCGCGCGCCGTAAGCGGCGAATCGTGCCCACCCTGCAAAATGTTCTGCACATTGAGCTCAGTCTGCCCATGCCGCACCAAATACAAATCTGCCACACGTCCTCCCCTCGCACCACCGCAAAGGGGACAGGTACCTTTGTGGTGGTTTACCGCCGGATTGCGCCGCAACGACGCACAACTACAGCAGCACGTCGGCAAGCGGACGCTTGGGTACGTGGTGCACCCGCGCCTCGTCGCGCCAATAATTGATGGAGCCGTCGGGGTTGGAATCGATCGCATCGATCACCTGTGTCTCGGCCGGAACGCCAAACGCCATGATCAGCTTGAGCTCATATTTGTCGTTATCGAGCCCCATGGCATCGATCGCGTGGGGCGTAAAGGCCTTGAAAATGCAGGCTGCCACCTCGGGCGTGGCGCTGCGGGCGGCGAGCATCATCGTCTGCGCGGCAATGCCCGTGTCGACATCGGTAATGGGAGCGGCGGGCTTGCCCGGAACGGCGCGCTCAGCAAGAATCGCGATGTAGCCGGTCGGGCGCTCACCCTCGGCAGGACCCGGCCAGTCCTTAAGTGCGCCGGCCCATGCGAGCTCGTCAAATACACGCGCGCAGTCCTCTGCACCGCTTACCACATGAAAACGCAGACGCTGAGCATTGGCACCACAGGGAGCCAGGTGCGCAAGTTCCGCCAGCTCGAGCAAAAACTCGCGCGGCACGCGCATGGACTCGTCAAAGCGGCGGCACGTGCGGGCGCGGCGAACCAACGCATCAAACGCGTCCAAGCCGAGCTTTTCGCAACCCTGCTTTGCCATCGACTCAGCGCTTACCGGCGCCGCGGGAACTGTTTCGTTCATAGGGACCCCCAATTTCGGGCAATTGTTCTTAGGAAAATCTAACCTAAAACGTAGGCAATAACGAACAGGGCTGCAATGTTCTACACCTGTTGAATAGAAAATCGCGACGTGGGGAACAACGGAAACAATTCGGGGCCTTTGGGTTACGTTTCACCCTCCCCGACCCATACGTCAGCGCCTTTAGGCGATACTGGTCGTAACGATCAAGGCTTACGCCGCACGGAAAGGAGACATTATGGGCATCTTTAAGAACGATGACCAAAAATCGAGCCAGTTTGGATTTGACGAGAAAAGCATGGCGGGCAAAGCCGTCAAGGCCGTACGCTGGATCTACGCCATCACGGGCGTCTTAGCGCTCATTGCTGGTATCGCGCTGCTTTTTGCACCCGCCAAGTCCCTCGTCTTTTTGATGACTGTCCTGGGTTTTTACTTTGTAATCACTGCTGCCATCAGGCTGTTCACTGCCATTTTTGAGCCGCTGCTGCCCACCGGCTGGCGCGTGACGAGCATCATCTCCAACCTACTCATTATCTTGGGCGGCGTCATAATCCTGCGCAACCAGGCCTTCTCGACCGCGACGCTCACCACGATGGTGGTTATCGTGGCCGGCTTTGGCTGGATTGTCGAAGGTGTCATGTCCATTCTGGAGTCCGAGCTTTCGTCCAACCGCGCCCTCGCTATCCTGAGCGGTGCACTCTCCATCATCGCCGGCATGTTCGTGTTTATCTATCCGCTATGGTCGGCCAAGATGCTCGTCATCTTTAGCGGCGCCGCGCTGCTGGTGTTTGGCGTTACGCTGATTGTTCGCGCTATTCAATTTGGCAAACTGGTGCACTAGATGCCGCGAACGCTCTTTATTGATGCCGACGCCTGCCCGGTCACGCGCGAGTCGATTGACTGCGCGCGGCGGGCGGGCGTCGCCGTTGTTATCGCCGGCAACAGCACGCAAAACCTGGAACGGCACATTCGCCGCGACGACCCGCGCGATGCCGAGCACGCGCGACGCGGCTTTTGGGTCACGACGCTCGACGTGAGTGTGGGCGCCGACAGCGCCGACTTTGCCATTGTCGAACGCCTGCAGGCGGGCGACGTGGTCGTGACGCAGGACATTGGCTTGGCGAGCATGGTGCTCGGGCGCGATGCCGCCGCCATCGGTGTGCGCGGGCGCGTCTACGACAAAGCGACCATCGACATGCAGTTGTTTATTCGCCACGAGGAAAAGAAGGTGCGTCGCGCTGGCGGTCGCACCCGCGGGCCGGCAGCCTTCACCAGCGAAGATCGCGCTCGCTTTAAACGCAACCTCACCGAGCTGCTGCGCTAACCAAGGTAGATTTTTGGGACATGTCCGGAAATCTGCTTTTTGCTTTGGGCGGTGTGAGCGCTCAAAATCCATGGCTCAACAAAAAACGGGTTTCAAAATGCCATGCGTCGCCGCATTGTGCAGGCGCCGAGCATGGCTATTTTGAAACCCGTTTTGTTAGGCCCACTTAGAGGCCGAAGGCGGATAGGATGAGGCCCCAGCCGGCACCGATGACGTACATCATGATCAGGAACAGGACGTTTTCGCGGGCACTGCGGTTGGTGCGGAACAGCACCAGGTAGCCCACACCGGCGGAAATGAGCGTGCCGGCGAGCATCGGCGCCAGCTGTAGCGCGCCCTCCAGGTACAGCTGCGTGATAACGACGCTAGCCGAGCAGTTGGGGATCAGGCCGACGAGTGCCGAGCCCAGGACCGCAAGCGTCTCGTTACCGCGCAGGAACTGCTCGATTGCGGACTCGCCGAACGTCTCGAGTACGGCGACCAGAATCAGCGTCACCAGAAAAATGAATACCGAGACCTGCACGGTGTGCGAGGTCGCGCTGCGGATGATCGACAGGACAGGCGTCCCTTCGTGGGAATGAGAGTGACCGTGACCATCATGGTGTTCATGTTCGCCCTCATGACCGTGATCGTGGCCATGTCCGTGTTCGTGCTCGTCCTCGTCTTCATCGCAACCGCAATGGTCGCGCTCGCACAACTCGTGGATGTGGTCGGCGCTCACGCCCGCCTCGGCCACTTCATCAATGATGTCGCCCCCGGTATGGTCGTCGTGCGCGCAGTTCACATGAGCCGGATTGGCAGCGGTCCCCAGCACGGTACGGCGAATCGCCGCATGCGCGCGGGCATTACGACGCAGGCCGCGAATGGCGGCGTCCACGATAAAGCCCGTGATCAGCGCGATCAGTGCCTTCGAAGCCAAAAGCATCGCCATGGTCTGCACGGGCACCTGCTCGGCGAGCAACAGCGGCAGCATCTCATCGGAGGTCGAAAGGAACACCGCCACCAACGTGCCCAAGGTCACGACACGACCGGCATACAGCGTGGCCGCCATTGCCGAAAAGCCGCACTGCGGCACCATGCCCAGCAACGAGCCAACCACGGGGCCCGCGGCACCGGCGCGCTTGATGGCCCCGTTAACGCGGTCGCCCGCAACGTGCTCAAGTGTCTCGAGAGCAAGATACGTCACCAACAAAAACGGCGCCAGCGAGAGCGTGTCCTTGCCGGCGTCGAGCAGAATATCAATCAGCAAATCCATGACGGATGGAACCTTTCATGTCTTTCGGCAGCATTGTAAAAGTCCTAGCGGTCAACTAGGGTATTGTAGTTGTCCTAGGCGCGATGCCAATAGTTGCCCATGGTAAACTATCATCTCGCCATAACTCAATGCCACCGAGCCGCGCGACACGGCCCGTCCAAGGAGCAGTTATATGAACGTTTCACAAGCACTCGAATACGAGCGCCAGCCGTTTATTCCCATGTTTATCTATGGCGATCACGGCGCCATGGAGTCCGAGCGCCAGAAGGGCGAGGAGGCCCTTAAGGTGCTCGAAACCGAGTACTTTACCGCCGAGGGCGACCCCAGCTTCGACTTTGCCACCGTGCGCGACCTGGCTGACCGCAACCGCGACCTGTGCGACCAGATTGGCGAGGCGCGCCTGCGCAACGTGACGCCCGCGACGCTTTCGCGCGGCCTGTCCGATGCCGAAACCTGCGCCGCCATCGGCAAGATGCAAAAGCGCACCGCCGCGTCCGTTATGCGCGAAATCCGCGGCGACCGCGACGCGCTCGGCGTGGCCTACGCCCGCAAGCCCATCCAGGGCACCGTGCTCGGTATCGACATCGAGACCACCGGCCGTGCACCCGAGCGCGGCTATATCATCAACGTGGGCTGGGAGATCATGGAGCTCACCAGCGACGCCGTCCCGCATGACGCCGAGGCACACTACTGCGGCCTGCCCGACATCTACCGCGGCGAGGATGTGCCGCTATCGAACATCCATCACATTACCTGGGACGACATCGACGGCAAAAAACCATTCCGCGAGAACAAGGAACTGCAGAAGCAGCTGCTCAAACTTATGAAGAAGTACCCGTACATGGCGCATAACGCCGCGTTCGAAGACAGTTGGTTCAAGATCCACCTGGACGGTTACGCCGAGGCACGCCGCGCCGGCAAGATTATCGTCATCGACTCGCGCCAGATCTGCCGCAGCCTGGATGCCGACGTCCGCTCGCTCCCCCGCGAGTCCGCGCCCGCCGCGCTCGAGAACTGGGCCCGCCGCCGCGGCACCCTCGCCGCCGACGCCAACGAGCAGCACCTGGGCCTCGACGACACCGACCTCATGCTCCGCACGGTTCAGGCCGAGTTCAACCTCAAGAACCTATTCGCCAAGTAGAAACGCCTGCGACAAACCCCGGCGTAGATCACGAGCGGTCTCGCAGCGGGAAACCCCGCAGCGGGGCCGCCCTACGTTCCACAGATAGATTTGCCATCACAAATTCTGAACACTCATTGCGAACGATTTCGGCCAATTCCCGACACGTAATTCGTTGTCGGATGGTGATGCATCACTATCAAATGTGCGGCAATTGAGTATTTATATGCTATAGCTAAGCTGCGAAAACTTTTATTTAGGGCATACCAACTCATAATTGCGTCAAGCTTTTGGACAGCATTTGGTTAGACCTCTAAAACGGCTTTTCCACTCAGCGCCGTCAACACGGCATTAGCTGACACGATATATATCATGAGTATCGTATTGTCACATACCACTGCAAAAGCGGTCTACCAGGCCGCGCATTCGGTGTCTGCGAAAGGCATCGAGTCCTGTAGTCCTGCCGCGATTTACGGATCATGTCCCACCGGAACGCTCCTTGACGCAGCCACAGAATGGCTCACCAAAAATGATGTTTCCCTCGACGCAAATGATTCCCTCGAGGTGATGGTGTTTGATCGCAGGAATGCGCGCTATACAATGAACTGTCAGTGCCACGTTTCTTCAAAACGATTCTCAAACTCACGCTTTATAGAGATCAAAGATGGCATCTTCATTGTTGGCGTTGAGCTTTGCGCACTTCAGGCCGCCACCTATCTTTCTTTTCGCGAACTAGTGGAGTACTACTTTGAACTGTGCGGCGCTTATTCCCTTGGAACCGACTCTTCCACCTCCTATACCGAGCGTTTCGCGCTCACCTCGACCGAGAGGTTAAAGCAGTTCTTTAATTCCATTACCAGATGCGACGGTTTGGCCCTTGCCCGAAAGGCGATCCAATGTGTACGCGACGGATGCCGGTCTCCTATGGAAACAGCCTTTGTCATGATTCTAACGCTGCCCAAAAGCGAAGGAGGGCTTGGTATTAAGGGAATTGAGACCGATTACGAGGTACAGGTCACCGCTGCCGCAAAGAATCTCACGAGACGCAAAAAGTTCTTTATGGATGCGTATCTAAAGAAATCTCGCACAGACATTGAATACAACGGTTTTTATCATGACGCGGAAGAAGACCGCGCCATCGATGAGGAGCGCAAGAATGCACTTGCGTCCATGGGGTACGGAATCATCACCGTCAGTCGTTATTCCTTTATGCATGCCAGCTCTTTCGTTAGGGTCATGGAAGCAATCCAGCGGAAAGAGGGCGTACGCCCCTCGCGTCTGCCAAAAGACTTTCAAATCATGCAAGAGGACCTGAGACAGTTTGTGCTCAGAAGGTTTATAGAAGAGAAAAAGCGAATTCAGAAGCAGCTTCGCCAGGATTCCGAAGATCGTCAACGAATCGACCTCGAAAAAGCAATGCTCGAAGGCACTACGTTGGATGATCCAACGATTAACGAAGCGCCGGCAATCGATGACATGCAAACAGTCAAAATCGACAGCCCATCATTTGCTCAAACAAGCAGCCTCGCGCCCGAGGGCAGGATCTTCGGGGCCGGAAGCTAGACCGGCTAACAAGGTGGGTACCCTAGCGATGTGCAAAATTGCGAGTATTCAGCAGGGTCGGGTGTCTATCACCCTCGAGTGGATCCAAATGTGAAGCGAAATCACTCTTGCGTGAGAGCGTTAGGCAACATTTGAGGAAGAACTCATCGGATTAACACCCTAAGATAACTCTTGAACTGCATTATATGACCTGCAATAAATTAACAGACCCCCTATAGTTGCAGAATACTCCATTTTTTGCACGGCTCAGGGGCACCCACCCCGGCATCGGCTATCAAAACCGCTCAGTCCGGGATCTCGTCCACTATTCCCCATCATTTTGTGCAACGAATTACCTGAACGTCATTGACACATGAACATACACTCATATAATCGAAAGTAAATTATATGAGCGCATGTTCATATGAAAGGATATTGCAATGAGCATCCGCGTTGATGAAACGAAACCCGACATCGAGGCCACCGAACCCGCGATCCCCACCACCTGCTCGCCCGAGGACCTTCCCGACGAGGAGCTGCTGTACGACCTTGCCGACCTGTTCAAGGTCTTCAGCGACACCACGCGCATCAAGATCCTCTACGCCCTCATGGGCCGCGAGCTCTGCGTGGCCGACATCGCCGAGGCGACCGCGACCTCGCAGTCCGCGGTGTCGCACCAGCTGCGCACACTCAAGCAGTCGCACCTGGTTAAATTCCGGCGCGACGGGCGCAATATCCTCTACTCGCTCGCCGACGACCACGTCTACACCATGCTCAACCAGGGCATGAGCCACATCTGCGAATAGCAGCCAACCACGGTACCAGCGCGGCCTGCACCCAAGCCGCAAATACAGGGAAAGGAACCCACCATGAAAAAGCAGTTTAAGCTCGATGAGATCGACTGCGCCAACTGTGCGCGCGAGCTTCAGGACGAGCTGGCCAAGCTCGAGGGCGTCAAATCCGTGTCCGTCAACTTTATGACCCAGAAGTTGACGCTCGAGGCCGATGACGCCGAGTTCGACGAGGTCCTCGACCGCGTTGTGGAGTTCACCGCCGACGCCGAGCCGGACTGCGAGATTATTCTCTAGCCCAGGTTTACGCCAACCTGCAAGGCCGCGCTTGCTGCGGCCTTTGCTCGCGAAATTATATGAGCGAATGTTCATACATTCAAATGGGAGGATACGAGTCATGGCCACCGCCGACCCCAAAAAGAAAAAGAAGAAGCGCAAGAAAAAAGAATCACTCGAGCATAAGCGCAACCGCATCCTGGTAGCGCTGGGCATTTTTGCCGTGGTGTACGCCCTCGATGAGTTCGGCACCCTTACCGCCGCATTCGGCACCCCGGGCGACATCTACGCCAGCTTTGTGCTGTTCCTCGTGCCGTTTTTGATTGCCGGCTACGACGTACTGCAAAAGGCATTCAATAACATCCGCCGCGGCAAGGCCTTCGACGAGAGCTTCCTCATGGCCGTCGCGACCATCGGCGCGTTTGCCATGGTGCTCTTCCCCGATACCGACCCGCACATGGCCGAAGGCGCCGCCGTCATGCTGTTCTACCAGGTCGGCGAGCTGTTTCAGGCGTACGCCGTGGGCAAGAGCCGCAAGTCGATCAGTGCCATGATGGACATCGCGCCCGACTACGCTAACGTCGAGCAGCCCGACGGCACACTCGAGCAGGTCTTCCCCGATGACATCGCCGTCGGCACCGTGATCGTGGTCAAGCCCGGTGAACGCGTGCCTATCGACGGCGTCATCGTCGAGGGCGAGACACAGCTCGATACCGCCGCCCTTACCGGAGAGTCGGTCCCCCGCCCGGCCAAAACTGGAGACGATATCATCAGCGGCTGCATCAACATGACGGGTCTCCTCCACGTGCGCACCACCAAGCCCTTTGGCGAGTCCACCGTCGCGCGCGTCCTGGAGCTCGTAGAAAACGCTAGTGAGAAGAAGGCACGCACCGAGAACTTCATCACGCGCTTCGCCCGCGTCTACACGCCCGCTGTCACCGGCGCGGCCGCGGTACTCGCGCTCGGCGGTGGCTTGGTCACCGGCGCCTGGTCCGACTGGATCCTGCGCGGCCTGACCTTCCTCGTCGTCAGTTGCCCATGCGCGCTCGTGATCAGCGTGCCGCTCAGCTTTTTTGGCGGCATCGGTGGCGCATCCAAGCTGGGCGTCCTCATCAAGGGCTCTAACTACCTCGAGACGCTCGCGGATGTGGACACCGTCGTCTTTGACAAGACCGGCACGCTCACCAACGGCACGTTTTCGGTCGTGGCGGTACACCCCGAGGCAGGCTATACCGAGCAGTCGCTGCTCGAAGTCGCGGCCCTTGCCGAGTCATTCTCCGACCATCCCATCGCGCAGTCGGTACGCACCGCCTTCCAGGGCGAGCTCGATCCCAAACGCGTAAGCGACTCCACCAATGACGCGGGCCATGGCGTGACGGCGATTATCGACGGCAAGCGCGTCATCGTCGGCAACGCAAAGATGCTTGCTGTGGCCGGTATCGAAGCGCCCAATTGCGAGATCGTCGGCACCATCCTCCACGTGCTGGTCGATGATACGTACGCCGGCCACATCGTAATTGCCGACACCATAAAGACCGATGCCGAGCAAACGATTCGCGACCTGCACGCCGCCGGCGTCAAGCGCACCGTCATGCTCACGGGCGACCGTGAGGAGGTTGCGGCGTCTGTAGCCAAGCAACTCGGTCTCGACGAGTTCCACGCGCAGCTGTTACCGGGTGATAAGGTCGAGCGTGTCGAGGCGCTGCTTGCAGCAGAATCGGGCAAGGGCAAGCTCGCCTTTGTAGGCGACGGTATCAACGACGCACCCGTGCTTACCCGCGCAGACGTTGGCATCGCCATGGGCGCTATGGGCTCGGACGCCGCAATTGAGGCGGCGGACGTCGTGCTCATGGATGACAAGCCGTCCAACATCTCCCGCGCGATCCGCGTGGCGCGCAAGACCATGTCGATTGTTTGGCAGAACATCATCTTTGCGCTGGGCATTAAGTTGCTGATTCTGGTGCTTGCGGCACTGGGCATCGCCAACATGTGGCTTGCTGTGTTCGGCGACGTGGGCGTGGCGATTATCGCCATCCTGAATGCCATGCGCGCGATGGGTGTCAAGAACCTGTAGCGTTCGTGGGCTGTCCGGCCGGGACCGGGCTTGGTTTTGAAAACGTCCTCGCGCATGAGGCCCGTCTTTCCTGCTCCTGCGGAGCAACGGAAAGGCGGGCCTCGCGCTGTGGAGTGTTTTCAAAACCAAACCCGGCCCCGGCCTGCGGTGACGTAGGTGGCAGTTCTTGGGCATCGCTTGCTGGCGGGGTTCCTTTGCTGAAATGGACTTGGCCGAAAGGACCGCTGGTCCCGGTCGCTGGTTCGCGCTTTGCGCGAACTCCGCGCTACTGGGGGTTCGTTAGGATTCCGCCGCTTGGCCCGTCGCCTCGCCCCGGTTCAGCATCGCCCTCAGTTTCTCGAAGCTTTCCTCGCTCAGGCAGTGCTCCATGTGGCAGCCCTCTTGCGACGCGACCTCAGCCGAAACACCCGCATCCTCCAGCAGCCCCACGAAAAAGCAGTGACGCTCCCACATTTGGCGAGCGACCTCCAGACCACGCTCCGTCAGATGAACGTCGCGCTTGCCCATTTCGACATAGCCGTTGCTTTCCAGCGTCGCCATGGCCTTGGAAACGCTCGCCTTGGTTACGCCGAGGTACTCCGCAACGTCGATCGAGCGCACGATGCCCTGGCGTTCCGACAGAACGTAGATCGATTCGAGATAGTCTTCTCCGGATTCACGTAGGGCCATGGGCCGCCTTTCGCGATGATTGCTAGTTAGCCTTTGGATACTTTCCACGGCTTACTTTACCGCAAAAGTTGCCCATGTCTTACTACTTTGCCTAAAAGTTAGCCGTGTTTCACAAAACGAGCGGGACGAAAACAAAATGGGAACACGCCCCGCAAGGAGTGTCCCCAAGTGCCGAGCCGCAACTATAGCAGTCCAAAGTACTTCGCGGCGTTGTAGATCCCATCGTCGTCCACGGCGGTCGTTACGTAGGTCGCTGCGGCCTTCACGGTCTCCTGCGCGTTGCCCATGGCCACACTTGTGCCCACGGCCGAGAACATCGACAGGTCGTTCTCGCCGTCGCCAAAGGCAATCGCCTCGCTCGCGTCGATGCCCAGGCGCTCCAGCGTCGCCGCCACGCCCAGGTCCTTGCCGCCGTTAGCCGGAATAATGTCACAGAACAGGTCGCACCAGCGCGTGGTGAGCGAATGCGACACGGCATCGGTCACGATATGCTCGTCGGCCGGGTCCACAAAGGCGCAAAACTGGCAGACCGGCGCGTCAAAGGCGTGCTCAAACGGCTCCTCGTGGTAGACGATTCCAGCGTTGCTGCCAGCCGTCACCACGCGCTCGGACAGGCGGTTCACAAACGAGTTCTCGCCCTGCATGCACAGCGAGTCATAGCGCCCCTGCGCCACCTGGTCCACAATCACCGCGACGTCGTCCGAATCGATCGGGCAGCTGCGGTAGACGCCCTTGGCATCAAAACAGTGCTGGCCCGAAAGCGTAATGTACGCATCCCAGCCCAGGTCGAACAGCCAGTCCGGCATCTGGTAGGTCGGACGGCCCGTGGCGATCACGCACGCAATCCCCTGCTCGCGAAAGCTGTCGAGCACCTGCTGCGCCGACGCCGGAATCCGGTGGGTCTTAAAGCTCAGCAGCGTACCGTCGATATCGAAAAACGCGGCTTTGATCATTCTCGCCTACTCCTCGCCCTCGAGCTTTTCGCTCGCCTCGAGCCACGCCATCTCCAGCTCGTCCATGGCGGCGTGAGCCTCGTCGATCTTTGCCTGCTGCTCGCCGAGCGCCGTGTAGTTGGTGGGATCGACCTGGGCCATGGCGGCCTCGGCCTCCTCCACGCGGGCGCGCTGCGTCTCCATCTTGCGCTCGAGCGAGCTCACCTCGCGGCGGAGCTTCTGACGCTCGGCGTTGGAAAGGCCGTTGGGCTGACCGCTCGACTTGGGCTTGTCGGCAGCAGCCGCCGCACCGGTGTCGAACGTGCCGGTCTTAGCGCTCGGCGCGCCCACGGGCTCGCCCTCGGCGGTAGCGTTGCACAGGCGCAGGTACTGGTCCACGCCGCCGGGCATATGCGTCAGATGGCCATCGAGCAGTGCCCACTGTTGGTCGGTCACGCGCTCCATCAAAAAGCGATCGTGTGTCACCAGGATCAGCGTGCCGGGCCAGCCGTCCAGCAGGTCCTCGACAATCGCGAGCATGTCGGTATCCAGGTCGTTGCCCGGCTCGTCCAGGATGAGCACGTTGGGCTCGTCCAGAATCGTCAGCAACAGCGACAGGCGACGGCGCTGGCCGCCCGAAAGATCGCCGATGCGGCTCCAGAGCTGCTGCGTCGTAAAGCCCAGACGTTCGCAGAGCTTCTCGGGCGAAGTCTCCTTGCCGTCGATGACGTAGTACTTCTTATAGTTGCCGAGCACCTCGCGGATCGTGTCGCCCATGTAGGGCTTGAGTTCCTCGAGCTGCTGCGACAGCACGCCAAAGCGCACTGTCTGGCCAATCTTCACGCGGCCGCGCGTGGGTTCAATCTTGCCCTGGATCACGTCGAGCAGCGTCGACTTACCGGCGCCGTTCTCGCCCAAAAGGCCATAGCGGTCGCCCGCACCAATGAGCCAGGTCACATCGGTGAGCAACTGCTTGGGCGCGCCGTCGGTATCGGCATAGCCGGCATCCACGTCGACCACATCGATAACCTGCTTGCCCAAGCGGCTCACGGCCAGGCGCTTGAGCTCCAGCTCGTCACGCACGGGCGGCACGTCGGCGATCAGCTCACGAGCGGCATCCACGCGAAACTTGGGCTTGGTGGAACGAGCCTGGGCACCGCGGCTCAGCCACGCGAGCTCCTTGCGCGCCATGTTGCGACGGCGCTCCTCGGTAACGGCGGCCATGCGGTCGCGCTCCACGCGCTGCAGGATATATGCGGAGTAGCCGCCCTCGAAGGGATCGACCTGGCCGTCGTGGACCTCCCACATGCTGGTGCAGACCTCGTCCAAGAACCAGCGATCGTGCGTGACCACGAGCATGGCGCCCTGACCGCGCTGCCAGCGAGCCTTAAGATGGCGTGCAAGCCAGTTGATGGTGCGCATGTCCAGATGGTTAGTGGGCTCGTCGAGCATGAGCACGTCGTAGTCGCCGATCAACAGGCGCGCGAGGTCCACGCGGCGGCGCTGGCCACCCGAAAGCTCGCCCACCGTGCCCTCCCAGGGCACATCGCTAATGAGACCGGCGAGGATCTGGCGCGTGCGGGGGCTCGACGCCCACTCATACTCGGGCGTGTCGCCCACGACGGCATGGTGCACGGTGTCGGTGTCGACAAGCTGGTCCTTTTGGCCGAGCAGGCCGATCGTGGTGCCGCGACGATGCGTCACGCGGCCGTCGTCGGGCTCCAGCATGCCGGCGAGCACGCTCAGCAGCGTCGACTTGCCGTCGCCGTTTTTACCGACAATACCAATACGGTCGCCCTCGCCCACGCCGAGCGTCACGCTATCGAAAATATGCTTGGTGGGAAACTCTAGGCTGACGGAATCGCATCCCAAAAGAATCGCCATATGCCCTGCTCCTTCGTAGAAATTCAACGTTGTCCATAATAGCAGCGAAAAGGCGGGCCGCACACGACACAAAAAGGCGGGCCATCTCCCAAAAGAGATGACCCGCCTCTCCAATCAGTCCCGTGGCAACCGTGGCCGCCGCGGGCCTCAAGCATGTCCCGGACTAGGAGAACATGCCGGTGAGGTAATCATTCAGCCGCTTATCCTTGGGCCGTTGGAAAATCTCGTCAGTCTCGTCGTACTCGACCATATCGCCCATGTAGAAGAACGCCGTGCGGTTGGACACGCGCGACGCCTGCTCCATGTTGTGCGTCACGATAACGATGGCGCGGTCGGCCACGATCGATGACATGAGGTCCTCGATCGCCAGCGTCGAGATGGGGTCGAGCGCCGAGCAGGGCTCGTCGAACAGAATCACGTCGGGGTTGAGCGCCAGCGTGCGCGCGATGCACAGACGCTGCTGCTGGCCGCCCGAAAGCGCGTAGGCGCTCTTGTCGAGCTTGTCTTTGACCTCGTCCCAAAGCGCCGCGCCGCGCAGGCTTTCCTCGACCATGCGGTCGAGCTCGTCGCGGTCGGTGATGCCGTGGCGCTTAGGCGCAAACGTGATGTTGTCGCGAATGGACTTGCGGAACGGGTTGGGCTGCTGGAACACCATGCCAATGGAACGGCGCAGCTCGTAGGTGTTTTCGGTCTTGGTGTTCACGTTGCGCCCGCGATAGTTGATCTCGCCCTCCACGCGGCAGCCGCGAATCTCGCGATTCATGAGGTTGAGGCTACGCAAGAAGGTCGACTTACCGCAGCCCGAAGGCCCGATGAGCGCCGTGATCTCGCCCTTGTGAAAGTCGAGCGACGTATTGTGCAGTGCATGGTGGTCGCCATAGTACACGTTGACGTCCTTGGTGGAGAGCACGACCTCGTCGCTCACGGCCTTGCCGCTCGCGCGCACGCGCTTCTCGCTCTCCCCCACGCTCGACAAAAAGTCCTGGGTCTCGGACGATGCCGCCTCAGTTGCGGGCGTTGCATTTATCTCGCTCATTCGGCCGTCATCTTCCTTGCCAGTTGTTTGCCCACGATACGGGCGACTACGTTAAACAGCAGCACGCAATTCATCAGCAGCGCCGCGGTGCCCCAAACGATCTGCTGGGCCTCGGGGCTGCCCTCGCCATAGATCTTGTAGATGTGCACGGCGAGCGACTCACCGGGGCGGAACACGTTCCAGGCGCAGGTGGGGCTCGACAGGTTAAAGCTCAAGAAGTTCAGACGCACCGGCGAGCTCATGCCCGAGGTAAAGAGCAGCGCCGCGGCCTCGCCAAAGACGCGGCCGGCCGAAAGCACGATGCCGGTCACGATGGCGGGCATGGCCTCGGGAATCAGGATGTGCAGCGTGGCCTCCCAGCGGGTGAGGCCCATGGCCAGGCACGCATCGCGCTGGGCCTGCGGCACGTCCTCGAGCGCCTGCTGGATCACGCGCACCAGAATGGGGATATTGAACATGGTGAGCGCGACGGCGCCGGAGATGATGGAGTACTTCCAGCCCAGCTGCACCGAGAACACCAGAAAACCGAACATGCCGACAACGATGGAAGGCAGCGAGGACAGCGTCTCGATGGCGGTGGAGGCAATGTCGCGGACGGGTCCGTCGGGTGCGTACTCAACCAAAAAGACCGCGCCACCCAGGCTGATGGGCACCGAGATGATCAGGGTGATCAGCAGCAGGTAGAACGAGTCGAACAGCTGGTAGAGCACGCCGCCCTGCGTTCCGTTGGCGCGCGACGGCTCCGTGAGAAAGCCCGGCTGGAACAGCGTCGAGATGCCCTCGAACAGGATATAGGCCACCATGGAGACGACGATGAGCATGACGATGGCGACGATCGCCGTCAACACGCCCGTGGCGAAGCGGTCCTGCTTTTGGACACGCCCGAGCCTCGCCTCGTCGATGTGGATACGCGTGCTAGCCACGAGCCTTCGCCCCCTTGCGGCCGATAAGGTGGATGATCAGGATGAAGATGAGACTCATGCCCATCAGCAGCAGGCCGAGCGCCCACAGAACATCGTCTTGGGCCGAGCCCTCGGCATAGACTGCCATGGACGTGGTGAGCGTGGTGGTGATGGTCGAAGCCGGCGACAGCAGCGACGTCGGCATGGCCTCGATGCCGCCGATGACCATGCGCACGGCGAGCGTCTCGCCAAAGGCGCGGGTCATGCCCAAGATAACCGCGGTCATGAGCGACGGCATGGCGGACTTGAGCACCACGTGCCAGATGGTCTGCCAGCGGGTGTAGCCCAGCGCGAGCGAGCCCTGGCGGTAGCCGTCGGGCACGGCGCGCAGGCCATCGACCGAAAGCGTGGTCATGGTCGGCAGGATCATGACGGCCAGCACGATGGCGCCGGGCAAGATGCCCAGGCCCGTGCTCACGTGGAAAACGCTCTTCATAAGACCGACGACCACGTGAAAACCGATCAGGCCAAAGACGACCGAGGGGATGCCGGTCAAAAGCTCAATGAGCGGCTGAAAGATCTTAGAGCCAAACTTAGGGCTAATCTCGACCGCAAAGATGGCAGAGCCGATGGCGATGGGCAGCGCGATAAGCGTGGAGAGCACCATGACCGCAAACGAGGTGACGATCAGGGGCAGGGCGCCGGTATAGGGCAGGCCGTTTTCGGCTGTGTTGGCCAGGTCCCACTTGGTGCCGGTGAAAAACTCGACGACCGAGACGCCGTCCTTGACAAAAGCCGAGAGGCCCTTTTGGGCGACCATAAAGATGAGCGCGGCAACGACAAGCGTCACGAGCGCTACGCACGCGCCCGTGACGCCCAGGCCCACGTTCTCAAGGTCGCGCTTTGGCAGCTGTTTTGCCATTGCAAACCTTTCCGGGGCGATTACTTATTTAGCAGAGACCTTGCCGCTGGCGTCCTTGACGACCTTCATGGCAGAGACGGGGATGAAGCCCTGCTCCTCGACGAGCTTGCCCTGGACGTCGTCGGAAAGCATGAACTCCAGGAAGGCCTTGGTGGCCTCGTCGGCGTCCTTGGAGCAGTACATGTGCTCGGTAGCCCAGATCTTGAAGGAGTCATCAGTGACATTCTTGCTCTTGGGCTCGACGCCCTCGACCTTGATGGCGTTGAACTTGGAGTCATCGAAGTGCGAGAAGTCGAGGTAGGAGATGGCGTTATCGGTGCTGCCCATCTGAGTCTGGACGTCGCCGGACTTGTCGAGCTCGGCGTCGCCCTTAAAGTCGACGGTCTCGTCGCCAAAGACGGCGGCCTCGAAGGTGGCGCGGGTACCGGAGCCGGCCTTGCGGTTGAGGACGACGATGGTGGCGTCGTCGCCGCCGACCTCCTTCCAGTTGGTAATCTGACCGGAGAAGATACCCTTGAGCTGCTCGAGGGACAGGTCGTCGACCTTGACGTTCTTGGAGACGACGGGGCCCATGCCCACGACGGCGACCTCGTGGTCGACGAGGTTCTTGACTTGATCGGCCTCAAGCTTGGTCTCGGCGAAGACGTCGGAGTTGCCGATGGTGACGGTGCCGGCGGCGACAGCGGTCAGGCCCTTGCCCGAACCGTTACCCGAGCCGGAGACGGAGACATCGGGGTTGGCGTCCATGAACTTCTCGGCAGCGGCCTCGACGAGAGCCTGGAACGAAGAGGCACCGTCGTAGGTCACCTCGCCGGAGACGGACTCGGCAGCAGCGGCGCTACCCTTGTCGGCGGCATCGGATGCGCCGGAGCCGCCGCACCCAACGAGACCGAGACCGACGATGCTGGCAAGACCACCAGCGAGGCCGAGGAACTGACGACGAGAATAAGCCTGATCGAGCATGATCTTCCTTTCATACATGCGATTCGCGGGCACCCTGCCCGCTTTGCTGTTTGGAAAGATACGGCCTCGATCGGGCAGTGCCCGCGCCAACTGCGGTTTTTTACGGGCATCTGATAGACCCTTACCGCAAGCGCAGCACGGCCTTTACAAACGAATAACAATCCAGCGCCGAACATGGCGCACCTTTTACACCAGAGGAAGGTAGTTGTTGGGGACGTTCTTAAACGACTAGTCGTTGGGGACGTTCTTGTTTGACTAGTCATTTAAGAACGTCCCCAAGGACTACCTTGGAAACCCCGCAGGTTGAGCATAAGTCAGACACTATGACCCAATCCAGGGGCACGGAAACGACAGGAGCCCCCGCTCGTGACCGCGGGTCGGGGCTGCGACAATGTTGTTGAAGTGCCAGAGGCGCAGCCGCGCCGCAACGAGGTTGG
>JAXIZI010000038.1:0-14853 GCA_036304065.1 Collinsella sp. | reverse complement strand
CCTACCGTCAGCTTCGCTACAACAAGGGCTACGACTATCTAGGCGCAGAGGCAATCAGCTATACGTCGGGTTGGTACCGCTCCAACTATGGACACATAACCCAGTTCAAGTGTAACTGCCGTGTGTACAACTAAAGCAACCCGGCCGGGACGAGGGGCGACGCAAAAGCGTCGCCCCCGTTTTTAACCATGCCAGCTGAACCTGGTTCAGGCTTCAATGCAAGAAGAAGCAGGCCGAGGATAGGAGACATTAAGGCTAATAGCCCGAACTCGTTGCCCGACCGTCACTATTAGTGACTATTAAACAGGACTTGCGGACGATACAGCTAATAGTCGGTACTTGCAAATCACCCGCGTGTACCGAAAGGTATGGCAGGAGAGGCTGCCGATACGCTGCGCGCTAGATGCCGATCGTATCGATGGGTGCGATGGTGATGCCGTCCGGCGTCGTGTGGGTAGGCATCCCGAACCCGATGACGATGAGCTTAGCCGCAGGCGGTCTTTCCCCGCGCTCGACCAGCTTCCGCTCTAGGCGAAGCAGGTTCTCGGATGCCTCCGGCACCTGCGGGCTTCCTAGCTTGACCTCGACCGCGATCCATGACCCGTCGCGCCTGTGGACGATGGCATCGACTTCCAGATCGTCGGCGTCGTGGTAATGCGAGACGGAGGCGTCGTTGACCGCCGCATAGACCTTGAGATCGTGCAGGACGATGGACTCGAAGAGCAGGCCGAGGGTCTTCGGGTCGGCCGTCAACGACTTGGGATTCGCGCCGAGCAGCGCCACGGCGAGCGAGGGGTCCGCGAGATGTCGCTTAGCGCCCTGGCGCAACCTCACCGGGGATCTGAGCGCCGGGTGCCACGCCGGGATGTCGTCGACGATATTGATCCGTCGCAGCGCGTCCATGTAACTCGCAATTGTGTTCTTCGATATGTCGCCGTCCAGATCCCTTTCAATGGCTTTCGTGCCGGAAAGAGTCGACTCGTTGCGAGCGAGCGAGCAGAGCAGGGACCTGACCTTTTCCGGGTCGCGTCTCACTCCGTCGATTCTTGAGACATCGGATTCGCACACGCCATCGATATAGGCAGCCGATATCCGCATCGCTTCGGCGGTCGTCCTGCCGACCGCCTGAGGCCAACCGCCGCGGCAGAGAATATCGGCAACACCGCTGATGCCATCGATGGACCCGAGCGATGTTTTAACGGGATCGCCTGCAAACAGCGCACCGATCGAAACCGCACCAGACGAGACGCCAAGTTCGGAAAGCGTCATGGTGTCCATCCGCAGGCGGGAGATGCGCCCGACGCCGCTGTGCATCGGTCGGTCCGCATCGTTCGGCGTCGCCGAGCCGGTAAGGATAAACTGCCCTGGTTCCCCTCCCCTCGCATCGCACTCGAAACGCACTGCGTCCCATAGCTTCGGCTCCTCCTGCCACTCGTCGATGAGTCGCGGCGCCGCACCGGTTATCGCCTGAGCCGGGTCGAGGCGAGCGAGTTGAAGCGCCGCGAAGCCGCCAGCGGGATCGGAGAGAGAAAGCGATGACTCCGCAAAGCGGTGCGCCGTCGTCGTCTTCCCGCACCATTTCGGTCCCTGAACAAGTACCGCGCCGAAAATGACCAGGTCTCGTTCGATCAGTCGATCGACGCATCGGTCTATATATCTATTCACTAGTGCACCCCACTTCTTAAACAGATAAATTATACTGTTTATCTGCTGCGTTGGGACAATTGCAGGTAATTCATTGGGACAATTGCAGGTAATTCATTGGGACAATTGCAGGTTGAACTATGAAGCTTGTACTAAAAGAAAGCCTATAAGAATGTAGGATGCATATAGCGCACGGGAGCGCTTATAGGCTTGGCAGAGCCGGCGCCCTGCGCGGATGGAAACAGTTTGGGGTTTTCTCCCAGCAGCTGAAGCCGCCCTAGTAGGGGCGGCTTCAGTCATTTAAAGGGATGAGCTCGTGCATCTCTCCCTTACCGGAATCAAGCCTTTCTGCAGCTACCTCTAGGTGTTTCTGGTTCTCTTTGCTCCAGAAAGGATCAATCTCCTCGACCGGGGTTCCAGTGATCTCGGTGACATCGTCGGCATCGACCTTGAGCTTTGCGACGATTTCTTTCACCACCCGGCGCCGTGCCTCATCTTTGATCTCCTCGCCGACCTCGCCAAACTCCATCGACGGCCCGTCCTTGCTCACCGGTCCATACATATGGATCCCCCTTTTTCAATCCATCTATTGCGATGGATCTTCTAGAAATTGGGCAAAAGCGTACTCATGCAACGTTGCATGAGTACACAATACACCGCATTATCGCGCTACGTTTCTTGCGGCAACGTAGAACCGGCAGTACTCCGGCTTGAAGACGAACTCAACAGTCCCGGTCGCCCCCATTCGGTTTTTAGCAACGATGACATTCGCGATGCCCTTGGCCGGGCGTCCATCCATGTTCGCCTCTCGATCGTCGGCTGAACGGTCCAAGAACATAACGATATCGGCGTCCTGTTCGATCGAGCCGGAGTCGCGAAGATCAGACAACTGGGGCACTTTTCCGACGCGATTCTCAACCTGCCGAGAAAGCTGGGATAACGCAATGACGGGAACGTTAAGCTCCTTTGCGAGGATCTTGAGCGAACGGGAGATCTTGCCGATCTGAACGTTCCTGCTCTCGAACTTGCTTCCCTTGGGATCATCAACAAGCTGCAGGTAGTCGACGATGATGATTCCCTTTCCTTGCCCGCGAAGCATGCGCCTCGCCTTGGCGCGAATGGACGCGACGGTCGTTCCGGGCGTGTCGTCGATGTCGATTGGCAGAGCACTCACGGATGCCACGATGTTCTCAGCCAGGGCGCGGTCGCCCTCCTTGATAAGCCCATCCCTGATGGCTCCGATGGTCAAGCCGCTTGAAGCGCCGGCCGACGCGCTCGCGAGTATGCGCTGTCCTATTTCGGTAGCAGTCATCTCCAGCGAGAAGAGGCATACCTTCGTACCAACGCTTGCGATCGATGTTGCCAGATTGATTGCGAAAGCACTCTTACCGACCGCTGGCCGAGCGCCGAGGACGATGAGCTGTCCAGGCTCGAACGAACCGATAAGCTCATCGAGCTTGGAGAATCCAGTTTTGACATGGTCCGTCGCTCCGCCCGTCCTGGTCGCCTCGGCGGAATCGAGGACGAGACGTAAAGCGCTTTCCATGCTCTTGTAATCGCTTGGGACGGATTGCTCGGTCGCGGCGAGAAAGGTGTCCTGGACTGCGGAGATGTATTCCGCGGTGTCTATCGGCGGGTTATTGGTTAGCGACGTTACTTCAGCGGTCGCGGCGATGACATTACGGCGAGCGGTGTCACGTCGCAGGATGTCAACGTAGTGCTCATACGACGCCTGAGCAAAGTCGTCCGAGATGAGTTCGATGACGTATGCCTCGCCACCGACGGCAGCGAGCTTTCCGCTGCTCCGAAGCCCATCGATGACGGAGACGCAGTCGGCCCCGATACCCTTCGCATCAAGATCGCAAATCGCCTTGAAGATCGTCCTGTTCGACGGAGAGAAAAAATCTGACTCCGTGCAACTTGCCACGATTTCCACGCGTGAAACGCGGTTCGTCATGGCGGCGGCCAGCACTTTCTTTTCTGCTTCGATGTTGGACGGGAGTTTCGTTGGTAACGGCATATTTGGCCTTCCTACTGCGTACCAATGCAACGTTGCATGAATACGCAGTTGAATAATTTGCTATTTTCTAGATATTTTCTAGAAAATATCTAGATTTATCCCTTAATGCGCACTGATGCAACGTTGCATCAGTGCGCATTTACTTGTTTCTCTTTCTCGACTTCTTGAGAATCGCTTCCAGTGCTCGTGTGCGGTCATCTTCGAGACGGACCGCAGCAACAGCGGCCCCCGACGCGATTTCCGGCACGACCTGCTTTCCCTGCTTCTTGAGCTCAATGAAACCTTGCTCGGCAAGATGCTTCCTAGCCTTTTGGAGCGCGGAGACGGAAATACCCAGGAGCTCTGCCAGCTCCGGGTTCTTCATCGCGCCGCGGGGGTGGTCCAGCAGACTTTGGGACACGAGGTCGCCGAACACGACACAGGCTGCATCGTGGAACGCATCACTTGCAAGCATGAATCGCGGCACGTGAAGGAACTGACCGCTAATCAATTCGCTTTTGGACATGCCGACAAAGTTACCGATTTCATCAAAGTCAACCGAAAGAGCCCCGCTTTCCGAGCGCACGACCCATCCCCAACCAACCATCTCGTTGATGGTTGTACTCACTCGGCACCGATCGATATCAAGTTCGACGGCCGTTGACTCACGAAGCTCGGAAAGACCAGATCCGATATGCGAGAGCAGGATAACGGTTCCGATCGAGCATTTGCGCCCATTCGGCATCGTCTTGCCAACCACCGAAACGAGACCGAGGCGCACGAGAAGCCATGGATAGTCCTTGAGCTCACGGGTTGCGACGGGGCGCTGCAGCACAGGCGCTGCAGCGGAAGTACCCAGATTGCCTCCACCAACCGAAAGCTCGGTTTGGAACACGAACGGCGCAGGGGCATCATTCGATTTTTCAGATTGACTGCCGACGGCGGCAGCCAGAGCGTTGGCCAAGCTGGTCATGATTATCACGACCTCTAGCCGACAGCATCATCTGCCAAGGTACATCCACAAAAACCAGCGGTAGAACCGAAGGTACTATGGTATGATGTCCTTGACAAATCGATATCACGTCGGAAAGAAAGACTCATTTGCTTGGCGGCTGCGAGTCTTTTTTTCTGCCTATTTTTCCTCATCGCCAGCCCGATCCTCGCGCTCATGAAGCATCTGGTTGCGCAAAAGCACGCCGATATACCCGGACTTGTTCATTCCGGTCTGCTCGGTAACCTCGGTAAGATAATCCACGAGCTCAACGGGAAGGGTGAGCAACACGCGCTTCTTGGACGGAGTTGCGTCCTTCTTGGATTCCATCTCAAATACCTTTCTGGCCGAATTTACATTGCAAATAGTATATCCGTATATATCACGATGTTCAAATATATTTCTTCACGGTTGAATGCGTTGTCATAACCCCTTAACGCGTACTCATGCAACGTTGCATCAGTACATAACGTTGCATGAGTACGCACATAGCGTTGCATGAGTACACATTTATGTTGCATCAGTACGTGATAAATAGGGGTTAACGTTGCATGAGTACATGTCCCTATATATGTAGAGAAAAGAGAATTGAGAATTAAGAGAGAGGGCCACAAGTGGCCTAGAACCCTTGCTTGAAACTCACTGAAAGACGAACGTCTTTTTGCAATCGTGAGGTGACTACAGATAGGGCATCTTTTTCAGCTGCTATCCATTCCGACATTCAGTCGACCTCACGTCTAGACCACGGAAACGGCCACAGAATCGAATATCTGACACTTTGGAACCAATTCGACCGTATTCCTCAGACTGCATTATTTCGATGCCTTAAATCGGATCTGAGAGCCTACAAGAAAGAAAAAGCACCTTCCGGTGCTCTTCTTGACTGACGTTTGATTAAGATATGTTCGCGAAATGCGATATCAGGATGCTTGTTCCAATTCTTCAATCAGATTGAGCAATCGGTTTACGGCTGGTCCTAGAAGGTCTGAAAGAGCGAGCGTGATTTCACTCCCTGATTCCTCCATTGCCATTGCGAGGCCCTTTAGGCCATGAAGCTCGATGGCGAACTTGTCGTAAATTTCGGCGCGCGTCTCCTCGGCCGTTTTCGTCGAGTCTTCGATGGCATCCTCTGGGATGGTGAACGAATCAATATTGTCGCTCTCTTCGAGCAGGCCGAGCAATCGGTTTACGGCTGGGCCGAGAAGGTCGGCCAGCGCGAACAGGGCTTCGTTTTCGGATGTGTTCATCACCTGCGAAAGCCCGCTGAGCCCACAGAGCTCCGTGGTGATGTCGCCGCTGAGCTTCCTGCGTTTCTCGCTTTGAGTCATATCGGCTCCTTTTCTCATCGATTCCGAAACTAACCTATCGGTCTTCGTTTTCCGCCTCTTTAAGCAGTTCATCGACAGCGTTCTGCATCACAGCTGTCATCGTCCTGCCCTCCTGCTTGCAGTAGGCCTTCAGGGCTGCGTGCTTCTTTGCCGACACGTAAAACGTAATCATCTTGCGCTCGTCGGTCCCGGCATCACCCTTGTGTGCGGTGTCCTGGTTGTCCATGAGGCGCTTTTTGGCCGGCTTGGTGTTGTTGTTGGCAAATGCATTGAAGTTATTTTTAACGGCCATTCAGGGCCTCCCTGAGCTCGCTGTAGACGTCATCGTATCCGTAGAGTGCCGATCCGAACGGCAGCCCGAAGTAGCCCTTCAGGTCCTCCTTCTGGCGGATCGCCGTGTCGAAGTAGGAAATACCGCCGGCGGCAAGGTTTTCCTGCGCAGCCTTGAAACCGTTGGTGTTCGTCAGCACGCGGGTAAGAAGCACGGCGTACGGCCTCCCGTTCGCTTCCATCGTTTTCACGGTCTCGGCCGTTTTCACGAGGTCTGCGTTGCCGGTGCCAGTCGGCACGATGACGAAGTCCGACGCGTCCTGCGCCGCGTCCAAGATGGCCCCATTGGGTGGGCAATCGATGAAGGCCCAGCGGCCCGGATCGCCTTTGAACTTCTTCGCCGCCCGTTTGACGGTTGCGGGGTTCGCGGCGTCGACGGCGAAGGGAAGTTCCTCGCCGTTGTCCTCGGCGTTATCGGCCCAGAAGGTGGCCGATCCTTGCGGGTCCGCGTCGAGTACGACGACTTCCTTGCCGTCGCGAGCGGCGGCCGTCGCGAGCGCGATGCAGCTCGTCGTCTTGCCCACACCGCCCTTCAGATTGATCAGCGAAACGATCATTTTTGCACCGGTCCTCTCCATAATTCTTCTAGAACATTTCTAGAAACCTTCTAGATTCATTTTACCGCACCGCAATGCTCCATAACCCATGAATCCCTGCAAATCTAGAAATACTCTAGAAGTTTTATAGAAACTTACTAGAAGATTTCTAGATACAATCACGATCACGCGTACCTTTCTGGTTTGCGCCTTGATACGATAAATGAAGACTCAGTTGGGAGAGGGAGGGGGTTGTGGTGACTGGCTTTTGGCAAGTGTTTGCACTTCTGGGCCACCTCGGTTTTGCAACGGTCCTTACCGTATGGCCGAACGACTTCGGCCGTCATCCCCGCCTTATCCGTGCCATCGGCATTCTCGGGTTGATCACCGGCGCCCCGCGCGTTCTTCGATTTGGCCTAGCTATTTGAGAAGCGACGGCGCGGCAGACAATCAGATTAAGGTGGAAGGAAATGACCAGGCGCCCACCGCGCCGCCATCCAAAGTGTATTGCTCGCCTTCAGCCTAATAGTTCCTAATAGTGCCCATGCACCTGACTATTAGCGACTATTAACCTAAAGACCCTGAAAATTCGTCTATTAACCGGTATTACCGCAGGAAGATAGCCAAATCCAGACCCTCAACACCCGGAAGCCAACAATTTATTTCTATAATTCTTCTAGAAAATCCCTAGAAACCTTATAGAAGAATTATAGATTCAACTCATGCTGCGTCCCTTTTCGTTTCGGGCATACTGTCGGCAAGAAGACGATTTCAAGGAGGCGGACATGCTCCAGAACGTACTTGGCAGCGACGGACAGATGCACGTCGAGAACCAGGTCGGCAACATGAGAATCGACCTCACGACCGGTGAGACCAAGACGGTCGTTCCGTGAGCCGGTGGTATGAACACGGTCATTGGCCCCGACGGGACCCATACCGAGTTTCAGACCGGCCAGATGCGCCAGACTCTCGGTAAGCCCGGGTTCGACTGGTTGTTCAATAAGCACTGACAAACGGTCGGTAAAACATAGGCGCTCTTAAAAATATGTGACCATAAGACCAGGCTAACATGTGCTCACAGACATATAGTCACAGCTGTAGATCGGTTTAATCCGCAGTCCGTAAGCTGAAGCTGCCTCAACGACCCGTGTCGGGCGAAACGCAAAAGGGGAATCCCTTTTGCGGGATTCCCCTTTCCGAGTCGTTATGCGATTTGTCCTACATCTGCCCGCGGCGCTTCTTCTGGTCGAGGAAGACGCCGGCCGCCACAAGGACGGTACCGCCGATGGCGAACGTCTCGCCGATGAGTCCCGCGCAGCGGACTCCGGGCGAGGGCTGGAGCAAGTTGATGGAAGACCTTACCGATTTGCGAACGGTTTTGCCCGAAGCATCCTGCACCGCCGGATTCTTTTGGAACGGCCTCTCGTTTGATTGCTTTCCTATCGCTTGCTCCCAGACTGGGCGTCTAAAAAGGCGGCCGAACCGGCCGCCCACAAATAAATAAACATTTACCGAATGTAAGAGGAGAGGAACGATGCACATTACTCCCAGTGGCCGGCCACGTCCACGACCCAGTGCCTGCCGGTCGCCTGCTGCTCATAATGCCCCTGGTCCTCGCTGGTGGTGTAGGAGTCGTCGATTACGGAGCCACCGATACCGCCATTATCAACATCGTTATCGCACCACGACCATGCGGCGGCCTTGCTGTCAAACGGTCCGACTTTGGTTCCGCCATGGTTGACCCAGTAGCGCTCGTGTCGCACATATACCACGTTCGGGACCCAGACCTGGCCGTAGTCGGTCTCCCAGTGGCCCTGCTCGGCAACCCACTTCTTCTGGCTACCGCTGTTGGAAGAAGAGTTAGTGCTGCCGGAACCCTGCGAATTGCCGGAATTCTGCTTGGACTGGGAGGAATCTCCCTTGCTATCCGACTTCGACGAGTCGGAGGACTTGTTGTCCTCCTTCTTGGAGTCATCGGACTTCTGGTCCTTGCCGTCGGATTCTTTCTTCTCCTCGGTCTTGGTTCCAGAGGTTTGCGCCGCCTTTTCTTCGCTCGGCTTCTTTTTGTCTTTATTCTTTACCGCCGTAGCGGCCCTTTCCGTAGAGCCGCTTCCTTGCTTTGCAACGCTGCCACATCCAAGTTGAGGTGCCGAAAGGCACACCAGAAGCGCAACGATAATAGCCTTTGTTCTCACGCCGATCTCCCTGCCCATGAAACCGGGCGTTGGACACCAGCCGATATCCAACGCCCGGCTCGCTTTTACATCTGCTCGCGGCGCTTCTTCTGGTCGAGGAAGACGCCGGCCGCCACAAGGACGGTACCGCCGATGACGAACGTCTCGCCGATGAGTCCCGCGCGGTCGCCGGTCTGGGCGAGGCTGCCGGGCTGGGCGGTATCCGTGCCGGCGAGATGTTTCGGGGTGTATGCCGCCTGCTGCTTTGCGACCTCCTCCGCCTCCTGTCGTGCGATCTCATCGGAAAGCTTCTGCTCCGCTGCGATGCGGTCGGACTTCGCCTGCTCGTAGGCGGCGAGTGTCGCATTGTAGCCGGGCTGGAGCTCGTCCACCGCGGCCTGCTTCTCGTCCAGGATGGCCTTGGCGGGCGCGACCTTGGCACGTGTCTCGACTGCTGCGGCGAAAAGCGCGTTGAGGGCGTCATCCGCGTTCACATCATGGCCGGAAGCGATCGCCGCGCCGGCATCGATGGAGTTCAGCTTCGACAGCTTGGCGTCTGCCTGCGCCTTTGCCTGCTCGGCGGCGGAGACCAGGGACTCGGCGGCGATGGCATCCGCCTTCACGGCATCGAGGGCGGCCTTGGTGTCATTGACGGCCTTTACTGCATCCTGCTCGCGCTGCTGTGCCTCTGCGAGCTTCGCGGCAAGGCCGGTGAGAATGTCGAGGTTCGACTGTGCGTCCTCGAGATCAGTCTGGGAGCCGGTAAGCTTGTCGGCGGCAACGCCGGTGTCGGCCTTTGCGGCATCGACGGCACGCTGGGCATCCGCGAGGGCGCTTGCGGTGCCGTCCGCCTTTTGCTTGGCGTCGGCGAGGACGGTCGACTTCTCGGCCTGCTCGGCTGCCGCCGCGTCGTGGACGCTCTTTGCGGTATCGAGCGCCTTCTTGGCGTCGGCGACGTCCTGGAAGAACTTCGCGAGGTCGGCGTTCGCATCGTCCACGCCCTGCTGCTTGGATGCGGTGTCCGCCTTGGCGGAGTCCAGCTTGGACTGTGCGGTCGTTACGGCTGCGTTGGCGGCATCAAAAGCAACCTGCTTCTGCTGGACGGTCGACTTTGCCGTATCGACGGCTACGTTGGCGGCATCGAGGTCCGATTTCGCCGCATCAAGCTCGGTCTGGGCATCCGTGACGCCCTGCTGCTTGGCGGCGACATCAGCCTTGGCTACATCGACGGCACGCTGGGCATCGGTGACATCCTGCTTCGCGGCATCGACACCTGTCTGTGCGGCATCGAAGGCATCCTGCTTCTGCTGGACGGTTGCTGCGGCGCCGGCGGCTGCCTGCTGCTTGGATGCGAGATCGGCCTTGACCGCGTCGAGTGCGCTCTTGGCGTTCTTGAGACCGTTGATATAGGAGGTCAGCTTCTGCTCATACTCGTCGACGGACATGGGGTTCATGTTCCAACCGGAGCCTGCCCAACCCAGGTTTGCGGTATCGAAGCTGTCGGTCTTCCAGCCGTTCATGGTTCCCTTGCTGCAGACCGCCATGCCCATATAGCCGATTTCAGGGCTGATGACATGCAGGTAGTGACCGACGGTTGCGGGATATCCGGCAACCTTGAAGTGCTGGTTGACATAGGATTCAATCCCGCTATGCGTCTTGTAGAAATCTACGGCATCCTTACCGGTTAGACCGGTGACGCCATAGAGCTCCTGAACCGCCTGATCGAAGAAAGCCTTTTCTTGGTCAACCCACTGCGGTTTCGGATCGGTTCCATAATTCCATGCGAGGTTTTCGGCCGTATCGAACTGCATGGAATGTCCAAACTTGACATCGGAATAGTTTGCGTTGGCTATCGCCGCTGCAATGAGCTTATAGGTGACCTGGAGTTCGGAGAGACCGACGGACTTGCGATACTCGTTGATGGACTTCATGTACGGGATTGCCGCGAGCATGTTGTCGAGACTGGTCGCATCGAGGCTGTTTCCGACCTCGGTGTAGTCCTTGTGTGTACAGTTCTGGATGATCTCGATGGCTGAATCGGCACCCATGGCCTTGAAGAAGCCGATGGCTCCCTGCTTGAGCTGCGCATCGGCGGAGTCGAGTTTCGCCTGTGCCTCGTCGACCTTCTGCTGGGCGGCGGTCACGGCCGCGTCAGCGGTATCCTTTGCGGTCTTGGCGTTCGTAAGCTCTACGTCGGCGGCTGCCTTGGCGGACTCGGCGTCCTTGACAGCCTGCTTCGCTGCATCCAGCTTGGCGACGGCGTCGGCATTCGCCTGCTTGGCGGCATCGAGGTCGGCGTTCGCGGCATCGAGGGCGGATTGGGCGGCGGTCACACCGGATTCGGCATCGGCCGCGGCCTGTTGCTTTACGGAGAGGGACGCCTGGGCATCATTCAGTTCGGTCTGTGCCGTTGCCGCGGCGGACTGCACCTGCTCGAGCTCGGACTCGCACTGGGACTGCACCGCTCGTGCGGCGGCGAGGGTTGCCTCTGCGTCCGCGACCTTCTGTTTTGCCGCATCGTACTCCGGACCGCTGGCGCCTGCCTCCGCTGCGGCGAGGTCTGCTTTCGCCTTCTCGTAGGCGGCGCTGGCGGCTGCGGCCTTCGTATCCGCCGCGTCCTTGTTCTGCTGGGCTGCGGCGAGGACGGCATCGGCGGAATCCTTTGCAGACTGGGCCGCAACCAGCTTGGACTGGGCATCGGCAAGCGTCGCGTTGGCGTTGGCGAGATCGGCCTGTGCCCTGTCCACGGCAGCCTGGGCGTCGCGCACGGCCTGCTCGGCGGCACTGATTGCCTCCGGGGTGGCGCTTACGGCATCGGCCTTGGCTTTATCGAGGGCGTCCTTTGCAGACTGGGCCGCCTTGATGGCGGACTGGTACGCTTCGTCCTTCTCGGATGCATCCGCCTTGGCGTCTGCGAGACCCGCCTTCGCCTGCTCGAGGTCCTTGCCGGCGGCATCGGCGACGTCCTTGCCCTCCGCGACCTGACGGGCGTACTCGTCCATTGCCGCTCGGTCGGCTGCCGTACCGGCATTGACTGCAGAATCGTAGGATGCCTTGGCCTGGTCGCGGGCGGAAGCCGCCTCGTTGTAGGGACCGGCGGCCTCATTGTAGGATGCCTTGGCGGCGTCCTCCTTCGCCTTCGCCTCGTCGACTGCCTTCTGCAGGTCCGCGATGGTCTGTGCGGCGGATTTCGCGCCGGTACCGGATGCCGCGCCGGCGTGGGCGGCGATCGGCGACATCACGGCGGGGTGCTGTGTGCCCCCGTCACCGGTCTGGGCGAATGCCGTGAACGGTGAGATGAGGCTCGATCCGGTCATGGCGGCCATGGTCGCCGCGGTGACGGTCAGACGCGCGATTCCCTTCGGAGTGTGAATCTTTTTGTTTGGCAGTGCGGCGAAGTGATCGCCACCGGCAGCGAAGTGCTTTCCCTGAGTCATTGTGCTGTTCCATTCCTTTTCCGTGCCCTATCCGACTGGGCATCAGAGCGCTTTCCAATAGAGATAATTATGCGCCTTAACTGGGATTGTTGTATATAGTCCGTTGGCATAAATACAACAATCCATGACTCTTTTTGTCATGGATACGACGCTTCAGAAATCATTCGGCATGAGATGCAAAGAGCTCCGCGCTGGACTCGGGTGCAGTCAGGAGCAGTTCGCCAATTTGATTGAAATGGATCGTTCCTACTACGCGAGCATTGAAGTCGGCCGGCGTAATGTCAGCCTCTCAAATCTCAAGAAGATTGCCGACGGATTTCAAATCAGCATTGCTGAACTCATGAGAGGCGTCAGCTAAATTTATCCGTCTCATAGTTCACAGTGGGTCTCGTTGATTAGTGCCTTAAGAAAATGGAAATCGTCCCAACGAGCTATCGTCAATCGTCCCAATAAATTACCGTCAATCGTCCCAATAAGTAATCGTTATTTGTCCCAACGACGCAGATAGACGCTATAATTTCAAATGAATGATTGGAGGGAAAGCCGATGGATAGGTATATAGGACGTTGTGTTGACTGCTTGGTCGAGCGCGACCTTGGCATTTTTGGTGCAGTGCTCATTCAGGGGCCGAAATGGTGTGGAAAGACAACGACAGCTCAGAGATTTGCCGAGTCATCGTTATCTCTCTCCGACCCATCTGGCGGTTTTGCGGCCCTCCAGCTCGCTCGTCTCGATCCGGCCCAAGCAATTGTCGGACCGACCCCGAGGCTTGTCGACGAATGGCAGGAAGAACCGAAGCTATGGGATGCCGTGCGATTCGAATGCGATGTCAGGGGAGGGGAGCCAGGACAGTTCATTCTCACCGGATCTGCGACGCCGCGAGCCGAGAACCAGCCGATGCACAGCGGTGTGGGTCGAATCGCCCGTTTGCGGATGGATACCATGACGCTTTTCGAGCTCGGTATTTCGTCGGGAGCGGTCTCGCTTGGTGCGCTGCTCGATGGCGATTCCGTTGCGGCGTCACTCGGATCCATCGCCGGTATCGCCGGTATCGCGGATTTGCTCTGCCGCGGCGGTTGGCCCCAAGCGGTCGGTAAGACAACTGCCGACGCAATGCGGATAGCCGCCGCCTATATTGACGGTGTTTGCGAGTCTGACGTTTCGAGGGCGGATGGAGTGAAACGCGACCCGGTTAAGGTAAGGGCCTTGCTCTCGTCGCTTGCACGCAATGAATCGACTCTTGCCGGCATGAGGTCCATCGAAAGGGATTTGGGCGTTGACGTCTCAAAGAATACGATTACCGGCTACATGGACGCGCTGCGCCGTATCAATATCGTCGACGATGTCCCCGCGTGGCATCCGGCTCTCAGGTCGCCGGTGAAGTTGCGGCAGGGCGCGAAGCGGCACCTTGCGGACTCATCGCTCGCCGTCGCCCTCATCGGTGCGGACCCGGAGTCGTTGTCATCCGATCCGAAGACCCTTGGCTTGTTCTTCGAATCCCTTGTGCTGCACGATCTCAAGGTTTACGCGGCGGCCAGCGATGCGACCGTATCTCACTACCACGACGCTGACGACCTAGAGGTCGACGCGATTGTCCATCGTCGTGACGGCTCGTGGGTTGCCGTTGAGGTTAAGCTCGGGAGCCCCCAAGTCCCAGAGGCAGTGGAAAATCTGCTTCGACTTGAGCGAAAGCTGGTCGATCGCGGGGAGAGGCCGCCTGCGGCGAAACTCATCGTCATCGGGTTTGGTATGCCGGCTCACGTAACTAGCGAAGGCATCGTTGTTGCTCCGGTCGATACGCTCGGAATCTAAATTATTGTTATTTGCATTTCCAGAAATCCTCTATCTAGACGCCTCCTAGAGGATTTCTGGAAACAACCGGTATTTTGATCTGGGCTACGAAAGGTTACGGGTCCAGATTCCGTGCTGCGTGGAGCCGGTGATCTTATATCCGTGGCGGTCGATTCACGCCGCAAGCCTGTCCCAGTCGATGCGTTTCCAGTTGCCGCACGGCGCGTGGTTCACGATGAGCCCGCCGGCGACCATGAGCGCGTGGTTGCGTGCCTTGCGCGCCTCGCGCGCGAGCGCCCTCTTCTTGTCCGAAATCTGGACCTCGGCCTGCTTCTTCTTGCATTGAAGCCTGAACCAGGTTCAGCTGGCATGGTTAAAAACGGGGGCGACGCTTTTGCGTCGCCCCTCGTCCCGGCCGGGTTGCTTTAGTTGTACACACGGTAGTTACACTTGAACTGGGTTATGTGTCCATAGTTGGGGCCGTACCAACCCGACGTATAGCTGATTGCCTCTGCGCCTAGATAGTCGTAGCCCTTGTTGTAGCGAAGCTGACGGTAGGTCGTGTCGTACCCTGCTACGTAAAACGCGTCTCCAGAGAAGGCTTTGTACCGGTCCTTAACCGT
>JAXIZI010000037.1:0-49870 GCA_036304065.1 Collinsella sp. | reverse complement strand
GGAGAGGAGGTATTACGAGCTCCTGTGCGAATTGGAGAGAACGCTCCCGCAAACTGCCTCTTGACAACTTATAGGAGCGTCGGTTTTATTGAGGCAAATATGTTGGGTGCTCGGCATTTCCAAAAAAGTCTACTCACTTAGGTTTGAGGGTCGTTCGCTGACGCCTATTTTCACTTGTTTGCCGACGCCGCGACCATCAGAAGCCCCTAGGACTCCTGCGGCAGGCGCTTCTTGCTTTTGCGGGCGCGGTTTCTAAAGTTCTCGACGGCCTCTTCCATGCCCAGAGGTACATAGGTGAGCGCATCGAGGTTTTCGGGCAGGTAGCAGGCAAGGCTTTGCTCCTGCGCGCGGCCCGCCGCGAGCTGTTCATCGCTGGGCTGCGCGCCGGGTGTGGCGCAAATGCCATAGACGGCGGCACCCATCTCGCGCGTGCGGCATTCATATTCGGTCTCGGGGTGCTCGGGATGGTCGCGGCGGACGTCGTCGCTTACCCAAAGCGTATCGTAGCCGGCCGCGGCAAACTGTCCCAGGGCGTAATCGCGCAACGGCTTGCTATCGGTGCGCAGCGTGACGGTAGCGCCGGCTGAAAAGAGCGGGCGGTAGAGCATCAGATGGTCGACATGGACGAGTCGTTTTTTAGCGTACTTGGCCTTGGGCTGCGGCGTGGGAAAGTTAATGGTGATGGCATCGAGCTCGCCTGCGGCAAACAGCTGTGGCAGCGATGCGGCGCCTCGGGGCAGGACGAGTGCGTTGGATAGCCCCTGTTCGCAGATTTTCTGCGCGGCATAGGCGATGCAGATGGGCTCCTGGTCCATGCCGATAAAGAGGGTGTCGGGCTCGCGGTGGGCGCGCTCGACCAGATAGGTTCCCTTGCCACAGCCAAGATCCAGGTGAAGGTGTTCGAAGGGCTTGCTGCCAGCTGGCGCGCAAGCCTCGCGCCAATCTCCGGCATAAGCCTCGGGGTTCGTCTCGATCGCATCGGCGTAGCGTTCCAGGCGCTCCTCGAGCACAAAGTTCTTAGGCGTGCGAACGTGGACGGCTCCCATGAGGCTCCTTGGTCATAAGTATGGAACGCATAGCTGCACGTTCCGTCAATGGATTGAAAAAGGGCGGGCATAGTTTGCCCGGAAGATGCGGTGCGGCTCGGCGGCGAGTCGTCGATGCCTACAGGCGCTTGAGAATCACATAGCGGTTGAGCTCGCCGCTACGACCGTCGGCATGGAAGCGCTCAAGCTCACGCACGGGGACCTCGCCGCTCTTGTAGAACGTACGGACGCCGCGCACCAGGTCGGTGATCTGCTGATCGTCAAAGTGATGGCAATAGCGGTAGGCGTGGCGGTCGTTTTGCCAGCCAATGAGGTGGTCGCCGGCTTCAAACTGGGCGGAATCGTAACCCTCAAACGGCGGGGTGAGCTCGGCGCGGGCTTCGGCGCGAACAGCCTTGCGCGCCATGCGCTCGTCGTTCATAAACTCCCAAAAGCTGATGGCGATGATGCCGCCCGGGCGCGTCTGGCGCACCAGGGCGTCGAGCACGCGTACACGGTACTCGCACGACGGCACATGGTGCATAAAGCCAAAGCAGACCGAGATGTCGGCGAGCGGGGCGTCGAAAAGCACGTCGGGCGTCTCGGCGGGGTTGAGCTTCATAAGGGCGTCGAGCACGTCGAGTTCCTGGAAGTGCAGGTTGGGAATGCGCAGCGCGTGGCCATGTGCATCGATGGCCAGGTCTTGGCACGAGTCGACACCATAGAACTCAAACGGGCAGCTGGCATCTGCCGAGGGGTTTGCGCCATCGACGCCCTTGGCGGCAAGTGCGCCGCCGGCGGCAAAGTTCTCGAATCGCATATTGCCACAGGCAAGATCGAAGACGCGGACGGGATGCTCGATCGTGGCGACGTCGAGCTGTTCGAGCGCGATATCCATGGTGCGTACCCAGCCGGGCCACGGGGCCTGGCGCGTATCGGAAAAGGAAGCGGAGTGCTCGCGATAGAACGTGTTGTTGAGCTGGATGAGCGATGAGGCGAAATCGCGGTTCACGGCGCGGAACTCCCTCCGTTGGCGGTGCGGAATAAACAGTACGACCATACTACCGTTAACGCCGCAACGGGGACAACCAAGCTACGGGTCATTGCTTTGTTTGGACACATTTCCGCAGCTCATATGCGCCCGCAACCGCCGGTTGTCAAAAATCTCACTAGAATAGGTGGCATGCTTTTGGCGGTGGCGGATAGATTTTTAACTGTGCAAGGCGCCTTAAGAACAAAAGCGGTCCGGCGGTACGGCTGGCATCACATAGGAGGAACCATGAATGTAGAAACTGCGCAGCGGCTCGCCGACCTTCGCCGCAGCAAAGGCTTTAGTCAAGAAGGACTGGCACGAAAGCTGGGACTGTCGCGCCAGGCGGTCAGTAAATGGGAGCGCGCGGAGAGCTCGCCCGATACCGAGAACCTGATCTCGCTCGCCAAACTCTATGGTGTGAGCCTGGACGAGCTGCTCAATCCGAGCGACGAGATCGAGGACGATATCGAGTTTGAGAACGAGGACCGCGCTCGTCAGCGCGAGGCCGAGGCGGCAGAGCGCGCACGCACCCATGAGGCGGCGGCACGAGCTACCGAGGCGGCAACACAGGCGAGTGACGCCGCCGCCAAGGCGGCGCAGGCGGCAAGCTGGAGTGCGCAGGCTGCCAATGCGGCGACGGCTCAGGTGACGGGTACCGGTGCGGCTGGTCCGACTCCGGTGAAGGGTCCGTTCCAGTCATTCCCGTATTGGGCCGTGTGTTGGCTGCTGTTCTTTTTGCTGATGTTCCTGTTTGGTGCCGGCCCCTTTGCTGCGCTGATCTTCTTTACGATTCCCATCTATCACTGGGTGGCGCGTGCACTCGATGGCGATTGGGCGCGCGGAGATATTCAGGTTGGTTCGGCGCCGGTGGTCGCTAGGGCTCAGGATGTTTCCGCTCCGGTTGATACTGACGTGGCTACCGTGACTACCGCTGACCCGATTGCCAAAGAGGGTGATGAATGATGAAGCTTTCGCATGAATCCAAGGTACGCTTGGGCGTTGGCATCGGAGCGTTTGTGCTCATCATCGGGCTTGTCTTTGGCACTTCGCGGACTTTGATTCATTTTGATGGCCCGTGGGATCTCGACGATGTTGTATCCGGCTTCTCTGGTATGGACGATGCGGTTGACGAGGACGATCTTTTGGATGGCGGTAACTATTCCGCTCAGCCTCAGCAGCTTTCGAGCGAAACCTTTGATGCCGACGCGTTCACATCGCTTGACTTGGACGTGACGTCGGGCACGGTCGAGGTCAAACACGTCTCCAGCGGGCCAGTGCGCGTAATTGAAAGCGGTCGCGTGGCAACGGGGACCGTTGCCTTCGATGCGGCAACCCAGAACCTGGCCGAAATCAAGGGCTCTACGCTCAAGATTCGCCAGTTCGATTGCGATGACGAGCGCGCCATTGACCGCACGGTTACCGTCGAACTGCCGCGCGAAGTTGCCGATAACATGGTGGGCATTACAGCGAATGTAGGATCGGGTGACCTGACGGTCGCGGGCATTGCGTGTCATGACCTCAACCTGACTTTGGACTCTGGAGACGTTGAGTTTACGGGCACCGTGACCGATACCCTGAATGCCGAGGTCGGTTCGGGCGATGTGACGTTCGAGCTCTACCAGGCCCCCGCGAAGTCGATGGACGTGAGTGTGGGCTCGGGCGATGTGGAGATGACGGTTCCGAACTCGACGGGCTTTAAGGCGAGCCTCACCTTGGGCAGCGGCGACTTTGAGAGCGATTTCCTTCCGCTTGGCTACGACGGCGAGACCATTTTGAATCTTGAATTCGATAACGGCGATAAGTCTGCTACGTATCGTTTTGAGGTCGGTTCGGGCGACATGTCGTTTGATCCGGAGTGACATGCGGTTTTCGGAGATCGGTACATATAGGCATGCTCTTTGATGGAGGCGCCGGAGCCGTGACGGGCTTCGGCGCCTTTGCCTTTACAATGGGGACATGGAACAGATTATCTTGAACATACTCGAGGCTCTGCGTCGCGGCGAGACCGTGGACGACAAAGCGCTCGTCAAACTGATACATGCCGAGGCGCGCCGTGAGGGTGCCGACAAACGCGATTTGGCCAAGCGCCGTCTGCTGCCGTTCTACCAGCGGGTTAAACGTGAGGAGCCGGTTCGGTGGGCTGCGTGGAATGTCGATTCCGATCTGGAGCGTCAACTGCTGCAGGTCCTGCGTATGAAGCCGCGCCGAACGGCCTCGGGCGTGGCGACCATTACCGTCATTACCAAGCCCTGGCCATGCTCGGGCGATTGCCTGTTTTGCCCCAACGATCTGCGCATGCCCAAAAGCTATCTGCACGCCGAGCCGGCGTGCGCCCGTGCGGAGCAAAACTGCTTCGACCCGTATCTGCAGGTGAGCGCTCGTCTGACTGCGCTTTCGCAGATGGGACATGCGACCGACAAGATAGAGCTCATTGTGCTCGGCGGTACCTGGAGCGACTATCCGGAAGGCTATCAGACGTGGTTTATGTCGGAGCTTTTCCGTGCGCTCAATGACGATGCCGTCGCCGGTGTGGCGGCAAACCCCATGTTGGCGCGTCCGGGCATCAGCCGTGCCGAGGCAGGGCGCCTGCTCGATGACGCTCCCGCCGATGCCCTGCCGCCGGTGGTAACAGAGCGCCGCGAGCGCTATCGGGCTGCCGGCATTGCGACCGACGAGGCCGAGCTTGCGAGCGGCGTTGCCGACGAGCAGGGGCGTGTGGATGCTGTCGTTGGTGGCTATAACCGCGCAGTGCGTCGTCTGTACGGCCCCGGTACGCCATGGGGCGAGGCTGCCGAGTGGCAGACGGAAACGATGGAGGAGCTTGAGCGTCAGCAGCGCATCAACGAGACGGCGAAGCATCGCGTGGTGGGGCTCGTTATCGAGACCCGCCCCGATGCCGTGACGCCACAGGCGCTCACGCTCATTCGTCGTCTGGGCTGCACCAAGATTCAGATGGGCATCCAGAGCCTCGACCAGCATTTGCTCGATATCAACGAGCGTCGCATTTCGGTGGCTCAGATCGAGCAGGCGTTTTCGCTTGCGCGCCTCTTTGGCTTTAAGATCCATGCGCATTTTATGCTCAACTTATTGGGCGCCACACCCGAGGGGGACAAGCGCGACTACGAGCGCTTTATGACCGAAGGGGCCTTTATGCCCGACGAGGTCAAGGTCTACCCGTGCGCGCTCATCGAGGGCTCGCGTCTGGTGGGCTGCTATGAGCGCGGCGAGTGGCGTCCCTATACCGAGGAAGAGCTGCTCGATGTGTTGGCCGACGACATCGTGGTGACGCCGGCGTTCTGCCGCATCAGTCGCATGATCCGCGACTTTAGCTCCGACGACATCATGGTGGGCAACAAGAAGCCCAACCTGCGTCAGCTCGTTGAAAACCGCTTGTCGGCTCGTGGGGAAGGCGCGACAGTGCGTGAGATTCGCTATCGCGAGATTAGCACGGCGGGCGCCGACTTGCATGAGCTGACCCTTGACGAGGAAGTGGCGTACGAGACGCCGGTGACGCACGAGCGCTTTTTGCAGTGGGTGACGCCGCAGGGCAAGATCGCGGGCTTTTTGCGTCTGTCTCTGCCCGATCGTGCTTTTGTTGCCGCGCATGCGGATGAGTTGCCGACGACACCGGACGAGGCGATGATTCGCGAGGTGCACGTGTATGGCATGGCGGCGCGCGTGGGAGATCAAGGCCAGGCAGCCCAGCACCATGGATTGGGGCGTTTGCTCGTAGAGCGTGCGTGCCATATTGCTCGGGACGCGGGCTATGCGCGCATCAACGTGATCAGCGCGATTGGCACACGCGAGTACTATCGCCATTTGGGTTTTTACGACCATGGACTCTATCTGCAAAAGGAGCTCTAGATGAACAAGCCAAGTGTTTCTGCCGGCGTCGTTGCCGGCGTTGCTCTGGGAGCCGCGGCGCTTGGTGCGGCCGCCGTCGCTGTTCGCGCTGCCTGTCTGCAGGTTGCGCGAACCCGCAATGGGTTGGCGCGTGTGAAACGCGTGCACGATGAGGGCGGCGATGAGATTCGCGTGTTGGTGCAAGGCGGCGTCTACCAAAGCGCGAGCTATGTCGGTGAGCGTTGGGCCGAGCCCGTCTTTGCGTACTATCGTGCGTTTGACGACGTGTTTGAGTCCGAGGATGCGATGCGCGACGCTTATGGTCACGGCATCGACCGTATGCTTATGCTGGGCGGCGGCGGGTTTGCCTATCCTAAATTCGCCCTGATGTCGCACGAGGGCTTGCGCATGGACGTCATCGAGTATGACGGAGAGATTACGCGCCTGGCGCGCCGTTGGTTCTATCTGGACGAGCTGGAGCGCACGGTGGGCGACCGCTTGCGGGTGATTACTGCTGAGGCTCGCTCGTATCTGGGTGTGACGAGTGTGGGCCATCGTCGCTACGACGTGGTCGTGAGCGATTGCTTTGGCGGTGCCGAGCCCGTACGCGAGCTGGCGACGGTTGAAGCGTTGCGTTTGGTGCGGGGCAGCCTAAATGTCGGTGGCGTCTACGTTGCCAATATCGTGAGCGCAAGCGAGGGGAGCGATGTGACGTTCCTGCGCGATTGCGCTGCCACGGCACTCGAGGTATTCGCCCACGCCTGGGTGGTCCCATGTGGCGATGCGGAGTTCGGCGGCGAGGAGAACTACCTGCTCATCGCCAGCGACGGCAACTACGCCTTTGCCGAAGCCGTGCCCTTCGACACCGACTTCCTCGGCACCGTTCTTCACGACAAATAGGTCTCCCCGTCCCAAAAAGACTGGTCTTAGGCGTGGTCGCGCCAGCCGAGAACGCGCTGCTTCATGCCTTCGATGTCGAGCACGCCTTCGGCAAAGCCTTTGCGCACGAGCTCCTCGGGAACGTACTCGTCGTAGCGATCAAAATAAGGCACCTCGCCGGGATAGACGAGCTCGATGGGATTGAAGTCCTTCTCGGCCTCGGCGGCGAGCACCTCAAAGAACGTCTCCTCGTCGGCCTTCATCTTAAACTGCATAAAGTACGGGCGCGATGGGTCGAGTCCGCGAAGGCCCAGCTCCGCGGCACACTTAATCTTGAGCATGCGCTCGAGTGCCAAAAAGGCGTAACTGCCCAGCCAGGGGAAGAGTACCCAGGTGTCGCCACCCAGGTTGATGAGTGGCTTGGTTCCCGCACCCGAAATCTCGGCCGTATGGCGAGCCTGCGCCAAGCGGGCCCGTGCGTTACCCATGAGGTACGGATATGTCGCGTGCTCGTTGAGCGCCTTGCGCATGCGCTCGAGTACGTGTGTATTGATGTCGCCGGGGCAGTCGCCAAAGTAGGCCGGCACCCGGCCCTTGACCTGCGTGGCAAAGACAGTGTGGCGCTTCCAGTCCACTTCCTCGACAATCCAGCAGTGTCCGGCGATGGCGATGCGCTCACCGGGCGGGGGCGGATTAACAATCGTGCCCAGCTCGGCCGATTCGCTCCGGACGGTAAACTCCTCGTTTTCCTGGAACACGGCGTAGAACTTAAAGTTGTTGATGACGCGCTCGCCCGCGAGACCCACGATGAGCCCGCCACCTTCGGTGACCTGGATATGGTCGATCTTAATGAGGTGACGTAGCAGCACACGGTAATCGTCTGCCGAGATACGGTGGAAATAGCTGAGCGTGAGCACACGCTGGGCAAGTTCGGCCGGCGTGAGCTCGCCGGTGCTGGCGAGGGTCGACATAGTCTGGTGATAGAGCAGGCTGTAGGGGAGTCGATCGAGCTCGGGCGGCTCGACCCACTTTTCCTCGCGATAGAGTTGTACGAGCGCGATACCCTGCAGGAGCTTCCAGGGAATGGTTTCGGGCATCATCGTGCGCGGCTCGGGTTCTTCCTCGCGCATGACAAACCACATCTCGGGCGGAAGGTCGCGGCGTCCCGTGCGCCCCATGCGCTGCAAAAAGGAGCTGACGGTAAACGGCGCGTCAATCTGGAAGGCGCGCTCCAGGCGGCCGATATCGATACCGAGCTCCAGCGTAGAGGTGGTGACGGTTGTCTGCGCCTGCTCCTCGTCGCGCATGAGCTCCTCGGCCGTCTCGCGCAGCGATGCCGAAAGGTTGCCGTGATGGATTAGAAAGCGGTCGGGCTCGTGTCGACTTTCGCAGTAGCTGCGCAGCATGGAGCACACGGCCTCTGCCTCCTCGCGCGAGTTGGCAAAGACCAAGCACTTGCGGCCGCGGGTGTGTTCGAAGATATAGCCCATGCCGGGGTCGGCGTTGTCTGGCGCTGTGTCGGTGGGGCTGAGAAGCGCCTGCTCGGTCGCTCGTGGGATGTCGACTTCGCCCTCGGGGGCCGAGGAAGTGCGACGGTCTTTGGGAGCGTCCTTGCCCCGCGCCTGCTCGCGACGTTGACGACGTTCCGCCTGTGTGAGCTGTCCGCTGTGGCGCATGTCTTGTCCGGATGCGGGCAGCGCCGCGGGTGTCACTGCCTCAATGCGCTCGCACGCAAGCACTTCGGCCTCTTGAGGACCCATGCTCTCGAATCTTCGCTGCTGCGCCTGGGGACCCGAGTTGTAGAAGTGCTCCATGGAGATGCGCCACACGCGGCGCGGCTCCTCAAAACGGGGGATGACGCAGTTGCGTCCCGTCCCCTGCGACAGGAAGGCGCCCGTGCGCTCGGGGTCGCCGATGGTTGCCGACAGACCGATGCGGCGGGGCTGCACGCCTGCCATGCGCGAGAGCCGCTCGATAAGGCAGAGCGTCTGCCCGCCGCGGTCGCCGCGCATGAGCGAATGGACTTCGTCGATAACCACATAGCGCAGGTCGCAGAACATACGAGGGATCGCCATGTGCTTATGGATCAGGAGCGCCTCGAGTGACTCGGGCGTAATCTGCAAGATGCCGCTCGGTTTTTTGATGAGCTTAGCCTTGTGCGACTGCGAGACATCGCCATGCCAGTGCCAGACAGGGATATCGGCTTCTTCGCACAGATCGTTGAGGCGGACGAATTGGTCATTGATGAGCGCCTTGAGGGGGCCAATGTAGAGGGCGCCCACGCTTGCGGGCGGGTTCTCCCAAAACTCGGTCAGGATGGGAAAGAAGGCTGCCTCGGTTTTGCCGGAAGCCGTGGATGCCGTCAGGAGCACATTATCTTGCGTGTTAAAGATGGCATCAGCTGCCGCAACCTGGATAGAGCGCAAGCTCTCCCAATCGTGGGAGTAGATGAAGTCTTGGATAAACGGGGCGTAGCGGTCAAAGGCGTTCACGGGGCCTCCTCTCAAATACGAACCTCTTAACGCGGTGAGCAGTGGCTTGCCGCATCACTGCCTCGACGTTTGCCCAGATAAAGCCTGCCAAAATAAACCTGTCCCTTTTTGGCGGGTTAGATGGTGAATTCGGCGAAATTGCGGTCGCCGCTTGCGGTGCCGGTGTCGCCTGTTGCTGTTGCCGGCGCCAGCGCGTCGCCGCCGACGCTTTGCAGTAGCTCGGCCACGTTGGCGTCGGGGTTTTGGCATAGGATGTCGAGCAGCTCGATAAAGTCACGAATGACCTCACGCGGCGTCAAGTGCGTATCGGCTCCCACGCGGCCAAACTCAATCTTGAGAAAGTCCACCAAGTCGTTCTCGGTAAGCGTGGGCGTCCAGCCAAAGTAGCCGGCATGGATCTGCATGAGTTTTTCGATGAGCACCAGCAGCTCCTCATAGGTGAGTGGCTGCAGACGAATGATGGGCGCGAGCATGTCCTTAAGGTCCTCGCGCGCAAAACGGCCCTGAGCGAGTCGGCTGCGCAGGGCCTCGTAGGAGAACACGCCGCGGCGACGGTCCTCGATGGAGGTTGGCGTGCCACCCATGATCATGCCCAGGTACTGCGCCTTGCCCTGGAGCGTGTCGTTGTACATGGTCAGGATCTTCTCGTAGTTGTACTGGCGCGTAATGGCGTTGGGAATCTTATACAGATTCACGAGCTCGTCGATGAGCACCAGCATGCCCTTGTAGCCACTGCAAACCAAAAAACGCGCGATGAGTTTGACGTAGTCGTACCAGTCATCGTCGCTGATGATGGTTGAGGACCCCAGTTCGGCGCGAGCCTCGCTCTTGGTGCGGTACTCGCCGCGAATCCATTTGGTCACGCGGCTCATAGCCTCTTCATCGCCCTCGGATACGGCCATGCGATAGCGGCGGAGCATGCGGGTGAAGTCGAAGCCGTGGACCATCTCCTCGAGCGGGGCCAGTTGGGCATTGACGACCGACTCGTCGACGTCGGCGCACGAGGCGACCCAGCGATCCAAAATAAGGTTGAGCGCACCGCCCTCGGGGCGCGTCTTGGTCGATATATTGCGGATGAGCTCGCGGTAGGTGGCAAGGCCCTGTCCCTGACCGCCCTGCAGGCGGCGCTCGGGCGACAGGTCGGCATCAGCGACGACGAATCCTTCGCCCATGGCGTGCGTGCGGATGGTCTGGAGCAAAAAGCTCTTGCCGGCGCCGTAACGACCGACCAGAAAGCGGAAGCTCGCGCCACCGTCGGCGATGAGACTCAGATCGGTGAGCAGGGCGCGGATCTCGACCTCGCGCCCTACGGTGATGTAAGGAAGGCCGATGCGCGGGACCACGCCGCCCTTGAGCGAGTTGAGAATGACGGCAGCGACGCGCTTGGGCACGCGGGGTGCTGTGGATGCGGTATCACTCATGGTCTAGGTATCCTCTCACGTCTGCTTCGTAATCCTCGATGATCTGCGGTCCTGCCGCTCCAAACTCGATAACGGTGTCACCCACCAGGTCAAAGAGCGCCTCGTTGATGCTGTCGACGAGCATGTCCTCGCTCTGCTCCGATTGCACTACCGCCAATGTCGCTTGCGCTGCGTTTTGCTCGAGCAGCGCGCGAAGGAAGGCATCTGCGGCGGGCGCGAGTTCGGTTGCGGTGCCAGCGGGTGCAGTCGATACGACCGCTGGCGTCGGTGCGAGGAGCGGTGCCACGACGCCAAACTGTTCGGTGGAAATGGTTGGCTCGTCGGCTTTGTTGCGCTCCGTAGGCGCCGCGATCGGCTCGGCCATCACGTCGGTCGCAGGCTTGGCTTCCGGTTGCTCGGATTCCGCCGTATCGACCTCTGTGGGCACATCGTCCTCGCGCTCTTCGTCGATCAAAAGCGCTTCGCGCGTTTGCGCAGCGGCGCTCCGAATGTGCCCCAGCTGACTCAGATCGATATCGATCTTGACGGGCTGGTGTACGGCGTCCCACGAAAGCCATGCCACAATCTCGTCATCGATAATTTTGGCCAGATATTTGGGGACCTTTTCTTCCTTAAGGGGATGGGCGGGGTCCAGCGCCAGGCGCAGGCGTTGGTCGCAGGCGCGCATCATTTCACCGAGCTTGCTGCTCTTTTGCCTACTACCGTGGATGCGCATGCATTCCCAAAAGTCGTTTTGGCAACGGTAGATATGGATAGGATCCAGGCGATATTCGCAGTCCTCGTGGCGCTCGGGCGCAAAGAATACGGCCGAGGCAAACATGGTGTAGGGCATGGCCGTCTCCTCCCCAAATAAACTCGCCACGATGCCGGTCTTTCGGTGCGTGTCATAGTAGCGCGCCATGCGGACATACACGGCGCATGCCGCGTGGCGCAGATCGCGGTGGTGGCTGCGGTCGAGCCGCGAGTTACTTAGGTTGTACGTGGAGAGGGCGTTGATGGCGGCCATGAGTCGCTCCTCGCGCACCTCATCGGGCGGAAGGGGGAGCGTGGGCTCGGAGGTTTTGCGACGTTTGGGGGTCTGGTCGGACGGTGCCGGTGCCGGTACAAGGTCTCGTGCTGCGCGCCGCAGCTCGATAAGGGCGTTATCGAACATGACGGTTTTAGAGTCACGAAGCAGCTTGGGGTTGAGCCCATGGAATACGGCGTAATCCTGCAACCACACGCGTGCAAACCGATCAATGCCGGGCTCGAAGGCGCGATAGACATCCCAAAAGGCCTTGATCTTGTTAAAACCGTCGAGCGGGTCATCTACGCCAATGCCGCAAATCAGCTCATAGAGATACAGAAAGGCAAAGGACGTAGACGTTTCCTCGACGGTTCCGCGGCGCACTTGGGCACGCCAGGTAAAGTAGCCGCGCAGCTGCCGGTCGCTCATGGCGTTGTAGGTGGGAAAGTACGACTTAAAGGTGCCGTTGTAGGGACAGTCGTCCTCAAAGTCGGCCATCAGCAGGCCCTGGCGGTAAAAAAGCTCGGCTTCCGAAAGCCAGCGGCCCGCACCGCCCTTGGGGTCATCCTGCCAGCGCGATATCTCGCGCATTTTACGGTACTGGTCGGGGAGGAAATTCTGCATCTGTCGGCCGGTTTTGAGAATCGGCTCGTCTGCGTAGACTTCATGTGAGAAGCGGGCAGACTGATGGGTCCGGGCCTCGGCCATAATGCGCTCGATGAGCATCTTGATGTCCTGGTCGGCCACCGCTCCTCCTCTCGAACGCAGCTACGGTGACCTCATATCATAGCACAGCATCAAACAGGTGTTCGAGATACCGCTGCGTTGATAGATTTAGAACAGGAGGGCGTAGATGACGGCGATGACGACGGAGGGGAGCATATTGGCCGTGCGGAAGGTCTGAGGACGGATGAGGTTGACGCCGACGCAGAAGATGAGCATGGAGCCTACGAGCGAAAGGCTGTTGAGGGCTGCTGTGGTCATGATGGGGGAGAGCGCGCCGGCAAACAACGTGATCGTCCCCTGGAACACGGCTACGGGCAGGGCCGAGAAGATGCAGCCGCGTCCGAGCGACGCCGTCATGGTGCAGACGATGATGCAGTCCAGTGCGCCCTTGAGGGCAAGCGTTGACCAGTCGCCGAGCAGGCCGTCCTGGATCGATCCCACAATTGCCATGGCGCCGATACACACGGTGAGTGAAGTCGAGACAAAAGCGTTGGTGAACTCGTTATCGCCCTCACTGCCGGTCTTGCGCTTGAGCCATTCGCCAAGGTTCTCGATGGCGGCTTCCAAGTTGACGGCCTCGCCGATGAGCGAACCGAGCGCAAATGAGACGATGAGCATGGTGGTGCCGGTGGTCGCTAGCGCCTTCCCATCGATAAGGAGCATCTTTTGCATGGTGCCGCCAAGGCCGATAAACAGGACGCACAGCCCCGATGCTTTCATGAGCGTGTCTTGGATGCGCGGTGTGATGAAGCGGCCGCCCGCTAATCCCAAAAGACCGCCCGCAACTAAAAGCACAACGTTGATGATTGTTCCCAAGCCCGGCATGAGCCCTCCTGTATTGATGCCAACGTGGCAATCGTAGCAGAACGAAATGCGAGGCACATCGCGACTCATCTAATACGTTATATAAGTGGTGTTAGGAATGATGTGCAGCATTTAAGCCTCAGGTGGTTGTCGGGACATAGGGATAGTATTCAAAGTGCAGTGTCATAAGCCGCTGCGGGGATTCAATAGCCGCGGCGATGATATTGGCATCGCGGGCACGATCAAACCCTTCGAGTTCGATCTGATACGAGACGTCTTGCATAATGTCCAGACGTCGCCAGGCTAGGAGTGTGTCACCATCGAATTCCAAGGTCTTGCCTCCGTCTGGAGCAACGGCGTATAGACGCAGCTTGGCGGTGGTTGCAGGGTCGACAACCGTGACCTTTTTAATTTCGTTTCGAGTATTCTTGGCGCCCAACAAGGTGAGCAGTGTTGGGGCCACGACCTCGCCCGATGGCAAAAAGACGACTTCGATGGATTCAGGAAATGCGATGATAGCCGACTTGCGGACGGGCTGATTGGCGGCGGCAACTTCGATGTTCGCAGCGTCGATGACCTCCGTGTGGTCGAGCGCGGCAAGCACGCAGCAGTTACCTTCATCGATCTCTTGAGGATCAGCAAGCCCCAGACTGTCCGCGAACTCGGGATCGTTTGGATCGGCAGCGGGCTCATTCGGCGCTTCGAAAGAAGCTGGGACGCTGTTTGTCGGCGACGGCGTGTCGCCCGCACCTGCTTCTTTGTCCGCGCTCTCTTCTTGTATGGTTGCGTTGATGGGTTCGTCGTTTGGGGGGAGCGTCTTGGCGTCAAACGCGGAGGGGAGAATTCCGATGGCTCCGGATCCGTTCCACTCCATTTCGAGAAGCGCCGGGTCGGCAAGAATGCGTTGCCTGCTTTGCGCGCGGGCATCGATTTCAATAGGGCCTGCCTCTATCCCTCGTGTAAGGCTGAGTGATCCGGCTGGCTTCTCGAAATGAGCGTCTGTGTCTTTGGTACTGACGGCGTAGAACAGCAGGGACGCTTCTCCCGCCGCGATGGCATCGGTACCGGCTTTGGTCAGCCGCAACGATGCCGTGAATGAGAGGGTGGGCTGCGTGTCGTCTGCATTCGCGGCGGCGCAGCCCAGACATATACCGCCTCCTTTCTCAAAAAACGTACCGTCGAAGGCGACCTTCGCTCCGTTCGCCGAGTCATCGACCGAAGCGATGTCGATGCGCAGCTCTAAATTGCATGGATCGCCATCTGCATCGAGCACAACCGAGCGCCACGTGCAGACGGCGCACCCCGCCTGGGAGCCGTTTGCCTTGTTCGAACGATTGATATCCACGACTATCGAGCCGTCCGTATTACGACGAAGGCATCCCGAGGTTGAGATTGCGGCCTGTGCGATCGAAAAACGCTTGCACGCAATGGCGCTCGACGGATTTGGTGCGGAGCTTAGGGCCGCTGGTAAGGAGTCTGCCATGACAGGAGTCGCCCAAGCGGCGACAGGCGTTCCGGTTGCGAGCGCGCCGCAGAGTGCGACGACGGGCAAAAGGTTCTTCGATGCCATGGGGTCTCCTTAGCTAATTTAGTGCGGCCTGTTCATGTTTTGTTTCTGGCTGTGTTTGATGTGCAGACCGAGGCCGGCGGTTCCCGCGCCTGCTGCTGCGGCGCCTGCTGCCAAGAGCCATCGTTTGTCGCCTGTCTGCGCCAACGGTTCCTCGCGGTCGCTGCGGTCGAGCTCCGAGAGGTCGACCGTCACTTGCGTGGCGGCCTGCGCCTGTTCTTGCTGGGCAAAGGCCATGGCTGGCCCAAACGCTAGGATGCTGACGGCGGCGGCCAGGGCGACGGCCTTATGCCGTGTGCGCACCGGGCTCGACCGTCCAGGTGATCGTTGCAACCTGATCGCCTTCGCCGGTTACGCGGAAGATGTCGCGCGTGACGCGGGCGACGTTTCCGCTTGTCTTGAGCTTAATTTTGTCCGTGCCACCGGCAATGCCCTGGTAGCCCATGTCGAAGGCTGCATTCTTGGAAAGATCGAGGCCCGTTCCCTGCATTGCGGCGCTGGCGTTCTGGAGCGCGCCGTCGGGGCCGACCTTAAAGTCGATGGAGTTCTGCGCGGTTCCGGCCTTGGCGTCGGCGGCAATGGTCCAGGTGTTCATGGCGTCGATCTTCATGTTGGTGACATGGATGCCGTAGGCCGAATGATTGTCGATGGTGGTCGCGTCTTCTGAGGGGCCCTGAAGCGTGCCGTCGGCCTTGGCGACGAAGGGAATAACCGTCGGAACTTTGAACTCAACGTTGTCGATCTCGGTCCTGACCATTACCTTCGTGGTTCCAACGCGCCCGGCTGCCATAGCTGGCGTCGGGGCGGCGCCCATTGCGAGCGCGAGCGCGAGCCCTGCGCCCACGGCGAGCGCTCTGGCTCCGTTCATGTTCCTGGTGATGTCCATGGTCGTTCCTTTCTATTCGCCGCGGGCCGTCCCCGCGATGATTGGACGAATGCTGGTGAATTGCGTGCGGTGCCGCGTCGGCCGGAAAAGCTAGTTCTCGGCTTGCTCAACCCGCACCTTGACACGTGTCGGATTGCCGTGGCTGTCGAGGGTCTTGGCATCGAGCGCCTGAATCTCGATGTACGCCTCGCCTTCTTTGATGTCGCCGGCGGGGCACGTTTCGATTGTCTTGCCGGTCTCGACCACACCGGATTCGTACATGGTCTCGTCGTTTTGGATGACGCGGAATCGCTGGGGAAATTTATTGTCTTGGACGTTTTGCACGTTGACGCGCAGCTTGCCGTCCTCCTGCAGCTGAGCGACCGGTGCGACCGAAATCGTCATCATGTTGTCGCGGACGATGGCGTCGAGCTCATCTTGGATTTCCTGACGCGTTTTGCCCTCGGCCGTCGTAACCGAAGCGCCCGCCTCGGGTACGGGCTGCGACTGCCAAGCGTATAGTCCTACGGCGACAAGGGCACAGACGATGGCCAAGCAGGCAACGATGAGCTTCTTGCGACGACCCAGGCCTGCAAAGTGGGGTGGCTTCTTCGCGCTCACGCGGCATCCTTGGCGGTATAGATGCGCGCAAAGGTGGACGGGTTCGCTCCAAAGAGCATGTGAAGCATCAGGCGGCGTGAGTAGACAAGCTCGTCGAAGTCGGGAGGGAGCTCGATGTCGTGGATATGCGCGATGTGGTGGGCGAGCGCCGAGAACGACTCGGGGTCGCAGATCACATCGGTGGTGACGTGGTAGACCGCCGTATCGGGGAATGCCTCTTCATCGAAGGGTAAGAGATAAGGGTCGTCGTCGACCTCGATGGCGATGCCGTACTGGGGCCAGTAATATGCCATGGGAACCTCCCTGCTCTTGGGCCAAAACTTCTATCGGCTTTGGCTGTCGATGCCGACCGTATCAGCCGCAACTTGACCAAAAGCTGACCAAATGCTTGACGGATTGACATCCCCGCAGGTAAAGGGCGGTAAAAAATACTTCAACTTTTTTCGAGCGACATTTTTCGATCGCTGGCGGCGGAACGATATGTGTCAAAAGCATCGCCTGCCGAGGAAACTCGGCCGTTCGCCGAATTGCATGCGCGTAAAAAACCTCAATTATGGAGGCGGTCTCGAACACGTCAACGAAACGATGCGGTAACATCTCCCTGCAAACACTGTAGTTAGCTAAAGGGGAGTCTGCATGTCTGCAACCATCAAACCCTTCACCGATGAGTTCGAGGAATACGGTCGCGACGAGTCTCGCTCGTCGGGCGAGGCTTCGAGCATTTCGTTTCCGACATCGGAAGACGAGGTGCGCGCTATCTTGCGGCAGCTCCATGCCGACGGTGTTTCGGTGACTGTCCAGGGTGCCCGAACGGGCCTCGCTGCCGGCGCCGTGCCTCATGGCGGGCATATCCTCAACACCTCGCGCATGAATCGCTACCTTGGTCTTCGCTGCGATGACGAGGGCCGGTTTCTGCTGCGCGTGGAACCGGGCGTCGTACTGTCGGAGCTGCGCAAACAGCTGGTCAAAAAGGCGCTGCCGACAGGCGGCTGGGACCAGGCGTCGCTTCGGACATACGAGGAGTTCCAAGCTGCCCCCGAGCAGTTCTTTCCCACCGACCCCACCGAGGCATCTGCCTGCCTGGGCGGTATGGCGGCGTGCAACGCCTCCGGCGCCCGCAGCTATGCCTATGGCCCCATGCGTCCGCATGTCACGGGCCTTCACGTTGCCCTGGCGGATGGTGACCTGCTCGAGCTTCACCGCGGTGAGGTTTTTGCTCAGGGCCGTCGCCTTTCACTTGTGACGGCGGAAGGACGTTCGCTTGAGCTCGATCTTCCTGACTACACCATGCCCAAGACCAAAAATGCTTCGGGCTATTATGTTGCGGACGATATGGACGCCATCGATCTCTTTATCGGCGCATGTGGCACGCTCGGCGTTATCACCGAGCTCGAGATCGCCCTGCAGCCTGCTTCCGCGGTTGTGTGGGGCGTGAGCTGCTTTTTCGATAGCGAGGACAAGGCCGTTGCCTTTACCGATTCCGTGCGCCCGGTCCTGTCCCACGCGGCTGCTATCGAGTATTTCGATGCGGGCGCCCTGGATATCCTTCGCCGCCAGCGCGAGCAGTCGACTGCTTTTGCCTCGCTGCCGGCACTCGACGATGAGGCAAAGGTCTGCGTCTACGTGGAGCTCGACTGCGACGACGAGGCACAGGCGACCGAGGAGCTGTACCACTTGGGATGGGTTTTGGAGCTTGCGGGCGGCCGCGACGACGCGACATGGGTTGCGCGCACCGAGGTCGATCGCGAGTGCCAGCGGTTCTTCCGCCACGCGGTTCCCGAGAGCGTCAACATGCTCATCGACGAGCGTCGCCGCACGGACCTCACCATTACCAAGCTGGGTTCGGATATGTCGGTGCCCAATGCACGTCTGGCCGATGTCGTCGCCCTCTATCGTCGCACGCTGGCCGAAAGCGGGCTTGAGTCTGCCGCCTGGGGGCATATCGGCAACAACCATCTGCATGTGAATATCCTGCCGCGCGACGCGCAGGATTATCGCGCCGGCGGCGAGCTCTTTGCCCAGTGGGCGGCCGAGATCACGGCCATGGGTGGTGCCGTCTCTGCCGAGCATGGCGTCGGCAAGATCAAGGCGGGCTTCTTGGAGACGATGTACGGCCACGAGGCCATGGTCGAATCGGCTCGACTCAAGCTCCAACTCGACCCTGCTGGACAGCTCGGCCGCGGCAACCTGTTTTCGGAGAAGCTCTTGGATGAACTCGTTCAGAAAGGGGGCGCGTGAAGATGAGCGAATTCCATATGGTGGTGTGCGTCAAGGCGGTGCCGGGAAGCACCGAGGTCAAGATGGACCCCAAGACCAATACGATTGTGCGTGACGGCAAGCAGGCGGTCATCAGCCCGTTCGATGCAAGCGCTCTGGAATGCGCGCTGTCGCTCAAGGATGACTTTATCGGCTTTGGCATGGATGTGCGCGTGACGGTGGTGTCGATGGGCATCCCCGCGACCGAGTCACTGCTGCGCGACTGCATCGCCCGCGGCGCCGATGACGCGCTGTTGCTGACCGATCGCGCCTTTGCGGGTGCCGATACCTTGGCTACCACCTATGCCCTCAAATGTGGCATCGAGGCGCTCGACGAGGACTTTGACCTGCTCATTTGCGGCAAGATGGCAGTTGATGGCGATACGGCCCAGATTGGTCCCGAGCTTGCCGGAGCCTTTGAGATTCCCTGCGTGACCGACGTGAGTTGCGTGCAGGGCGCGGGCTTTACGACCTGCGGCTCGCTGGCGCTTGTCCACGGCTGTGACGCCGGCGAGGAAACGGTGTATCTGGAGATGCCGTGCGCGATGACGACTGCCAAGGAGATTGGCCAGCTGCGCATGCCGAGTATCGCTGGCATTCGCGCGGCCGAGGAAGCGGACGTGCGCGTGGTCGGCGCTGCCGACGTGAACGCCGACCCCTCGCGTTGCGGTCTTGCCGGTTCGCCGACGCAGGTCGTGCGCTCGTTTGTGCCCGACCGCGACCAAACGTGTGAGACTGTTGAGGGCACGGCGTCCGAGCAGGCGGCAAAACTCGCCAAGATTATCGAGGGGATGGCATAGATGAGCGGACTGATTATCGATGGCGAAGCCTGCATTGGCTGCGGTCGCTGCGTTCGCGCCTGCGCCTCGGGCGGTATTGTGGTGGAGGGCGAGCGTCCCAATCGCTGTGCCCGCGTAACCGACGGCTGCATCCTGTGCGGCGGGTGCGTCGACGCCTGCCCCGTCAACGCTATTTCGATCGAGCGCGATGAGACCACCGGTGCGGTAGACCTTGACGCATATCGAGACATTTGGGTCTTCGTGCAAACTGACGAGCACGATGCCGTGGCATCCGTGGCCTTCGAGCTCGTGGGCAAGGGCCGCGAGCTTGCCGATGCGCGCGGCTGTCGCTTGGTGGCGCTGGTCGGCATGGGCCCCGAGGGCTCGCTCGGGGACCTGGAGCATCTGGTTTGCGCCGGTGCGGACGAAGTTCTGGTCTGTCGTGACGAGCGCCTGCGTCAGAACGACGCGGAGGTCTATGCTCGTCTCATCTGCGATTTGGTAGCCGAGCGCAAGCCCGAAGCCATTCTGTACGGTGCGACCGCCTTTGGCCGCGAGTTGGCGCCTGGCGTTGCCGTGCGCCTGCAGACGGGCCTTACGGCCGACTGCACCGTGCTTTCGATGGATACGGAAACGGGCTTGCTGCAGCAGACGCGCCCGGCGTTTGGCGGCAACTTGATGGCCACCATCATTTGCCCCAATCAGCGTCCCCAGATGGCAACGGTGCGTCCCGGTATCTTTGGAGCGCCCGAGTTTGACTACAGCCGCTCTGGCACGATTACCCAGGTATTCCTTGCGGAAGACGCCAAGGCTCGTGTCGAGATTTCGATTCCCGCTGAGGAATGGGGCCAGCAGGCTTCGATTGCCGATGCCGAGCGTCTAGTTGTTGTGGGTCGCGGTATCGGCTCCAAGAAAAACCTACCCTTGATGCGAAAGCTCGCCGAAGCCCTGGGTGCCGAGCTCGGCTGCACACGACCCGTCGTGGAGGCGGGCTGGCTGGAGTATCGCCACCAGATTGGCCAGACGGGCGTATCGGTTTCGCCCAGGCTTCTCGTGAGTATCGGTGTTTCGGGCGCCATCCAACATCTTGCCGGCATCGGTGGGGCGGAGTGCATCATCGCCATCAACGAGGACCCGGATGCCCCCATTTTCGGTGCTGCCCAGTACAAGGTTGTTGGGGACGCCGTCGAGGTCGTCGAGGAGCTGCTGGCCCAGCTTGAGCGCTAGGCGCGCGCCAGCCAGTCGCGCATCTCGTCCTTTAGGCGGCTCCAAGTTGCCTGCGTGGCGGGGTCGGTAAAGGGCCGCGTAATGCCAAAGGGCGCGTCGAGCAGGCGGTGGATATCGCCCTGTTCGCGCGCCAGCGCGCGGCTTGCTGGATAGACGAGCTCAAACATAAAGCAGATAAGCCCCACCAAGAAGTCGGCGGGCTCATCGCGCTCATCGCGTGCGACGCAGCGGTGCTCGTCAAAGGCGGCAAGTGTCGGCGACGAGAAACGGCTGCCGAGAAACGTCTTCTCGTCCACCTTGAGGATAGTGTCGACAGTGCTGTCGGCGATGGTGCGCATAATGTCGATCTTGTCGCCATCGCGCACGATATCGCAGAAGCTCCGCGTGCGCTCGTCGAGCTGCGCGGGTAGACGGAAATCGCTGTGATAGGCAATGCTCGCTCGGATGAGCTCATCTTCTGCCGGGTCATCGATAAAGTCGCGGATGCTCGTTACGGCGGGCGCGTCTGCAGGATTTTCGCCAAAGAGGACCTCGACACCCAACGCCGCATGGCTCATGCTCTCGGCATCCTTAAACGTGTCCCAGCGTCGCAGCTGCTCAAAGCGGCCCATATCGTGCAGCAGGCCGCAAAGCCACGCTAGGTCAATGACCTGCGGTGACCAGTCCTGTTCGCGCGCCACGGCATCGCATGCCTCGGCAACGTGGTACGTATGCTCGATTTTGAGTGCGATGCGCGGATTGGCGGCATCGTAAGCATCGGTATAGCGTTTGAAGGCCGCGATCGCCCGGCCCCGATCGATAGCTGTCATAATGACTTCCTAAAAAGCTGTGTCTTTCGATCCGGTGGCAATTGTAGGTGAACTCGGTTGCTGCCGGGCGATGATTCTGCCGCATCGTTGAATGCGGCTCGGAAAGCTTGTCGGGACGAGGAACGCTATGGTGCTCAAAATCGTTAAAACCGTCTGGCCGGTGATGCTTACCTATGTTGCGATAGGCGCGCCGTGCGGAATGATCATGGCGCAGACGGGAATGGAACCCTGGATGGTTTTTGCTCTGAGCAGCACGTTCGTGACGGGCAGCGGACAGTTTATGGTCTGCAATCTATGGCTGGCAGGTGTGCCTGCGGCGTCGATTATCATAAGCGTCGCCGCAATCTCCTCGCGTTTTGCGCTTTACTCGGCATCGATTGCACCGCATCTGAGGGGTGCCTCGAAGCGTCAGACGCTGGCTGTTGCCGCGACACTTACCGAGGAGGCATATGGCATCTCGCTTGCCAAGCTGGTTGAAGGGGAGGACTGGGGTCCGCTCGAGTCCTTTGTGCTCAACGCGATCCTCATCGCAACATGGGGCGTTTCGTGTACGACGGGCGCCATCGTCGGCGCCGTTGTCGATGTTCCCACCGCTATTGCGGGTTTTGTCTGCACATCGCTCTTTATCTGCCTGCTCTTTTCGCAGCGGCTGTCGCGCGGCAATGTCGTAGCTGCCGGTTTGGCTGCGGTGTCCGTCGCCATATGCAAGTTCTTGGGATGGACGAATATCGCCGTGCCGGCAAGCGTGCTCGTCGGCGTTGCCGCGGCGCTTGCGTGCGATGCTCTCGCCGAAGGAAGGGGTGCTCGCGATGCCCGTTAATGAGTTTTTGGTCCTGTGGCTGTCGTCATGGGCGGCTATCGCGTTTTTCCGTATTGCCCCGGCGTTTGCCTTGCGCGGGAGAACGCTGTCGCCCCGCGTTACCGAAGCCTTGGGTTATATTCCGCCTGCCGCCTTTGCGGCGCTGGTCGCCAACGATTTGATAAGCCCTGGCGCTTTCGACGCCGGCTTGTGGCAGGGCTTGATTCCCTGGATTGCGGCTGCCGGCGTCGTGGCGGTGGCAATCAAGACAAAGTCGATGTTGTGGTGCTGCGTCTCGGGCATCGTGTTCTATATCGTTTTGAGCCTTGTATAAAAGCAGGGCGCGCTTACCGTCCTGGTCGACGAATCGAATTTCTCACCGAGCCGGTCTGCTTCTTCTGGTACCATGGTCAAACTTTACTGTAGCAAAGTGTGACGTGGGCTTTTGTTCCGCGTCAGCGGAAATGGGGGTTTCATGGCACAGGAAGCGACCGCCAACGAGCAAAAGAAATTCAAAGTCCCGCGTATCCCGGGTGACATCATGATCTATCCCATGATCGTTGGCCTTTTGCTCAATACCTTCTGCCCGCAGGTCTTTGAGATCGGCGGCTTCTTTACCGCCGCCTGCCGCGGCGGCTCCAATACCATCGTCGCTGCGATTCTGCTCTTCGTGGGCGCGGGCATTAGCTTTAAGTCCACGCCGGGCGCCATCAAGACCGGTATCGTCGTGCTGATCCCTAAGCTTGTGGTGGCAGCCGCGTTGGGCCTGGGCGTCGCGTACTTCTTTAACGATAACTTTTTGGGTCTGAGCTCGGTTTCCATCATCGGCGGCATTACGTTTTGCAACATGGCGCTCTACACGGGCATCATGGGCGAGTTCGGCGATGAGTCCGAGCAAGGCGCCGTGGGTATCCTGTTCTTTACGGCCGGCCCTGCCGTTACCATGATCATCCTGGGCGTCTCGGGTCTCGCCAACATCCCCGTCGGTACCATCATCGGCTCCATACTGCCGCTTGTTATCGGCATGGTCCTGGGCAACTTGTTCCCGTTTATCAAGAACCTGCTGGTCCCCGGCGCCAATCCCGCGATCGCCGTTATCGGTTTTCAGCTCGGTGCGTCCATGAGTCTTTCGAGCTTTATCACCGGCGGTATTTCCGGTATCTTGCTGGGCCTTGTCACGCTGTTTGTCGTCGGTCCCATTACCTTTGCCTTCGAGCGCCTGTGCGGTGGTAACGGCAAGGCGGCCGTTGCCTGCTCCACTATCGCCGGCACTGCCATGACCACGCCGGTCGCCCTCGCCGAGGTCGCTCCGCGCTATGCCGAACTTGCGCCCACCGCGTACGCCCAGATCGCCACCGCCGTCATCATCACGGCAATCATGGCTCCGATTCTGACCGGCTGGGTCGACAAGAAGTTCTGTCAAGGCAAGGAGGATCTGTCGCCTGCCGGTGTCGAGGCCATCGAGGAAGCCGTCGCGACCGACATCGATGGCGAGTAGCAATCGGTACCCATCAATGATGCCGGCGTGCAACTCGCGCCGTTTGAGCGCCCGAACGAAAGCTGTCTTGCAGTGACGTTCGGGCGCTCTGCTATTATTCCCCTTATCCCTGCGGAGTAGGGGGTGTTTGTTGCCCAGATTCGAATTGGGCGATTCTGGCCACTTAGATATTGAAGGGATGGCGCTAGTGGTTAAGGCACTCAAGATAGAGATATTCGTGCTATGCATGATTGTTCTTATCGGGCTTGCCGCACGAAGCCGCCGCTCCTTGTTCTCGAGCACCCAGCAGCTCTTGTTTAGCATGCTCGGCTACACCTCCGCTGCCTACATTTTCTTCGATATGATCTGGACGCTCTCGGACGGCGTGAGCACTCCTGTAGGCATCACGGCCAACTGGATTTCCAACGCGGTCTCGTTTTTGCTGTTCGCCATCGCGTGCCTCATTTGGTTTTTGTATTCCGAGACAGTGCAGGGCTCTCGCCTTTTGTCCGCGCGCTATAGGGTGGTGCTTGTAGCGTTGCCTACGGCTCTGGTGGTCGTGCTGGCGTTTGCCAGTTACTGGACGCACGCCCTGTTCTATATCGATTCGCAGGGCGTGTATCGTCGCGGAGCGCTTTATATGATTCAACCTATCGTTAACTACTGCTACGTTATATATACGTCCTTGCATGCCTTTATTCAGGCTCGAAAAGTCGAAAGTCTGCAAAAGAAGGCCATTTATCGCACCCTCGCCTTTTTTGCGGTTCCCGCTCTGGTGGGCGGTACCTTCCAGGTTTTGTTTTCGGTACCGGGCCTTTGTGTCGGTATAACGCTGAGCATCCTGCTGCTCTACATCATCTACCAGGAGCAGCTGATCTCGACCGACCCGTTGACTGGCCTTAACAATCGCAACCGTTTTGAGACCTATATGCTGTCGCTCTTTTCAAATGTGGATCAGGCCGAAGATGTATATCTGCTTATGATGGACGCCGACGGCTTTAAGCAGATTAACGATCGCTATGGGCATGTGGAGGGCGACCATGCTCTTCAGGTCATATCTGCTGCGCTCAAAGAGGTCTGCTCGGCGTCAGGTGGCTTTATCGCGCGTTATGGCGGCGATGAGTTCGTGGTGCTCCAGAAGGCTGCGGCGGAACAGGACATCATAGACCTGTGTTCGGCGATTAACGACGAGCTCGCTCGTGCCGAGGTGCCGTATGCATTGCGGATGTCCATCGGTTACGCGCGGGTCGGCGATAGTGTTGATACCTGGCAAGACTTACTTCGCGCTTCCGATGCGGAGCTCTACCGCGTCAAGGCCGAGAAAAAGAAAGCCGGCGTCCAGATACGCTAGAAAAAAGGGGCGCACGACCGTTGCGATGGTCATGCGCCCCTTTTGCGTTTGTGGGGGCCACCGGCCATGATGCCCAGGCGCGATGCGGCAAGACGGGCATCTGCTGCCGCGACTCGGTACGAAATCAACGAGAACCAGTGCACTCCATTAAGCTAAAGTGTGCGAACGCCCTCTCTAAAAAGGTGAGTTCGTTAGGCTTTTTTGGGTTTGTTGACGATGATGATGCCGCCGCAGACCAACAGCAGGGCAACGATGACGGTAACGGGGCTCGTGTCAGCGCCCTCGCCGAGCAGCAGCGCGCTCAGCAGCACACCAAAGACGGGGTTCATAAAACCAAAGACCGAGACGCGGCTGACGGGGTTGACGGCAAGTAGGCGCGACCACAGCGAGTAGGCGACCGCGGAGATAAGCGCCATGTAGATGATGAGCGCGACGGCGGGGGCAATCGCCGTGGGGGAGAGCGCGCCACCCATCAAAGAGCCGATGGCGGTGAGGACCAGGCCGCCGACCAAGAACTGCCACCCGGCAAGCAAAACGCCGTCGTGCTCGCGCGAGAAGATGCCGATCAGGCAGGTCGAAAGGGCACCCGCGACGGTGGAGGCCAGGATGAAGCCCTCGCCGTCGAGCGTAAAGCCAAAGGTGCCGTCCACGCCCGAAAGGTTGACGAGTGCGACGCCGGCAAAGCCCAGTACGCAGCCGAGCACCTTGGCCGTATTGAGCTTTTCGGTGCGAAACGCCAGAGCGGCAAAGAGGATAGCCAAGAAGTTGGCGCTGGCCTCGATGATGGAGCTTGACATAGCGCTTGCACGGGAGAGACCAAGGTAGAAAAAGAAGTACTGGCCAATGGTCTGGAAGAGCGACAAGATGCAGATGGGCTTGATATCACGGGCTTGCGGAACGAGCGGTCGGCGCTGGGCCACGCTCATGCCAACAATGACCAGCATGCCGGCAAGGGTGAAGCGCAGACCCGCGAAGAGCAGCTGCGAGGCGCTGTCGTGCGCGGGAATGCCAAAGAGGCCGTAGCCGATCTTGATGCAGGGGAAGGCGGAGCCCCAGAGCGCGCAGCAAACGAGACAGCCCAGGATGAGTCCGGGCAGGGTGGCGAGATACGGCTTGCGGCTTTCCATGATGTCCTTTCTACATGCGCGAAGCAAAAAAGAACCCGCCACCGGATGTGTCGGTGGCGGGTGATGTTACCCGAAGGGATTGTACCCGATGGGACGCATTAAGCGAAGTAGGCTACGCCGCTCTCAAAGATCGGCATGAACTTGTCGCCGGGGACATGCTCGGGCACGTTACGGTACAAGTTGTCGCCGCGACGCTCGGCATGGCCCATCTTGCCCAGGACGCGGCCGTCGGGGCTCGTGATGCCCTCGATGGCGAGTGCGGAGCCGTTGGGGTTGACGGAAAGATCCATGCTGGGATTGCCGTCCTCGCCCACGTACTGCGTGGCGACCTGGCCGTTGGCGATTAGTTGGGCGAGCACTTCGTCATTGGCGACAAAGCGGCCCTCGCCGTGGCTGATGGCGACGGTGTAGGGGTCGTCCAGGCTACACTGCGACAGCCACGGGGACAGGTTGGACGAGATGCGGGTGCGCACCAGGCGGCTCTGATGGCGACCGATGGTGTTGAACGTCAGCGTGGGCGCATCGGGCGTGGCGTCGACGATGTCGCCGTAGGGCACCAGGCCGAGCTTGACCAGGGCCTGGAAGCCGTTGCAGATGCCCAGCATCAGGCCATCGCGGGCCTTGAGCAGGTCGCGGACTGCCTCGGTGACCTCGGGAGCGCGGAAGAACGCCGTGATGAACTTGGCGGAGCCGTCGGGCTCGTCGCCGCCCGAGAAGCCGCCGGGGATCATGACGATCTGGCTTGCACGGATGCGGCGGGCAAGCTCGTGGGTGCTCTCGGCGACCGCCTCGGGCGTGAGGTTGTTGATCACGAAGGTGTCGGCCTCGGCACCGGCGGCACGGAAGGCGCGGGCGCTGTCGTACTCGCAGTTGTTGCCGGGGAACACGGGGATGATCACGCGCGGGCGGGCGATCTTGGCGCCGCCGTACACGTGAATGTCCTTGGCGCGGAAGTCGATGGTCTCGACCTCGGGGGTCTCGCCGGCGCTGCGGTAGGCGAAGACACCCTCGATGCCGCCCTCCCAGGCCTTCTGGAGCTCGGCGAGCTCGATGACCTCGGAGCCGGTGTCGATGACATAGCCCTCGACGGTGGTACCAAGGGGCTCGACGACAACGCCGTCGGCGACCTCGGGCAGTTCGGCATCCTCGGCGAGCTCGACGATAAAGCTGCCGTAGAGCGGGGTGAAGAGGCTCTCCACGTCTACATCCTCGGCAAGCTCGATACCGATCTGGTTGCCGACGCACATCTTAAAGAGGCTCTCGGCGCCGCAGCCGTAGCCGGGCGTGGAGACGGCCAGGGCTGCGCCGGTGGCGGTGAGCGCCTCGACGGCGTCAAACGCGGCGAGCAGCTGATGGGCGTCGGGGCGGTAGTCCTCGCCATAGGTGGCGGGGGCGATACGGACGACGCGATGCGTGAGGCCCTTGAACTCGGGGGAGACGGCGCGGGCCGCCTTGCCCACGGCCACAGCGAAGCTGATCAGGGTGGGCGGAACGTTGAGCTCGCCGGCCTCGTCCTCAAACGAGCCGCTCATGGAATCCTTGCCGCCGATGGCTCCGGCACCCAGGTCGACCTGGGCCATGAGGGCGCCCAGGACGGCTGCCGTGGGCTTGCCCCAGCGCTCTGCCTCGGTGCGCAGGCGCTCGAAGTACTCCTGGAAGGAGAGGTAGGCGCGCTTGTGCTCAAAGCCGGCAGCCACGAGCTTGGCGATGGACTCGACCACGGACAGGTAGGCGCCCGCAAACTGGTCGGCCTCCATCAGATAGGGGTTAAAGCCCCATGCCATGGCGCTTGCCGTGGTGGTCTCGCCGTCCACGGGGAACTTGGCGACCATGGCCGAGCTCGGGGTGAGCTGGGTCTTGCCGCCAAAGGGCATAAGCACGGTTGCGGCACCGATGGTGGAGTCGAAGCGCTCGGAAAGGCCCTTGTTGGAGGCAACGTTGAGGTCGGTGACAAGCGAGGTCATGCGCTCGGCAAGCGTGGTGCCGGCCCAGCTGGGCTGCCACACGCTGCGGGCGCACACGTGGGCGACCTGGTGCTTGGGCGCGCCGTTAGAGTTGAGGAACTCGCGGGATAGGTCGACGATGGCGACACCGTTCCAGGCCATGCGCATGCGCGGCTCGGCGGTAACCTCGGCGATAACGGTCGCCTCGAGGTTCTCCTCGGCGGCGTAGCCCATGAACTCCTCGACGTCACCGTCGGCGACGGCGCAGGCCATACGCTCCTGGGACTCGGAGATGGCGAGCTCGGTGCCGTCCAGGCCGTCGTACTTCTTGGTCACGGTATCAAGGTCGACATACAGGCCGTCGGCAAGTTCGCCCACGGCAACCGAGACGCCGCCGGCGCCAAAGTCGTTGCAGCGCTTGATCAGACGGCAGGCGTCGCCGCGGCGGAAGAGGCGCTGCAGCTTGCGCTCGACCGGGGCGTTGCCCTTCTGGACCTCGGCGCCCGAGGTCTCGATGGACTCGGTGTTCTGGGTCTTGGAGGAGCCGGTGGCACCGCCGATGCCGTCACGGCCGGTACGGCCGCCCAGCAGGATGATCTTGTCGGTGGGGGCGGGGCACTCGCGGCGCACGTGGTTTGCCGGGGTAGCGCCCACGACGGCGCCGACCTCCATGCGCTTGGCCACGTAGCCGGGATGATAGAGCTCGTTGACCTGGCCGGTGGCAAGGCCGATCTGGTTGCCGTAGCTGGAGTAGCCGGCGGCGGCAGTGGTTACGAGCTTGCGCTGCGGCAGCTTGCCCTCGAGTGTCTCGGACACGGGGACGGTGGGGTCGCCGGCACCGGTGACACGCATGGCCTGGTACACGTAGCTGCGGCCCGAGAGCGGGTCGCGGATGGCGCCGCCCACGCAGGTGGCGGCACCGCCGAAGGGCTCGATCTCGGTCGGGTGGTTGTGGGTCTCGTTCTTAAACAGGAACAACCAGTCCTGGTCCTCGCCGTCGACATCGACCTTCACCTTGACGGTGCAGGCGTTGATCTCCTCGGACTCGTCGACATCGGTCATGACGCCGGTCTTCTTAAGGTACTTGGCGCCGATGGTGCCCATGTCCATGAGGCAGACGGGCTTGGCGTCGCGACCGAGCTCGTGGCGCATCTCCATGTAGCGGTCGAAGGCCTGCTGCACCACGGCGTCGTCGATCGTCACGTCATCCAGGACGGTGCCGAAGGTGGTGTGACGGCAGTGATCGGACCAGTAGGTGTCGATCACGCGGATCTCGGTGATGGTGGGGTCGCGGTCCTCATCGCGGAAGTACTGCTGGCAGAAAGCGATGTCCGCCTCGTCCATGGCAAGACCGCGCTCGGAAATAAAGGCGGCAAGGCCGGCCTCATCGAGCTCGCGGAAGCCGTCGAGCACTTCGACGGGCTGGGGCTCGGGGGTCTCCATGTACAGCGTCTCGGGCAAGTCGAGCGAGGCGATGCGCGCCTCGACAGGGTTCACCACGTAGTGCTTGATGGCCTCGATGGCGGCTTCGTCCAGAGCGCCCGAGATCATATAGACCTTGGCGGAGCGCACGGCGGGGCGCTCGCCCTGGCTGATGAGCTGCACGCACTCGCTGGCGGAGTCGGCGCGCTGGTCAAACTGGCCAGGCAGGAATTCGACGGCAAAGACGGCGCCATCGCTTGCGGGGAGCTCGTCGTAGGTCACATCGACCTGGGGCTCGCTAAAGACGGTCGGCACGCAGGAGCGGAAAAGCTCCTCGTCGATGCCCTCGACGTCGTAGCGGTTGATGATCCTCAGGGCCTCGATGCCCTTGATGCCGAGAATCTCGGTCAGCTCGCCCTTGAGCTGCTGAGCCTCGACGTCGAACCCGGGTTTCTTCTCCACGTAGATACGAGAGACCATTGGTTCCTGCCTTCCTGATCGGTTGGGCGTACGGTACGGTATGCGGCAGCGGTCGGTTTGCGGGGCGGGCCTCGCAGTCGCCTTGAGCCACATGTTTGTAAACCTCACTATGATACGACAGCTCGCGGCGCGTTGAGGACGGCGAGGGTGCTACAGTGAAGCGCAAACAAGAGAAAGGCATCACATGGCATTCGTTTCGCTCGCCATCATCGCGCTCGTGGCCTTTGCAAGCCCCTTCATCGCCTCGGCGATTCCTGGAAAACCCGTTCCCGAGACGGTCTTTTTGCTCGTGCTCGGCGCAGTGCTGGGACCTCATATGCTCGGCGTCATCCATGTAGATACCGAGGTCTCGCTTGTGTCCGAGCTCGGTCTGGCCTTTTTGTTCTTGCTTGCCGGCTTTGAGATCGATCCCAAGAGCATCACGGGCGTCGAGGGGCGCTACGGCTTGGCGACGTGGGTCGTCACGTTTGGTATCGCCTGGCTTGCCGTGCGCTTTACCCCGTGGTTCTCGGTCAGTCATTTCGACGGTATCGCCGTGACGCTTGCCCTTACTTCGACGGCGCTCGGCACACTCGTGCCCATCATGCGTGAGCGCTCGCTCACTGGCACGCGTGTGGGCGACTCGATTCTCGCGTATGGCACCTGGGGCGAACTTGGACCCGTGCTTGCTATGTCGGTGTTGCTGTCTGCCCGCACTGGCATCCAAACGCTCGTAATCCTTGGCTTGTTTGCGGTGGTTTGCGTGTTGCTGGCCGTGGTCCCAAGCCGCTCCAAGCGCGTCGGCAGCCGCTTCTTTGCGTTTGTCGAGGAACGTGCCGATACCACGTCGCAGACCTTCGTGCGCCTGACGGTGCTCATCCTGGTCACGCTCGTGGCGTTCTCGGCCGTCTTTGATCTCGACATCGTGCTGGGCTCCTTTGCCGCCGGCTTTGTCCTGCGCTATATCATCCCCGAGGGCAATCACACGCTCGAGACCAAGCTCGATGGTCTGGCCTACGGCTTTTTGATCCCCGTGTTCTTTACCGTGTCGGGCGCAAAGATCGACCTGACGGCTGTGGCATCGCGCCCCGGGCTGCTCGTGGGCTTTATCGTGGCGCTGCTCATCATCCGCGCCGTGCCCATTCTTGTCTCTATGAACATCTGTCCCGAGACGCGCGATGTCTCGGCGTATGGCCGCATTACCGTGGCCCTGTACTGCACCACGGCGCTTCCGATCATCGTTGCCGTAACGAGTGTGGCCGTCAACGCGGGGGCGCTTTCGCAAGACATTGCCTCGGTCATGGTTGCCGCCGGTGCCATCACGGTGTTTTTGATGCCGCTGCTCGCCCAACTCTTCTACCGCGTGATCGACGCCGCGCCGGTTGCCGCCGTGGCGGAGGTTGCCGAGCATCCATCCGATGCGCTCGACATCCTGCGCGCTCACCACGACCTAGCGAGCTTGCTCGCGCGCGAGCATGAGCTGCTGACTTCGCATGGCCATGGTCGCGTATTCGAGGGCCTGCCTACGCTCGATACGATTGCCGAGCGTCTTTCTGCCGAGGCGGCGAGCGGCCACATCGATGCCCGCATCGTGGACGCGGCGCACCTGCTTGCCGATAAGACCTATGGAGACGAGGTCGACCCGTCCGAGCTGACCCAGCGCGAGCGTCGCCGCCTGGAGCGCGCCAAGCTCGCCGTGCGCGAATACCGCCGCCGCATGCTGGAGCTCTATGCGCGCGATGAAGCCCAGGACGACGACGGCAGGTAGCCAACGCCGTCGCGGAAAATGCATCCCAGAATCCGCGTCCAGAGTGGGACGCGCTTTCCGCGAGAGGCCCGTTACGGAAAGCGTGTCCCAGAATCCGCGCCCAGAATGGGACATAGTTTCTGAAAGAAGGCCCTGAGGGAAACTGCGCCCCGTTCTGAGCTGAAATACCGGGACGCAGCTTCCCCTGCAAGCAGAACAAGGCGCGCTGCCTGCGGTTGATGCAGACAGCGCGCCTTTTGCGTTGGGCTTCGTTGAGGTTCGAAGTAGTGGACTAGTTGGCCATGACGCCTTCTGTCCAGGCCTCGACGTCCTCGATGCGCAGGACGTTGGCGACCTCGGCCACGCAGTCGACGCTGGCAAGCTCGGCGGCGGCAGCCTGGACGTCCTTCTCGAGCGCGCGGTGCGTTAGGAAGATGACCGAGCAGGCATCGCTGACGCCCGACTTGCCGTCCTCGACCTGGTTGATGAGCGAGATCGAGATGTTGTGCTTGGCAAAGATATCGACCGTCTCGGACAGGGCGCCCACGCGGTCGGCGACCTTCAGGCGCACATAGTACTTGGTCTGGAGCTCGTCCATGGGCTTAAAGGCGAGGTTGTGACCATAGGGCTCAATCTCGGGCAGCGGAGCCACGCCGCGGCTGATCTGCTCGGAGAGCGACAGGATATCGCCCACGACGGCGCTCGCGGTGGGGAAGGAGCCTGCGCCGGCACCGTAGAACATGGTCTCGCCCACGGCGTCGCCCACCACGTAGACAGCGTTCATGGCGCCGTTGACCTTGGCAAGCATGTGGTCGGCGGGGATCAGCGTGGGATGCACACGGACGTCGACGCCGGCGTCGGTGTTGCGGGCGATGCCGAGCAGCTTAATGGTGTAGCCGAGCTCACGGGCCTGGGCGATGTCCTCGGCACCGATGGTACGGATACCCTGCTGGTACACATCGTCGGTGGTAACGCGGGTGCCAAAGCCGATGGAAGCGAGGATCGCCGTCTTGCTGGCGGCGTCGAAGCCGTCGACGTCGGCGGACGGGTCGGCCTCGGCATAGCCCTTAGCCTGTGCGTCGGCGAGCACGTCGGCGTAATCGGCGCCCTCGGCGTCCATGCGCGACAGGATGTAGTTGGTGGTGCCGTTAAGGATGCCGGCGATGGTCAGGATCTTGTTGCCCACCAGGTCATGCTCAAGCGTGCTCACGATGGGGATGCCGCCGCCGCAGCTGGCCTCGCACTTAATCTGCACGCCGCACGCGCGTGCCTTCTCGGCAAGCGTCTCGACGTGACGGCCCAGCAGGGCCTTGTTGGCAGAGACGACGTGCTTGCCGTGCTCAAAGGCAGTGGTGAAGATCTCGGTTGCGGGATGTTCGCCGCCGATGAGCTCGACGACGATGTCGACGGCGGGGTCGGTGACGACGTCGTGCCAGTCACTCGTAAAGGCCTCGCGCTCAATGCCTGCCGCCTCGGCCTGCTCCCAAGCAAGCGCGCAGGCGCGGGTCAGCTTAAGGTCGATGCCGTAGGCTGCCAGGTACTCATCGTGGTGGCTCTTGATCAGACGGGCCACGCCGCCGCCGACGGTTCCCAGACCGATCAGACCGACGTTCACGGTGCGCAGGGGTTCGCTCATAGATAGCTCCTTCGTGCATCTTATGGATGGATTAACCGCTTAAAGGTTGAGTGCATTCTAGCGTGAACCGAGGGCGCGTGCTCGCCAGGCAACAGGAGTCGCACAAAACGGCACCCCCGAAACGCTGCGGAAACATTGGAAACATGCTCGCTACAAACGAAACTCCGTAACAAACTGTCAACGTTTGCGCCATAAGGTTTGCCCCGTACCGCAAGACGGCCGCACTGCGGCCAGCGAAAAGGGGGACACCATGTTCAACATCAACAGCACGCTCAGCCGTAGGAACTTTCTCGCCGGTGCCGCGGCGCTCGGCAGCACCGTGGCACTCGCTGGTTGCTCGTCGGGTGGCTCGGAGGGCGGCTCCGCCGATGACGGCAAGACCTTCAAGATCGGTGTCATCGGCCCTCTGACCGGCGCCGCGGCAACCTATGGCGTTTCGGCCGAGAAGGGTGCCAAGCTCGCCGCCAAGGATTTCTCGACCAAGGACCTCAAACTCTCGCTTAAGTCCGAGGATGACGTCGCTGACGGCGAGAAGGCTATCAACGCCTTCAATACCCTGTGCGACTGGGGCATGCAGGCTCTCGTTGGCCCCGTCACGACTGGTGCCGCCGTCGCCGTCTCGGGCGAGATCGCCGACGATATGCTCATGGTCACGCCTTCGGCCTCGTCGCTCGACGTCACCAAGGATAAGACCACGGTCTTTCAGGTTTGCTTCACCGATCCCACCATGGGCGCCAGCGCTGCGAAGTTCTTGGCCGAGAAATACGCGGACGCCAAGATCGCCCTGTTCTACAACTCCGGCGATACGTACAGCTCGGGTGTTGCCGATGCCTTTGCCGAGCAGGCCAAGGAGTCCAAACTTGATATCGTCGATACCGAGACCTTTAAGGACGATTCCTCCACGAGCTTTACCAACCAGCTCACCAAGGCCAAGGAGGCCGGCGCCACGCTCATCTTTGCGCCGATCTACTACACGCCGGCGTCCGTTTTGCTCAAGAACGCCAAGGACATGGGCTACGACATGACGCTCATGGGTACCGACGGCATGGACGGCCTGCTCTCTGTGGAGGGCTTCGATACCTCTCTTGCCGAGGGCGTACTGCTCATGACCCCGTTTTCCGCCGATGACGAGAAGAATGCCGACTTCGTCAAGGCCTATAAGGATGCCTACGACGAGACGCCTAACCAGTTTGCCGCCGACGCCTACGATTGTGTCCACGCCATCGCCGAGGCCATCGACAAGGCGGGCATCGATATTACGGCCGATGGTGCCGACATTGCCGACGATCTTGCCAAGGCCATGCGCAAGATCAAGATTGAGGGCCTGACGGGCGAGCTCACGTGGAACGACGAGGGCCAGGTCGAAAAGCCCGCTACGGCCTATGTGATTCAGGATGTCAAGTACATCGCCGCCTAAGTGCGCATAAAGCGCTACCGGTGAGGCCGTTTTATTCAGGGCAAGGGCGCTTGTAACAGAACAGAAACATTACGTTCACATAATAAAGTGGCTAAACTGCATAAACTGATAGAAATACGCATAAATATGGATAAATGGACAAAGCAAAAGAAAAGTTGAAATAATCGCCACTTTTCTCAACTAAAGCGTCTACTATTTTGCGAACGCCGAACACGGCGAAGGATGGCCTGTCGGGTAACCGAAACCCGACGAGATTTGAGAGGAGAGCCGCATGTCGAGCCTCACCGGTAAGTCATTGAACCCTGTTATGAATCGCAGGAGCGTTATCGCGAGCGCAGCAGGTCTGGGGGCGATGTCCATTCTAGCTGGCTGCTCCTCCAACGGCGGCGACAGCGGTTCCGCTTCGAGCGACGCTTCGTTTAAGATCGGCACCATCGGCCCGCTGACCGGCGCCAACGCGTCCTACGGCAAGTCCGTTACCCAGGGTGTCGAGCTTGGCTGCAAGGATTTTTCGACCAAGGAGCTGCCGCTTGCCAGCAAGGCCGAGGATGACCAGGCCGATGGCGAGAAGGCCGTCAACGCCTTCAACACCCTGCTCGACTGGGGCATGCAGGCCCTCGTCGGCCCGACTACCACGGGTGCGTCGGTTGCCGTTGCCGCAGAGTGTGGTAACGACCCCAAGACGTTCATGATCACCCCGTCCGCGTCCTCCGAGGACGTCACCGACGGCAAGGATTGCGTCTTCCAGGTTTGCTTCACCGACCCCAACCAGGGTGTCAACGCTGCCAAGTTCCTGGCGCAGAAGTATGCGGACGAGAAGTTCGTGCTGTTCTATAACTCCGGCGACGCCTATTCTTCGGGCATCGCAGATTCCTTTAAGGCCCAAGCCGCTGAGTCCAAGCTCGAGATTGTTGACGAGGAGACCTTTAAGGACGACTCCGCCACGAGCTTTACCAACCAGCTGACCAAGGCCAAGCAGGCTGGCGCCACCATGATTTTTGCGCCGATCTACTATACGCCGGCGTCCGTCCTGCTCAAGAACGCCAAGGACATGGGCTACGATGTCAAGATGATGGGCTGCGACGGCATGGACGGTATCCTGGGCGTTGAGGGCTTCGATACCTCTCTTGCTGAGGGTCTGCTGCTCATGACCCCGTTCTCCGCCGACGACGAGAAGAACGCCGACTTCGTTAACGCTTACAAGGATAAGTACGGCGATACCCCCGACCAGTTTGCCGCCGACGCCTACGACGGCGTGCACGCGGTGGCCGAGGCCGTCAAGGAGGCCGGTCTTGGTGTCGACGCCGACCCGACCGAGGTCGCCGAGAAGCTGTCCAAGGCTATGCTCAAGATTACCGTTGACGGTCTGACCGGCAAGCTCACCTGGAACGATAAGGGCCAGGTTCAGAAGGAGCCCACGGCGTACGTCATCACCGACGGCAAGTACGTACAGGCCTAATTGGCCGCCTTACATAGAGCGGTTTTGATCCCAAGCAGGGGAGGTTTTGGCCTTCCCTGCTTGCTTGGTATCTAGGGACGATGTAACGTCCCTGTTTCATACATCAACTGGAAACCTATTCGAAAGGGGGATGTGGAACATGACGGTCTTTATCCAATACCTGGTCAACGGCCTGTCCATGGGCAGCGTCTACGCCATCATCGCGTTGGGCTACACCATGGTCTACGGTATCGCCAAGATGCTGAACTTCGCTCACGGCGACGTCATCATGGTCGGTGCCTATGTCTCGTTCTGCGCCACGTCGTATCTCGGCCTCCCGGGCTGGGTATCTGTAATTCTTTCTTGTGTGGTCTGCACGGTTCTCGGCGTTCTCATCGAGGGTCTGGCCTATAAGCCGCTGCGCCAAGCAGGCCCGCTGGCCGTTCTGATCACGGCTATCGGCGTGTCTTACTTCCTGCAGAACGCCGCGCAGCTTCTGTGGGGCGCCACGCCCAAGAACTTCACTTCGCTCGTCACCTTCCAGGTGCCGGAGTTCTTGGCCAAGTTCAACGTAAGCGCCGTCTCGCTCGTCACCATCGTCGCCTGCCTGGTTATCATGGCCGGCCTGATGTTCTTTACAGGTAAGACCAAGATGGGCAAGGCCATGCGCGCCGTGTCCGAGGACAAGGCCGCCGCTCAGCTCATGGGCATCAACGTCAACCGCACCATCTCGATGACGTTTGCCATCGGCTCGGCGCTTGCCGCCATCGCCGGCGTGCTCCTGTGCTCCTACTCGCCGGTGCTGCAGCCCACGACGGGTGCCATGCCTGGCATCAAGGCCTTCGACGCCGCCGTCTTCGGCGGCATCGGCTCCATCCCCGGTGCCTTTGTCGGTGGCATTCTCATCGGCATCATCGAGGCGATGGCGCAGGCTTACATTTCCACGAGCCTTGCCAACTCCATCGTCTTTGGTGTTTTGATCATCGTCCTGCTCGTCAAGCCTGCCGGCCTCTTGGGCAAGTACGTCCCCGAGAAGGTGTAGGTGAGCGTTATGAAGTTTCTTAAAGACAAGCAGACGCGTCACGACTTTGTCACGTACGCCATGTGCATCGTGGCCTTCGCCATCGTGTTCTTTATGCAGTCTAACCACATGATTCCGCGCATGATCGCCGGTCAGCTGGTTCCCATCACGGCCTATATCGTCATGGCCATTTCCCTCAACCTCGTCGTCGGCATCGCGGGCGACTTGTCGCTGGGCCACGCGGGCTTTATGAGCGTCGGTGCCTACACGGGCATCGTCACCGCCGTCGCGCTGGAGAGCGTCGTTCCGTCCGATCCGATGCGTCTGATCATCAGCATTGTGGTCGGCGCTATCGCCGCTGCCATCTTGGGCTTCTTGATTGGTATCCCGGTCCTGCGCCTGAGCGGCGACTATCTGGCCATCGTGACCCTGGCTTTTGGCGAGATCATCAAAGAGATCGTTACCTGCCTCATTGTGGGCGTCGACTCCCGCGGCCTGCACGTGATTTTTAACATCACGGGCAACTCTACGATCGACGACCTGCACCTGCTCGAGGACGGCACCGCCATCATCAAGGGCGCCCAGGGCGCCTCGGGCGTGTCGACGTACTCGACCTTCCTCGCCGGTGCCATCCTGGTCATGGTCGCACTCGTGATCGTGCTCAACCTGGTCCGCAGCCGTACCGGCCGTGCCATTATGGCCGTGCGCGATAACAAGATTGCAGCCGAGTCCGTAGGCATCTCCGTCACGGAGTACCGCATGATCGCCTTCGTGGTTTCCGCTGCCCTCGCCGGTGCTGCCGGAGCTCTCTTCGGCGGTAACTTCTCGCAGCTCTCCGCCACCAAGTTCGACTTCAACACGTCGATCCTCATTCTGGTGTTCGTGGTCCTGGGCGGCCTGGGCAACATGCGCGGTTCCGTCATCGCGGCGGCGTTGCTCACGGTGCTTCCCGAGCTGCTTCGTCAGTTCTCGGACTACCGCATGCTCATCTACGCCATCGTGCTGATCCTGGTCATGATTTTTACCAACAACCCGCAGCTCAAGGCGTTCTTCGGTCGCGTCAAGGACCGCTTTGCTTCCAAGAAGGAGGTGGCAGCCGATGCCCAGTAAATTTGAGTTCAAGAAGGGCAAGATGGTCCCGTATCCTTCTGGCGCCATCGTTCCCGATCGTGACCTGGGCGAGCGCCCTGCACTCGAGTGCATCCACCTGGGCATTGAGTTCGGTGGCCTTAAGGCAGTCGACGACTTTAGCCTGACTATCGGCAAGACCGAGATCGCCGGTCTGATCGGTCCCAACGGCGCCGGCAAGACCACGGTCTTCAACCTGCTCACCAAGGTGTACCAGCCCACGCATGGCACCATCCTGCTCGACGGCGAGGACACCTCGGGCAAGTCGGTCTACCAGGTCAACCGCATGGGTATTGCCCGTACCTTCCAGAACATTCGCCTATTCAACACCATGACGGTGGAGGATAACGTCAAGGTCGGCCTGCATAACCAGGAGCGTTACTCCGGCTTTGAGGGCGTGCTGCGCCTGCCGACGTATTGGAAGCACGAGAAGGCTGCTCACGAGCGCGCCATGGAGCTGCTGTCCATCTTTGATATGGAGCATCTGGCAAACGAGCAGGCCGGATCGCTGCCTTACGGCGCTCAGCGTCGTCTGGAGATCGTCCGCGCGCTTGCCACCAACCCCAAGCTACTGCTGCTCGACGAGCCTGCTGCCGGCATGAACCCGTCCGAGACCGCGGAGCTCATGGAGAACATCGTCAAGATTCGCGACACCTTTGGCATTGCTATCATGCTTATCGAGCATGATATGTCGCTCGTTATGAACATCTGCGAGGGCATCTGCGTGCTCAACTTTGGTAAGGTCATCGCCAAGGGCACGGCAGAGGAAATCCAGAACAACGACGCTGTTATTGAGGCATATCTGGGCAAGCAGGATAAGGGGGAGAACTAAATGGCAGAGCCGATGCTTTCCGTCTACAACATCAACGTCTGGTACGGCGCCATCCACGCCATTAAGGACATCTCCTTTAACGTTAACGAGGGCGAGATCGTGGCCTTGATTGGCGCCAACGGTGCCGGCAAGTCCACAACGCTCAAGACCGTCTCGGGCCTGCTGCGTTCCAAGACCGGTTCCATCAAGTTTATGGGCGAGGACATTACTCATACGCCCGCTGATAAGCTGGTTGGTAAGGGCCTGGCTCAGGTTCCCGAGGGTCGTCGCGCCTTTTTGCAGATGACGGTCGAGGAGAACCTGGAGATGGGTGCCTATACGCAGCCCAAGTCCACGGTGGCTCCGGGCCTGGAGCGCGTCTACGAGCAGTTCCCGCGCCTGAAGGAACGTCGTCGCCAGGTCGCCGGCACCCTTTCGGGCGGCGAGCAGCAGATGCTCGTTATGGGGCGCGCCCTTATGAGTAACCCCAAACTGCTTATGCTCGACGAACCTTCCATGGGTCTGGCGCCGATTCTGATTGAACAGATCTTCCAGATTGTCGAGGACCTTCACAAGGCCGGCACCACGGTGCTTCTGGTCGAGCAAAACGCGCAGATGGCGCTTTCCATCGCCACACGCGGTTACGTGCTCGAGACCGGCAAGATCACCATGACCGGCACCGGCCAAGAGCTCCTGCATGACGACAACGTCCGCAAAGCCTACCTCGGAGGCTAACCCACCTAACAAAAGGGGCGCTGACCATCTCAGTCAGCGCCCCTTTTTAAGTTGCGGCGAAATAGGGACTAAATGGGAGTCTCGGAGGCCAAAAGAGTCCCCATTCCACCGCAACTTCATGGGGATGTGTGACAATGCCCGTCGGAAAACATCTGCTGTCTTTTGGGGTCTATCTATGCTGTACGAGTTTTGTGCCGAGAACTTTGAGCGGGTGCCGGCGGCTATCGATGCCGGTGCAAGGCGTATCGAGCTGTGCGACAACCTTGCCGTCGGTGGCACCACGCCTTCGGCCGGCGTTATCAGCGCTACGACCAACTATGCACACGAGCACGATGCACGGGTGATGTGCATGATCCGTCCGCGTGGCGGCGACTTTCACTACAACCAGGACGAGTTGCGTATGATGGAGATGGACCTGGGCCTTGCCGTGAGCGCCGGCGTTGACGGCTTGGTCTTTGGCTGCTGCAAGCCCTGCGCTGGCGGATGGGCACTCGACGAGCTTACGTTGGGCGCCCTCGTGATGGCCGCGGGCTGCGCGACCGAGGAATGCAAGCGTGAGCCCATCGACATCACCTTCCACATGGCATTTGACCAGCTCTCGCCCGAGGCTCAGCTCGATGCGATTGATACACTTGCCGACTGCGGCGTTACGCGCATCCTCACGCATGGCGGCGCTGCCGGTACGTCGATCGAGGATAATTTTGATCACCTGGCTCGTTTAATCGAGTATGCGGGCGATCGTTTGACCATCCTTCCCGGCGGCGGCATCACTACGGCAAATCGCGACACGGTCGCGGCGGCGCTAGGCGTCTCCGAGCTCCATGGCACCAAGATCGTGCCGCTGGAGGTATAACCCGTGGCGCTGGTATTTGACGTTCAGCAGGCGAGCGGTAAGCCTGACGATAATCGTCGCCCTGGCACCGCGTGCCCCTTTTGCGACACGGAGGGGCTTGCCAACATCATCCAGCGCGATGGTGACTGCATCTGGCTCGAGAATAAGTTCAAGACCCTGCGCGCCACCCGTCAAACCGTGCTGATCGAGTCGGCCGATCACGATGCCGACCTGGTGACCTATGAGCCGGATGAACTCCACCATGTGATGCGGTTTGCCCTGGGTTGCTGGCAGCAGATGATTGATTCACAGCAGTATCGAAGCGTGCTCATGTACAAGAACAAGGGTCCGCTCTCGGGCGGTAGCCTCGTTCATCCGCACATGCAGATTGTGGGTTTGGAGCAGGAAGACGGCTACACTTCGCTGACTTCTGCCAATTTCGAAGGCATCAATCTCTGGCAACAGGGGAGAATCGCGGTCAACATCTCAACCGAACCGATCATGGGGTTCTTTGAGATCAACGTTTCAGCCCCGCAGGGAATCGCTGCCAGCGATGACACGAGAGACCAAGCCGAGGCGGATCTCTTCGCCGATGCGATCCAGGTAGCTCTGCGCTATATCCTGAACGAGCACCACGGTGGTCGCGCAGAGTCGTATAACCTGTTCTTCTATCACCTGGGCGGTCGGACCATTGCCAAGGCGCTGCCGCGTTGGGTGGCTTCGCCCTACTTTGTCGGCTATCGTTTGGCCCAGGTCAATGCTGAGACCACGCTCGATGTCGATGCGGAGCGACTCCGTGCACATCTGGAGGCGCTCACATCGTAAAGTGAGCGCCCGCACACTGCGGACAGTCTAGCGTGCCATGGCGTCGCGGCCGGCCTCGACCCGCTTGCGCTGGGCGGCGCGCTCCTCGCCGGTTAGACGCTCAAAGAGATGCCCGATAAGCGAGGCGAGTACCTGCTGAAACAGCGTGCCGCACATGACGGGGAATACGACTTCGCCCGGAAAGTATTGCGTGGCGATGACGGCGCCCGAAGAGATGTTACGCATGCCGCAGGTAAAGCACATGGTAGCCGTCTCGCTATATGGCAGATGCAGCGCACGGGCGACCAGAAAACCGATGACAAAGCCGCTGATGGCGAAGGTCAAAATAAAGAGGGCGACTTCCAGGCGCACCGCGTTCATGTGCAGCACGTACTCGCTCATGGCGGTGGAGTTGGAGGCGATAACGCCCATCATCATGAATTTGCAAGCGGGCGAGAGCGCGGGGGAGAGCTTCTCGTGTCCCCATCCACGCGTGAGCTCGTTGATCACGATGCCGAGCACGGCGGGGATGGCGATCATAAAGGCCATGTCTTGCATCATGCTCGGCACATCGATCGAGACGGTGGCACCCAGCAAGAGCTTAAGCGTAAGCGGAATCGTCACAGGGGAGATAACCGAGGACGTCAGGATGATGGTGAGCGCGAGCGGGCCGTTGCCGCCGAACATGCTGATCCACATAAAAGCGGTGACGGCCACGGGCACGCTGTACTCGAGCACGATGCCGCAGACAAGGTTGGGGTTGGAGCCAAAGAAGAGTGACCCTATGGCATACGCCGCGATGGGAATAAGCACTGCCGAGACCAGCAGCGCCAGAATCAGGTGCAGCGGACGGTGGAACACCTCGGCTACCTGGTGAAAAGTGTTGCTGAGCGCGCCCTGAAACGTCATAAAGGCGAAGAGGGCGGGAACAATGGGCTTGAGCACGCCGATCTGCTGGGGAAAGAGCACTCCGAGCGCCACGCAAATCGGAACGATGATCTGCATATGCCCCGCGAGGAACTTTCCCAGTCCAGCCCATTGCTTCATATGTCCCGTGACTCCCTTTATCCGCGAACTCGTTTGTATGGATATGCTAGACGCTCGTATGCGTCCGTGCGGCTGAAACGCTCGATTATTTCGAGGCCATTACCGCCATCGTTTGCCGAAACCGCGGCGCACCGCGGCGTTTTGCGTCCGTGCCGCACGGTATAATAAATCCGTTCAACAGATCTGCCTGCCGAAGCGGGCATACACAGAGGACTCATCGCTATGAACCGTGAGAGGTATCGCGGCGACCTGCCCCTATCGGGGGTGGGCGCCTATGTCATCGCTTAAGACGACGCATCGCTGGGCGGTCGCTCGGCAAAACCCCGAGCTCGAAAAGGAGCTTTCGGCTGGCCTGGGCATACCCGGGCTGGTGGCGCGCATTATGGTTGCGCACGGCATTACATCCATCGAGGAAGGCCAACTGTTTTTGACGCCTTCGCTCGATCGCGACTGGGCGGACCCGCTCGTTATTCCGGGCATGGCGGTCGTCGCCGACCGCGTTGAGCGCGCTGTTCGCAGTCACGAGCGCATCGCCGTCTTTGGCGATTTTGACGTCGACGGCATAACGTCGACTTGTCTGTTGACCGAGGCGCTGCGGATGTTTGGCGCCAATGTCACACCGTTTATCCCGCACCGCTTTGACGAGGGGTACGGCCTGTCGCGTGCGGCGCTCGACCGCGTCAACGAGCTCGCCCAACCCAACCTGATTGTGACCGTCGATAACGGTATTGCTGCCAAGGAAGAGGTCTCCTATCTGGAGAGCCTGGGGATCGATTTGGTGGTCACGGACCATCACGAGCCTTCCGACCAGGTGCCGCAGGGCGTGCCCCTGACCGACCCCAAGCTCGAGGACGAGGGTCCCTCGCGCGAGCTTGCCGGTGCCGGCGTGGCACTCAAACTGGTGCAGGTCCTGGGCGAGCGTTTGGGCAAGCCGTCGTATTGGCGTTCGCTGATAGAGGTCGCGGCGCTGGGCACCGTATCCGACATGATGCCGCTCACGCCCGAGAATCGCGCACTGGTCGCCGAGGGCATCCAGCAGATGCGCGTGACGGCCCGTCCCGGCTATATCGCGCTTGCCGCACTTGCCAAGGCCGATCTTTCTACCATTACGGCCGACGGCCTGTCATTCTCGCTCATTCCCCGCTTAAACGCTGCCGGTCGCATGGCCGATCCCAAGCTGGCGCTCGACCTGCTGCTTGCCCGCAATCCCATCGAAGCAAGCGCGCTGGCGGCTGAGCTCGAAGAAATCAACCGCCAGCGCCGTGAGATCGAGGCGGAGCTCACGCGCGATGCCATGGCAAAGGTCGAGGAGACCTATGACGGCGGACGCGCGATCGTCGTGGGCGGCGAAGGCTGGCACGAGGGTGTCAAGGGCATCGTGGCAAGCCGTCTGACCAACCGCTATCACGTGCCGGCGCTGCTGTTCTCGATCGAGGACGGTATCGCGCGCGGCTCTGGTCGCTCGGTGGGCAAAGTTAACCTGTTTGACGCCGTCGAGCGCTGTTCCGACCTGCTGATTCGTCGCGGCGGACATGCCGGTGCGGTGGGTGTGACCATCGAGGCATCCAAGCTCGATGAATTCCGTCGTCGCCTTTCCGCCGTGCTATCGGAGATTCCCGCCGAGGACTTTGAAGACATCGACGAGGTTGCCGCCACGGTCGACCTTTCCGAATTGAATATCGAGACCATCGAGCAGATTTCCCGCCTTGAGCCGTTTGGCCAGGGTAATAAGGTGCCGCTGCTGGCTGCCGAGGGCGTGACGATGTGTGATCGCGCCGTGGTGGGTAAGACCGGCGAGCACATGCGCTTTGTGGCGACCGATGGCGCCGCGAGTGTGCCGGCTATTATGTTCCGCGTGCCGCAAATCGATAAGCTCATCAACTGCGATAGCGCTGTCGACTTGGTGTTCGAGGCCGTTGCCGAGCATTGGCAGGGTCGTGTGAAGTCCAAGCTCATGGTCAAGGATGTTCTGGTCCGCGATACCACGCTGCCCAGCGTCGACGATCCGGCATGCGAGCTTCGTCGTGGCGTGCAGCCGGCAGACTCCGATCTGCGCCTGGAGTCGCGCAAGCGCGAGACGCTCGCCCAGCTTTCCTATACCGAGCTCACGCGCTCGCTTATCCATAGCTTTATCGGATCGAACCAGCCGCACCGCGCGCAGGTTGAGGCGCTCGACGCCTTGGCCGATCACCAGAGCGTTTTGGCGGTTATGGGAACGGGCCGCGGCAAGTCGCTCATCTTCCATGTGCATGCCGCGCGTGAGGCGGTGCTTCGCGGACGTGCGAGCATCTTTGTCTATCCGCTGCGTGCGCTTGTTGCCGACCAGGCCTATCACCTCTCGTCGACGATGGCCGCGCTCGGCATTGGCGTTGGCGTGCTGACCGGCGAAACCGTGGAGGCCGCACGCGATGACGTGTTCGCCGGCCTAGCTTCGGGCCGCACCGGTATCGTGCTCACGACGCCCGAGTTCCTGTCTATCCACCGTGACCGCTTCGCGCGTTCGGGCCGCATCGGCTTTGTCGTTATCGATGAGGCGCACCACGCCGGCCTTGCCAAGGGCGGCGACCGCAGCGCCTATCTTGACATGCCCGATATCCTCAAAGCCCTGGGCGACCCGGTCGTTATGGCTGCGACGGCCACCGCGACGGCTCCGGTCGTGGCCGAGCTTGCCCGCATGTTGCCGATCACTCGCACGGTGGTCGACGAGACGGTGCGCGAGAACTTGCAGCTCGAGGATGACCGAGATCTTGCGAGCCGCGAGAACCGCCTGGTGTCAATCGTGGCTACGGGGGAGAAGACCGTCATCTACGTCAACTCGCGTGATCAGTCCGTGGCGCTTGCCAAGAGACTGCGCAAGCGGGTGCCCGATTGCGCGACCCGCATCGCGTTCTATAACGCGGGGCTTGCGCGCTCCGATCGTCGCCGTGTTGAGGAAGCGTTTCGTGACGGAAGCCTCAGCTGCATCGTTTCGACCTCTGCCTTTGGTGAGGGCGTCAACCTGCCCGATATTCGCCATGTCGTGCTCTACCACATGCCGTTTGGCAGCATTGAATTTAACCAGATGAGCGGACGCGCCGGTCGCGACGGCCAACCTGCCGTGATTCACTTGCTCTATTCGTCGCGTGACGCTCGCATTAACGAGCGCCTGCTCGACTGCTACGCGCCCGAGCGCGATGAACTCGTCACGCTCTATCGAGCGCTGCAGACTATGTGGCGCTCCAACCGCGGCAAGACCGGAGACGACTCGTTTAGCGCGAGCGATATCGACATCGCGCAGATGTGCCTTGCCATCGATGCCCGCACGCCGGTCGACGAGCGCTCGGTGGAAAGCGGCCTGGGAATCTTCGAAGAGCTTGGTTTCTGTCGCGTTTCGGGGTTTGACGACACCCGTCGCATCGCGATGGCCGAAAACCCCGGCCGTGTGCAATTGAGCAGGTCAATTCGCTATTTGGAGGGCTTGCGCTCGCGCATGGAGTTCTCGGCTTTCCGGAGCTGGGCACTCGATTCGTGCGCTTCTGATATGCTAGCCAAAGTTAACCGCCCGATCGTACCGCGGGCCTAGGGGAAGGGGACCTCGATGGATGCCGCAGCCCGTACCGCCCATGATTCCACCCTCCAGCCGTTTTCGGAGATGGAGCACTATAAGCATGCCGATGAGCTGCCGCCCGAGATTATGGCGGACAGCTACGACAAGCTGGAGCGCCTGTGCCTCAAATATATGAATGAGGAGGACTTCTCTAAGGTGGAGCAGGCCTATTGCTTTGCCGCCGAGAAGCACTGCAACCAAAAGCGCCGCTCGGGCGAGATGTACATTAACCATCCCGTCGAGGTGGCCATCATTTTGGCCGATCTCAAGATGGACTGCGATGTGGTGTGCGCCGCGCTGCTGCACGATACCGTCGAGGATACCGAGACCTCGCTTGCCGATGTGTCCGGCCTGTTTGGCGATACGGTAGCCGAGCTCGTCGATGGCGTGACCAAGCTCACCAACATCGAAGTCGACAGCATGGACGAGAAGCAGGCCCTCACGCTGCGCAAGATGTTCCTCGCCATGTCCAAGGACATCCGCGTCATTATCGTTAAGCTTGCCGACCGCCTGCATAACATGCGTACGCTGGCGGCCCTTCGCGAGGACCGTCGCCTGTTTAAGGCTCGCGAGACCATGGACGTGTATGCGCCCCTGGCCGACCGTCTGGGCATGAGCTCTATTAAGTGGGAGCTCGAGGACCTGTCCTTCTTCTACCTGGAGCCCGATGCCTACCAGCGCATTGCGCGCATGGTGGCTGAGTCGCGCGAGGTTCGCGAGCGCTATCTGGCTGAGACTATCAAGACGCTCACCGACGAGCTCAACCGCATTGGCCTGGAGGGCTTCCAGATCAATGGCCGTTCCAAGCACTATTGGTCCATCTACCAAAAGATGAAGCGCAAGGGCAAGGAATTCTCCGAGATCTACGACCTGGTGGCACTGCGTGTCATCACGCATTCGGTGCGCGATTGCTACTCCACGCTCGGCGCGGTGCATACGCTGTGGCACCCCATGCCCGGTCGCTTCAAAGACTATATCGCCATGCCCAAGGTCAACAACTACCAGTCGCTCCATACGACGGTTATCGGCCCCACGGCCCGCCCGCTCGAGATTCAGATTCGAACCTACGAGATGCATGAGCAGGCCGAGTACGGCATTGCCGCCCACTGGCTCTATAAGAAGTCGGGCGGATCGTCTGCGTCTAAGACCAATGATGCCCAGCGTCTGGACGACCAGATTAACTGGCTCAAACATTCGCTCGATTGGGCAGCGTCTGACGAGATTACGGACGCCAAGGAATACCTGCACTCGCTGAAGGTCGATCTGTTCGACCAGGAGATCTTTGTCTTTACACCCAAGGGCGAGGTCATGGCGCTTCGTGCCGGCTCTACACCGCTCGACTTTGCCTACGCCGTTCACACCGAGGTGGGAAACCATTGCGTCGGCGCCAAAATCAACGGTGCGGTGGCTCCGCTCACGCACGAGATTAAGACGGGTGACCGTGTCGAGATCCTGACCAACAAGAGTTCCAAGCCGTCGCGTGATTGGCTCAAGATCGTTAAGACACCTTCCGCCAAGTCAAAGATCCGCCGTTACTTCGCCGCCGCGACCAAAGACGATGACGCTGCTGCCGGCCGCGATATACTGGCCAAGGACCTGCGCAAGCGCGGGTATGGCATCTCTACGCCGCGATCCACGCGTGCGCTCAACGCCGTGGCGGAGCAGTTTAACTACAAGCAGCTCGAGGACCTGTTTGCCGCCGTCGGCGCCGGCAAGGTTGCCCCGCGCGCTGTGGGTAACAAGGTCGAGCAAATCTTGGACCCCAAGCCCGAGGAGCAGCTCACCAAGACCGAAGCCATTGCCGAGATCGTCAAGCAGCCTGCCCGCGGCTCCAACCGCAAGCCGCAAAAGCGCGGCAAGAGCGCCAGCAACGGCATTATCGTCAAGGGCGAGAGCAACAGCGGTCTGCTGGTCCGTCTGGCGCATTGCTGCAATCCGGTGACGGGCGATGACATCGTCGGCTTCATCACGCGCGGCCGTGGCGTTTCGGTGCATCGCGCCAACTGCCCCAACGTCAAGGGTCTTATGGAACATCCCGAGCGCATGATCGATGTGGAGTGGGACGGCGCTGCCGACACCCTCTTCCAGGTCGAGATCGTGGTCGAGTGCCTGGACCGCATGGGCCTGCTCAAGGATGTCACCATTGCCATTGGCGATGCGGGCGGCAATATCCTTTCTGCCGCCACGTCGACCAACCGCGAGGGTATTGCAACCCTGCGCTTTATGGTCGAGATCTCGGACGCGAGCGGTCTGGATCCGCTGCTGGCTTCCATCAGCAGTGTCGATTCGGTCTACGACGCTCGCCGTCTTATGCCCGGCGAAGGCGGAGCTCAGCTCAAGCGCCGTGTGTAGGTGCGAGAGCCTCTCAGCATCATAGATATCGGTTACGTTCGAGGCATCGTTTGGTGCCTCGAACGTATTTTAGAAGGAGGGTATGCGCATGGGCGATATGACTTTGGACCTGACACCCCGAGGTGCAGCTTCGATTGAGGCACTCGTCAACGGCCCGATTCAGACCAACAGTTACGCCGTGATTTCGAATGACGAGTGCTTAATCGTCGATCCGGCGTGGGAGGGCGAGCGTCTTGTGGAGCATATCCGCACCGCGCATCCCGAAGTTCGCGTACTCGGCTCTGTCTGCACGCACGGTCATGCCGACCATGTTGGCGGGGTCGCCGGGGTTCGAGCTGTCGTTGGCGACAGCGCACTATATGAGTTGTGCGCTAAGGACGTGACGGTGCCTCGCGCAAATATCGAGGAGCAGCGCGCCATGTGGGGTATTGAGACGCCCGATCCGGGCGAGCCGACGCGGCTGCTTGCCGAGGGCGATACGATTGAATTGGGCGATATCTGCCTGCAGGTGATCGAGACGCCGGGGCATACGCCGGGCGGCATCGTCCTGTTCGCCGCGACCGAGCAGGGGAACATCGCCTTTGTGGGCGACACGCTTTTCCCGGGCAGCCACGGTCGTACCGATCTTTCCGGCGGTGACGAGGCGGCGATTATGCGCTCGCTCTCCAAACTTGCCAAGACGCTTCCGCCCGATACCGTTTGCTTGACGGGCCATGGCGATTCGACCACGATGGCGCGCGAACTTATGCAGAATCCGTTTATGCAGATGTAGGCTCGAAGCCGTCTTTCGAATCACGAAGACCGCTCAATCGTCAAGCTATTTTCCCCAACGGGTCGATTCCGTAGGGCAAACGGTCAAAAAAAGTCTGTTTGGACGATATTCGTGAACAAACGAACGTTTATGCTCGGGTACGCCGTGGTAAAATCTCAGGCGTTATCGGAGCAACCTTACAGGAGGTTTCTTTTATGCTCGTCAACGCAGCAGACATGCTCAAGAAGGCCGAGGCCGGCAAGTACGCTCTCGGTGCCTTCAACACCAACAACCTCGAGTGGACCCTGGCTATTCTCCAGGCCGCCGAGGAGGCCAAGTCTCCGCTGATCCTTCAGTGCACCGCTGGTGCCGCTAAGTGGATGGGCGGTTTCAAGGTCTGCGCCGACATGGTCAAGGCTGCCGTCGAGGCCACGGGCGTTACCGTTCCCGTCGCCCTTCACCTCGATCACGGTTCTTACGAGGACTGCTTCAAGTGCATCGAGGCCGGCTTCACGTCCATCATGTATGACGGCTCTCACGAGGAGACCTTCCAGCTTAACCTCGACCGCACCAAGGAGCTCGTTGAGCTTGCCCACTCCAAGGGCATGTCCATCGAGGCCGAGGTCGGCGGCAT
>JAXIZI010000036.1:0-2209 GCA_036304065.1 Collinsella sp. | reverse complement strand
TGTTAGCGCCGGAATAATTTAGCCAAATATAGTCGGCCGAGATTGACCAATCCCGGCCGACCCATTTTAGCCAACACGCCCGCATCTATGACTTTCCTATCGCATTCCTACATCCCCTCGGGCTGGATCCCCCTCACCTTCACCGCCTGGGGGACGGCCTCCACCGAGTAGGTGTCAAGCTCCCTGCCGCGGTAGCTTGGGCCCCGCATCACGAACACCGACGCCTTGTCGAACAGCCTGCCGAGGGCGCAGAGGAGCGTGTCGTCGCCCGTGAAGAACTCATCCCACCCGCTCGGGGCGATGTTGCTCGTGAGGACCATCGCGTTCGGCCCCTCCTTCTCGTAGCGCCTGTCGACGACATCGAAGAACAGGTCGGTGCACGGCCTGTCGTAGACGCATCTCCCCACCTCGTCAACGATGAGGCACGACGGCTTGACGAGCGAGGAGACGACCCGCGAGGTGTTTCCCCGCTGGACGGCCTTCTGGAACCTGTCCCTGAGCTCGGTCGCCTTTATGTAGTAGGTCTTGAGCCCCCGCATGCAGCACTCGCGCCCGTAGGCCTGCGCGAGGTGCGTCTTCCCTATGCCGCCGGGCCCGACGAAGGCGACGTTGCGGTGCGCGTAGAGGTCGGCCAGCGACGGGAGCTTGCCCAGCGCGGCCGCGTCCCGGCCCTGGATCCTGGAGAAGTCGAAGCCCTCGAAGGTCTTGGGCTCGCGCCTGGGCAGCCTGCTCAGCCTCAGCAGCGTCTCGATGGAGGCGAGCCTCCTCTTCTCCGCAAGGTAGGAGAAGGTGGCTGCCACGGCGGCCATCTCCCCGTCGCCGAGGTCGAGGTCCGAGGCGAGGGTCGCGAGCTCCTCCGCCCCGACGGCGATCCCGAGCCTCGACGCGGCGTCGCTCGCGAGCTCGTAGGGGCTCGCCCCCGCGCCCGCCATCATTCGGCCCTCCCGAAGTCGAACCTCTCGAAACCGGGTTTCGTCCTGGGCGGGGCGATTTGCTCGACCACGGTCCCCACCGGCTGGGTCGGCAGCTCCTCGGGCTGCGCCGGCGATGTCTCCCACTGCCCCTCGCACCAGCTGTCGGCGCCGGTGCCGACGGCGTGGGCGACGAGCTCGCGGGAGAGGTCGTCGCTGTATATGTGCACCACGCGCCCCTCCCGGTTCACCCTGCACTCGCGGCGGACGTACCAGTAGGGCACGCCGTAGCGGTGCCCCTCGAAGCTCACGAAGCCGTCGAAGGAGATCTTCCGGCGCGGGCACAGGTACCGCTCGACCTCGGCCGTGACCTCGAGCGGCCTGGTGTTCGCCGAGCACGCCGCCTCGTGCTCGCGCATCGGGACGCATGCCGCCGCGCGCCGCCAGCGGCCTCCCTGCTCGGCGCACCAGAGGGCGGCCTCCCGGTTGAGGGCGTCAAGGTCGGTAAAGGACCTTCCCGCGAGGAAGTTCCCCTTCACGAAGCGGACGAGCCTCTCCACCTTGCCCTTCGTATAGGGGCGGCGCGGCCTGCACAACCTGGTGCGGAAGCCGACGACGCCCATGAACTCGGCGTAGTCGGCCTGCCAGACGGGCCGGCCGTCGGCATCGCGGCGGACGACCACGCTCTTCATGTTGTCGGTGAGCACGGTCGCGGGCACGCCCGGCGCCGAGAACGCGTGCAGCATCCCGATGAGGAGGTTCTCCTGGCGCGCGTTCGGGAAGAACTCGACGTGGGCGCCCCCGCAATGGTGGCAGACCATGGCGAAGCAGGCGATCCGCGCCCGCTCCCCGCCAGGGCGCTCGACCGCGACGAAGCCCCAGTCCATCTGGTAGGCCTCTCCGGGCGCCGTCCTGAAGCGCTGGCCGCGGCAGCCCTGCGGGGCCGCCTGCCGCCTCTTCGCGGGCACGAGGTCCCGGTGCGCGGCGATGTAGGTCTTCACCGTTGTGAGGCCGCCGGCGTAGCTCTGGCCGAGCAGCCGCTCGAATATCACCTGCGAGTTGGTGACGCCCTTCCGCAGGAGGTCGTCCACCAGGCCGGTGTGGCCGGCGAGCACGCCCGGCGCGGCCCTCCTCCCGCTGTTCCCGTGGGGCAGGGCCCTGAACCCGTGGGCCCTGACCGTCCTCGCGCGGGAGCGGGTGAGCCCCGTCCTCCTGCAGAACTCCGCGAGGTTGCATGCCTGCGGGTCGAACCCGTCGCCCTCCTCCGCGGCCATCTCCCGGAGCGCCGCGTCTATAAT
>JAXIZI010000035.1:0-71717 GCA_036304065.1 Collinsella sp. | reverse complement strand
CGCGGGGAATGGGGCACGGGCGGGCGCTCAAGGCCGTCGCGAGGAAGCGGCTCAGGGCGATATACGCCGTGATGCGCGACCGGGTGCCCTACCGGGAGTAGCCCCGACGGTTGACAAAACTATAGGAACACCCAATGACTACCAGCTGCCGCCTGGGCAGGCTGAGCTGGTATCCTTATGCGGTAATGTCTCGATTCGTTAGGATTGCATGCGAGAGCTGCCACTGTCCTTCGTTCAGTTATATGTCGCACCCTGGCCGCCGCGCTTACCGCGCTCGCCGTACTGAGCGCCGTCGCGCCCGCCCCTGTCTTTGCCGCCGACTCCGATCAGCAGGTCAAAACGGTCCGCGTCGGCTGGCTCGTCAACAACGAGGGCTTCCAGGACGGCACCCCCGGCGAGCGTCTCTCGGGATGGGGTTACGAGTACCTCCAGACCCTGTCGTACTACACGCCCGGCTGGCGGTACGAATACATCTCCGGCACCTTCACCGAGCTTATGGACATGCTCGAGGCAGGCGAAATCGACCTCATGCCCAACATCTCCTACTCCGAGGAACGCGCCCAAAAGCTGCTCTTTTCCTCGAACCCCGAGGGCACCGAGCGCTACTACATCTACGCCAAGCCCGATCGCGACGATCTGGCCAAGGGTGACCCCCAAGCGCTCCAGGGTCTCACTATCGGTTGCAACTCCGGCGTCATGCAAACCTTCGTTGGCCAGCAGTGGCTCGCCAACGAAGGCATTACCTGCACCTATAAAGAAATCGACACTGGCAGTGCCCTCTTTGACGCGCTCGCAAACAACGAGGTCGATGCCATCATCATGAACGACACGACCTCGTCGCCCAGCGCCTCCCCCATGTTCTACATTGGTTCGAGCGACTACTATTTTGCCGTCCCCAAAAGCCGCCCCGACCTGATGGACGACATCAATGCCGCCATGTCGGCAATCGCCCGCGTCAACCCACGCTATATCGACGAAGTCAAATCTAACTACTCGGCCCAAAACAGCGGTTCATCATCGCTCAACGGCCCCGAACGTTCCTGGCTCAAAGCAAATGGCAACACCATCACGCTCGGCTACATTACGGGCAAACTCCCCTACTGCAACGAAGACGAAAACGGCGAAATGGAAGGCTCGCTCGCATCGCTTGCGACGACGTTGCACGATAAATTTGGCATTACGGTCAAAACCGTCCCCTTTGATAGCTACAAGATGATGTCAAAGGCCCTGTCAAAAGGAAGCATAGACGTTGCGCTGCCGGTATACCGAGATTACTGGTTTGCCGAGCAATCAGGCGTTGTGCAGTCGGTATCGCTGGGGACCGTGTCCCTCACCGCCATCCACACCGACGGCAATCTGAACAAAGACCTTCAGAACATCGCCTGCACCAAATCATCGTTTGTCAACCAAAATGTACTTGAAAGTCTGTTCCCCACAGCGACCGTGACCGAATACCAATCCGACGATGAAGCGTTCGACGCCCTCAGGAAGGGAACGGCGCACTGCATCGTCGCTCCCAGCTCACGCATAAAAACCATCGGCGATCGTCATGATCTCGAAGGCTACGAGACGGTCGAGCTCCCTGACACCTGTGAGCTCTCGTGCTGGATTTCGCGCGGAAAGCCCGAGCTGCTGGGAATCATCAACAAGGGCATCATCAATGCCGGAGAATCGCTCTCCGCAAGCAATTACTCCTCCACGTCGTACACGGCCCAGGAATCCAACACGCTTCAATTCCTTTATCGCAACCGTGCCGCCGTTGCAGCTACCCTCATCGGTATGTTGTCGGTCGGCATCGTCCTGCTCATCTGGGCGCTCGTACGCGCTCGGACCGAGCGCAAAAAAGCCGATGCTGCCAACGCCGCTAAGACGGCATTCCTCACGCGCATGAGCCACGACATCCGTACGCCGCTCAACGGTATCCTGGGCCTTATCGATATCGAGGAATTGAAGGAAGGCGATATCAAGGTCGCCCGCGAGAGCCGTGCCAAGGCGCGCGTTGCCGCCAATCACCTGCTCTCGCTGATCAACGACATCCTCGAGATGGGCAAAATCGAAGACCGCAAGCTAACACTGGAGCATGCGCCTTTTAACCTCAAAGAACTCTGTGACAATACGCTGGTTCTGTGCAAGCTCCGCGCGTCCAGTAACGGCATCACCATGCAGGACAATAGTCTGCCGTACGCCACGGGGCCATACATGATCGGCAGTCCCACCCATATCCGACAGATCATGATCAACCTGTTAGACAACAGCATTAAGTACAACAAGCACGGCGGCTCCGTCACCTTTAGTTCAAAGACCAGGCCACTCGATGACGGGCGCGCGCTCTTTTGCTTTAGCGTTTCGGATACCGGCATTGGCATGACTCCCGAGTTTTTAAAGCATATCTATGAGCCGTTTGCCCAAGAAGGTGACGATGCACGCAGCAAGTTCCAAGGAACCGGCATGGGCATGCCAATCGTCAAGTCGCTTATTGAACTGATGGGCGGCACCATCGAAGTCACCAGTGAGCTCCATGTGGGCACCTCGTTCTACGTGGAGATTCCGCTCGATATCGACGAGAATCCCCAGGCGCGGGCGAATACGGTTGAGAGTGCGCCCGACTGCTCGCTCACCGACATGAACGTGCTGCTCGCCGAAGACAACGAATTGAATGCCGAGATTGCCCAGACGCTGCTAGAATCCGAGGGCGTCGTGGTCACCCGCGCCGCCAACGGCAACGAGGTCGTCGATCTGTACCTGTCGCATCCCGCCGGCAGCTTCGATGCGATCCTGATGGACATTATGATGCCGGACATGGACGGCTATGAGGCAACCCGCGCGATTCGTCTGAGCGAGAAGGTCGATGCAGCCGATATCCCCATCATCGCGCTCACCGCCAATGCCTTTGCCGAGGACGCCAAGGCGGCACACGATGCTGGCATGAACGCCCATCTGTCCAAACCGCTCGACTTTAACAAGCTCAAAAACATACTCGCCCGCATCAAGAAAAACGGATCCGTTTCGCTATAGTTTTTGCAGCAACCACGCACGACCAGAAAGGAAGCCAACGATGTTTAGGCCCTTACGTCGAAAGAAACGCGCCATCACCGACGAGGAAGCGCGCGAACTGCTCGCCACCTGCAAGCGCGGCGTCTTTGCCGTCAACGGCGACGATGGCTACCCGTACGCCATTCCCGTCAACTACTTCTTTGACGCCGAGCACGACAAGATTTATTTCCATGGCGCCAAGGCTGGCCACAAGGTCGACGCACTCAAGCGCGATGACAAGGTCTGCTTTACCGTTTACGGAAACGAGTGGTACCAGGACGGCGACTGGGCTCCCTACGTTATGAGCACCGTCGTCTTTGGCCGTTGTCGCCTGGCGAATGACACCCCCGCGTTTATCGAGGACAAAGTCCGCCAGCTCGCCCTTAAGTACTACCCTTCTGCCGAGGAAGTCGAAGAGGAAATCGCCAAGGACATTAAGGGCGTCCAGCTCTACGAGATTACGATTGAGCATCTTTGCGGCAAGCAGATTCAAGAAAAGTAAGCCTCTCAGCAGGCCTCATCAATAACAATATGGCCCGGTTCCAACCCACCTTGGAACCGGGCCATATTGTTATAAAGCGTCGGCGGCGATGTGCGCCAGCGCCTCGACGAGCTCTTGCGAGCTCACAGGCTTGCTCAGGTGCGCGTCCATGCCTGCCTCACGCGAAAGTCTGCGGTCGTCGGCAAAGGCGTTGGCGCTCACAGCGATAATCGGCGTGGTCACGGCATCCTCGCGATCGAGTGCTCGAATCTGACGCGTGGCCTCAAGGCCATCGATGCCAGGCATCATGATGTCCATCAACACCACGTCGTACTCGTGCGGTGCGCTCGCGGCAAACGCCTCAACGGCAGACTCGCCATCCTTAGCATGCGTCACGACGGCACCGGCACGGCTGAGCGTAAACTGCGCGATCTCGGCATTCAGATCGTTATCCTCTACGAGCAAAACGCGCAGGCCCTGGAGCGCATCGCCGTCGCCCGCATCTACGCGAACTGCCTGAGGAATCTCGGAGCGGTCGCACTTCTCGAACGGCAGGCGGATGATAAACGTCGTCCCCTGCCCCAAGACACTCGTAAAGCTCATGGTTCCGCCCATAAGCTCGACCAACTGTTTGGCAATAGGCGCGCCCAGGCCAGTTCCCGATGAAGCGCCCTCCACTTGCTGCTCCTCGCGGCAAAACGGCTCGTAGAGGTGTTGTTGGAACTCCTCGCTCATGCCAATGCCGTTGTCGGCGATCGTGTATTCAGAGACGGGGACGCCATCCACCGACTCCACCTCGCGACACACCAGACGAACATAGCCGCCCCGGCGGTTGTACTTGACGGCATTACCGGCAATATTGACCAATAAGCGCTTGAGATGCGTCACGCTCACCCGTGCATAGGGATGATTAAGCGTCTGCTGGTCGCAGATAATTGTCACCAGACGCTCCTCGGCCTGGCGCTCCAGAATATCGCACACCTCGCGATTGAGGGCCACCAAATTTGCGGGCACGAGTTCCAAGTCAATCTGCCCGCTCTCCAGGCGACTCATATCGAGCGCCTCGTTGGCAAGGTCGAGCAGCAGTCCCGATGCCGTCCAGATTTTTGAGCGGCACTCGGTCTGCTTTTGCAGATCGTCCGCATTGGCATCGCCGACCTCGACCATGCCGCGAATGCCGTTGATGGGCGTGCGCAGATCGTGGCTCATGCGACGTAGAAACTCCGTCTTTGCCGAGTTGGCAGACGAGGCCTCACGCGCTGCCTTAGCCAGCCTGTCACCATAGTCGCGCTCCTGCTGCAGCAAGTCCGTCAAACGTCGACGATCAGCGCGGCGGCGCGCCATCACAACAACGGCTATAACACCGCCGTAGAGCACCAGCACGCCGGCAGCAACAGCCGCGACGACCTCAAAGTAGCGCCGCGCCGAGGCATAGGTGTACACGTAGAACCCGCGCGCTTTTCCAAATGTGCCCAAATACCACTCGCCGTTGGCGTTGACCAGTCGGACTTTGCCGGGCAGGCATCGATCCTTAATACCGTCGACAATAAAGACATCCGTTGCAGGCAGATCGAATACGCCCAATATGGTGGGTTCAACGACATTGGTCGCAACGACCTTGCCATCGCTTTCGATCACGATATTGCCACTGTCGATGGTCTCATAACCACCGAGCAGGCTCTGCAGTTTGAGCGTATTGCTTGCAACTGCCTTCGCGCTCTGATGCCTTACCGCAACAACGATGCCCTCGTCATCCCGCCGGGTTACGCAGCCAATGTCTGCGACCGAATCATCCGCAAGCGTGATGCGGGCGGTATAGGACTTAAGCGGATGGGCTGCCACCTCCAGCACGGGTGCTTCCTTGAGATACGTAGCGAGCGACTCGTAGCCCACGCCATCCGTCGAGGACTCGGACACCAAATTGCCCGATGCGTCCGTCACGATCAGTGCGCTCACGTTGAACTGGTCGGCATATTGCTCCAGCATGGCGTTATCCACCGAACCGTCGCGCTCCATATCGCGCGCTGTCTCTCCGGCGATCTCCATAACGCGAATCAGGTTTTTGGTCGTATAGGCGCTATTGAATGCATCGTAGGAAAGGCTCTGCGTCGCCACGTAATCGACAACGTCGGCAAAGCGCTGCTCGGCCTGAGCTGTCGTGTAGCCGTAGCTCATCATACCGGCAACAACCGAGAGCGCTATCCCCAGCAGGGCGACAAGGAACCATGCCCCTGCCGAACGATTGCCCCGCTTCTCTACGGCGTGGTCGGGTGCACCGATCATGACAGGCCCTCTATATTCAAAAAGGGCGAAGGGTCATCAAAGTACTTTGACACCAGGCGTTTCATGGTGCCGTCGGCTAGCATTTCCTGGTAGGCATGGGTGAGCTTAACGTCGATGCCGCGCGTATCGTTGATATCGAAAGCGGTACCCAAACCAACCTCAAGCAGCGGCTCATCCAAAATTCGATACGTCACACCATAGTCTTTTTCGTAGGTGAGCAGCGAAGACTCATGCGCGGCGATGGCGTCGACCAGACCCTCGACGAGCGCCGGGTTCAGGTATGAGCGGTCCGAAAAGCAGTAGAGCTCTTTGATCTGCGGAACGTTTTCATTTGTACGATTGAGCAAAATGTCCTCGGGCTTGGTGGTGGACTGGACCGCCACGACCTTATCCTCAAGATCGGCAAGCGTGTAGATATCGCTCTGGGAATCGACCGCGACCACCTGGCGGCTCGCGAGGTACGGGCCGGCCCAACGATACTCGTTTTCGCGACCCGTCATGCTAAAGCTACCCATGACGCAATCGAGTTCGCCGCTCGCCAGCAGCTCTTTCTTCTTTTCCCAATCGATCAGCTGGTACTTTGGCTTGTAACCAATGCGGGCCAAAGCCTCGGTCAATATCTCGACATCCAGGCCAACGATATCGCCGTACTCGTCGGTATACACAAACGGTGGATAGAGGTCGCTGCCGACGTTGAGCGTCTTAAGGTTGTCGTCTTTGGCCTGCGAGGCATCCAGGCCTTCTAATGCAGACGTCGAGGCTCTGCCATTCGACCCGGAACAGCCGGCTATCGCTACGACAAAGGCGCACGCTACCGCAAGCGCAACAAACAACGAAATGGCAACCGAGCGACGGGACCTTTTCATCGAGCTCCATACGATCCTGTTTACAGACTGAAATGGTAAAAAATAATAGCAAACAAAACCACACGAGTGCCCAATGGCTACAGACGTTTTACCATGTGGGGCCTTCCAGCCGACTTGGCAGAAGGCCCCGCATGCAGTGCTCACTTACCGTGCATTAAAAACGTAGCGGTCCAGGCGGTCGCACGCTTCCTTTACGCGCGAAAGCGGCAGCGCCAGATTCACGCGAATGTGGCAGGGCCCGTGGAACGGGCGGCCGTCCTGATATCCCACGCCCACGCGCGCCCCCTCGTCGAGCAGCCACTGAATATCGCGGCCATGCTCGCGACACCACTCGGTGCAGTCCAGAAACACCATGTACGTGCCCTGCGGACGCGAATAGGACACGCCCTCAAAATGCCCGTCCACGTAATCGCAGAAGTACTCGATATTGCCGGCAAGCACCTGGTTGAGCTCGTCCACCCACTCGTAGCCCTGCGGCTGGTAGGCACCGATAAGCGCATGCATGGAGAGGACATTCATCTCGTTGTAGTGGGTCTTGTTGGACACGGCGCAGATGCGGTCACGCAGCGTCTCGTTGTAGACAATGTGGTAGCTGCCGACAAGGCCCGCCAGGTTAAACGTCTTGCTCGGCGCATAGAGGGCAACCGTGCGCATGCGGGCATCCTCGCTCACCGACTGCGTCGGGATGTGCTTGTGCCCCGGCAGGATGATATCGGACCAAATCTCGTCCGAAATCACCACGCAATCGTGCTGGCGATAGATGTCCATGGCGCGCTCGATTTCGTCGCGCTCCCATACGCGGCCGCAGGGATTGTGCGGCGAGCAGAACACCGCGGCATGGATGTGGTTTTGGGCGAGTTTGCACTCCATGTCCTCAAAGTCCATGCGCCACACGCCCTGATCGTCGAGCTTAAGCGGGCTATGGACAATACGATAGCCCGCGGCCTCAATGGACTTGGTAAAGCCGATGTAGGTGGGGCTGTGGACCAGCACCGCATCGCCCGGCTGGACATACGCGCGCAGCGTCGACACGACACCGCCCAGCACGCCGTTTTCGTAACCGATATGTTCAGGGCGCAGGCCCTCGACGCCATTGCGGCGGCTCTGCCATTCGATGATGCGGTCGAAATACTCGGAGCGCGGATTGAAATAGCCAAACATGGGGTGCTGGGCGCGCTGAATGATGTGTTCCTGGACCGTGGGCACCGTGGCAAAGTTCATGTCGGCCACCCACATGGGAATGCGGTCGAAGCCCTCGTCGGGTGCGTTCGGGGCCATACCGGGGATCTCACCCCAAGAGTCAACGGCGATGGCGTCCATGCCGTGGCGGTCGATGATTGAAGTGAAGTCGTATTTCATGCTGGACTCCCGTGCAAAGTTGATTGTTTTGGTAGGCGTTATTGTCCACCAGCGTGGGCGGTTTTGGCGCGGGGTTTGGCGCTTAATTTGACGGGTGCGGACGAATGGCTGGTTAGTCTTGCGCGTCGTTGACGGCAACTACGGTTAGCTGGGTTTCATCGACCGTAAACGATATGTCGAGCCCGGCGTAAGCCAGATGATAGACGCGGTGTGGCTCGTGCTTGCTGCCCGCGCGGCGCGGGTCTTGGCGAAGGACCTCGACCAAGCCGAGGAGCTTTGCGGGCGGGACCATATCCTGCAGTGCTTGCGGAAACTCAACATCGAGCTCTTGCCACGGAGCATCCTCAATCCAGCCTCCGGTCGCATCCGGGTGGCAGTCCGCAAACGGAATGTAGGGCTTGATGTCGTAGATGGGCGTACCGTCGCGCAGGTCGGCCCCCAACACATGGATGATGGGGCCATCGTCGGTGAGCTCGACACGATCAAGCTTGACGCAGGTGAGCCCGATGGGATTAGGGCGAAACGGACTGCGCGTGGCAAACACTCCCACACGTTCGGCTCCGCCCAGACGCGGCGGGCGCACGGTTTTCGACCATTTTGCGTTGGTGCCGGACCTGTCCTGCGTTTTAGCGTCGACGGCAATATCCTTAGCCGTGCCGCCGGGCGTTCCGTTTTCGAAGCGCCACAGCAGCCACAGGTGAGAGAAGGAGTCCAGGCCCTCAACCGCTGCATTGGAGGCAAATTCCGGCTCAAAAAAGATTCGTCCCTGCAGATGGGGCGCCAAAAAGCTGTTGCGCGGAATGCCGAACTTCTGCGGCAGGTCGGTATGTATGCGTGCGATAGGTTCCATGCCGGTCATTGTACGGCATGGAGGCGTGGGGCGTTGCGCGCAATTCTTCGCCGCGGTCCCCCGTCGTGCAACCAACGGTTGCTTGGAAGGGCGCCTGCCGCCGCGTATGCTTAAGCCATCAACCAGCAGAAAGGAGCCGCTATGGCCTTTGCAGAAAAGCTCATTGCTGTCCGTCGCGCCCATCACCTTACCCAAGAGCAGCTTGCCGCTAAGCTCTTCGTCACACGCCAGGCCATCAGCCGGTGGGAGCGCGGCGAGGTCACACCGGGCATCGACATGATGAAGCTCATCGCCGCCGTAACCGGAGAACCGCTGTCCCACCTGCTCGAAATGCCTGAGCACTATTGCCAGAGCTGCGGCATGATACTCACGCCCGACGACTGCGGCACCGATGCCACGGGCACCGCGACCGATCATTACTGCAAGTGGTGCTACGACCACGGCAAGTACACCTATGACACCACCATGGAGGCAATGATTGAGGATTGTGCCCCGCGCCTGGCACAAAACACCGGCATGTCGCTCGACGAAGCCGTCTCGCTCATGGGCGCCGTCCTGCCGCAACTGGAGCGCTGGCGCACCGTGCAGGAAAACGAGGCGCGCTACGGTGCCGAGGCGCGGGCGCGCTACGGCGATGAGGCTATCGATGCAGCAAACGAAGCGTTGCTGGACATGGACCCCGAGACATGGAACGACATGAAGGAACTTGAACGCGCTATTCTGGGCCAGCTCTCGATTGCCATGGGCATTGGCGACCCAGAGAGCAACGAGGCTCGTAAGCTTGTCGCGATGCATCGTCGCTGGATTGCTCTCAACTGGGGATGCGAGCCCCAAGACGAGGCGTACCTGGGCCTCGCCCACGGTTATCTTGCCGACCAGCGCTTTGTTGACTACTACGACAAGCCCTGCGCCACCGGAGCCACGGCGTTTCTGGTCCAGGCCATCGAGTCTTCGTTGACGCGCGCATAGACCGCGGCGGCTTTGGGTATTTCAATCAAAACCTCAACCGATTGGAGACCTATGGCTACTAATCACGAGCTCGCGCTGTACGTTATGACCGGCTGCCCGTATTGCTTAAAGGTCAAGCACTTTTTGGCCGATAACGGCGTGACCATTCCCGAGCGCAATATCTCGACCGATTCCGATGCCGAACAGACACTCATCGCCGTCGGCGGAAAACGCCAGGTTCCCTGCCTGTTCATCGACGGCAAACCACTCTACGAGTCAAGCGACATCATCGCATGGGTGCAGGAAAACCTGCTCTAGTACGCACGCTCTGTCCGTCCAGGGCCCCAACCCATACGACCCAAACATGTACACCAGCATCCAAAGTCGACATTTTTCGACATCTTTGGATGCTGGCGTACAGCTTTTTGGTAGTCATGGACGCTCTTGGCCGGCTAATTGTTTGAGGAGACCTTTGGATTATGGCTGTTTGACGCCTCTGGAAAGGTTTCCGAGAGGGCTGTGGTCAAAAAAGGCAAATATGAGTACTGCTACCTGTTTAGTAGCAGCGATTTTGATCACTTCAGGAACTATTCAACGTTCCACTCGTCCGCAGACGACGTTATTTCTCCTCATATGTTCAATAAAAGTAGCTCTTAATGGGAACAAATCTCATCAGGAGCTACAATTTATAGCAAATAAATGCAACCATAATGGCAACAGTACTCATATTTGCCCTTTTTTGACCACGACCCTCCAGAATAGTCGCTGAGAGCGACACTAAATGACAAAATCCGACACTTGAACGTTCTTATATGAGTAGCCATTGAAGGACACCTAACGACTACTCCCATTCGCGACACACTGTGTCGCGAATTAAGCTGGCCCCATTACCGAAGACCAGTGAGAGCTCCTGCCCAGAATCTCAATAGCTTAATAAAGGGCTCCCCTCCGGAAGTTCAATGAGCATCCAAATTCCAAGCTGAAAAGCAAAGGAGTATCGAAGCCGTCAATGCTCATTTCCTATCGAACAGGCAGGTCAAAACAAGCTAATTAGCCCGATGAACTGCTTGTATTTTTGTCTACAAAATTGTATACAAAAAGAGAATCCGAGAACCGGCGCTCGACATTATGTCGATCGATAGGAGGCGCCATGGATGCTAAGCAGCTCGAAAAGATGATGGGGTTTGCTCCCGGAGAGTTGAAGAAAGCCGCGGAAGCCTACGAAAAAGATGAGTGGCCGAAAGGTCACACCATCAAGTTGGGAAGGCCACCAATCTCCGATGAGCCGAGCGTCGTTATATCAGCACGTGTGGGCGAATCGATTCTTGAGGCGTTTGACGAAAAAGCCAAACGCCATGGGCAAACACGCACGGAGCGGCTCAGAGAGCTCATTACACTTGATGCACTGATTGCCTAGGCCCGCTCCCCCGTCGGACCCAAACATGTACACCAGCATCCAAAGTCGACATTTTTCGACATCTTTGGATGCTGGTGTACATGTTTTTGCTACATAGTCGTTGGGGACGTCCTTAAATGACCAGTCGTTAAAGAACGCCCCCGATGACTAGTTAGCCGTGGAAGCGAGCTGTGGGTGCAAGCGGCTGTTCACGAAAGACGCGCTCGACGGCAGCGCGGTATTCGTCGACCTTTTTGGTCTTGCGTACGATCTTGTGGACGGTAGCGGGATCAGCGAAAGCGCACTTGGCGTAGAACCACCACTCCTTCATGCGGAAGACCGCATTGCCGCCAATCTCTTCTGCATATGCCGCAAACAGCGTGTCGTGGAAGCGCTGCAGCTCAGCAGCCGTTACAGCAGGGCCGCCCTTGACCATGCGAGCCAGAGCGGGGTTCGCGAGCAGGCCACGCCCCAACATCACATGGCGCGTGCCGGGATAGGCCTCCACCAGCGCGTCCATATCCTCAAGATCAAAAATGTCACCGTTATAGGCCACGGGGAACGGCGCACGCTCCAGCGTCTCGCCATAAAACTCTTTGCGCGGCAAGCCCGTATAGCGGTCCTTCTGTACGCGCGGATGCACGATCAGCTCTGCCAACGGCATGCGGCAATACAGATCGAGCACGCGCTCGTATTCGTCGTCATTCTCCAGCCCCAGCCTGGTCTTTACCGACACCGGCAACGGCGACCGCTCGCACACATCGCTTAAGAACGCCTCGAGCTCGTCGAGATTGCGCAAGAAACCCGAGCCCTTGCCCTTGGCGACAACCGTTCCCGAAGGGCAACCCAAGTTGAGATTGACCTCGCGGTAGCCCATGTCGGCGAGCACCTGTGCCGCCCACACAAACTCGTCCGCGTTCTTGGACATCAGCTGAGGCACCACGTTGAGCCCCTGGTTATTGGCTGGATCGATCTCCTTAAACGCCTTGCCGCCAAAGCGGTTTCCCACCCGCGGCGGCGGCAAAAACGGCGTGTAATAGCAATCGAGCGCACCGAAGCACTCCGCATGCACGCGACGGAACACATGCCCGGTAATCCCCTCCATAGGGGCCAGCGAAAGGATCATCTACTCTTCTCTCATATCAACACAACAAAGGGGCCGTCCCTTTGTCACATGCATTATGCCTTGCGCTTCAGGCGATTCACAAGGAAGAGGTAGCTACTGAACGATGACCACCCTCCAGCCGCACCCCATACAACGAGGTTTAATACTTTTCCCGAGAAGTGAACGAGTGAAAACGGGCCCCCGAAGCATCGGCACTTTCGAGATGCAATTTCCTGCGGTTTTGCCAGCCAAATCCTGCGGGTTTGACGTCTAAAAATGTCGATGCTTCGGAGGTCCAAGTATGGCCGTTCACTTCTCGGAAAAGTATTAGACCTCGATTTACATGCCACTCAATGTGACAAAGTGGCTGCTCCTTTGTCACATTCGATGAAAAAGGGCACCGATGTTAGTCGATGCCCCAAAGCGGCTGCAGGTTAAGCCCTACAGCGTATGTCTAAGACGAATCGAACTATTCGTCCCAGGAGAGGTTCTTACCAGTCTTTTTTGCCAGCAGCAAGAACAGGCCGATAATAACGTTGCATGCGATGCAGAAGATGAAGACGCCCTGGAAGGAGCCGACAAGCTCATAGACCTTCATCATAACGGGCATGCCAAAGGCGCCGACGATATAGCCCACGGAGCAGATCAGCGCGAAGATGCGACCGAAATCGCGGGAGCCAAAGACATCCATAACCAAAACGGTCAGGGCAGTGCCAGCGATGACGTACATTACGTCGTTCACGCCTGCTGCGAGGATGCTGAGCGTCGAGTTGCCGCTGCTCATCATGAGCATGACAAAGGAGAGGATGGAGACAGCGAGCCAGCCCAGAATGGCCTTCGTGCTGCCGAACCTATCGCAAGTGGTGCCGACGATCGGATTGAGGAACAGATCGAAGAGCGATGCAGCGGATACCATGAAGCCGCCCACCATGGGGCTAAAACCAACCTCGGAAGCATACGTCGGGAAGAGCTGGTTCATGCAGCAAGTGAGCTGAACGAGACAGAGGAAGCCGATGCAGAAGAAGAAGGCAGGCGACTTAATGGCGCGCGCATAGCTAACGCCACGCGTGCTATCCTCGGTCGTCTCCTCGGTCTCGGTGACCGTCTCGCCCTCGACGTAGCCATAGGGCAGCATGCCCTTGTCCTGAGGCTTATAGCGAATAATCAGGACGGAAGCGGGGAGAATGAGCACGGCGGAGACGCCAGCGAGCACCAGATAGCCAGTCCTCCAGCCAGCGGCCTCGATGACAGAGGTGATGACGGGGCTCATGATGAGCATGTAAATCGAGTTCACTGCCCAAGCGAGACCGATTGCCAGGCCACCAGATTTTTTGAACCACTGGTCAATAACGTCGGACATGGCGACGCCGGTGGTGAAGGCGAAGCAAACGCCAATCAGGGCGCCAGCGGCGATGAACATCCAGACTTCGGTGTAGAAGGCCATGCCTGCGCCGGCAGCAAGCAAAATAAGCTCGACAACGGGGAGCCAAACCTTGCCAACGACCTTGGGAATGAGTTTTCCGACAAACGGAAGAGCTGCCGCAAGACCAATGAGCGTTGCGGTGAAGTAATACGAGAAGATGGAATAGTCAAACCCGAACTCCTCGCACACGGGTGCGACGAAGGAGCCCGCGATGACGCTATAGGATCCGGTCGTGCCGGCAGACATAAGGCCGAGCGCGATTACGAGAACCCATGCGTAAACCTTGCTGCTCTTTAACTTTGCATTTTCCATTGATACAGCTCCTAGAGACCCAGAAGGGCACACATAACGGCCTTGATGGTGTGCTGACGGTTCTCTGCCTCACGGAAGATGACCGAAGCGTTGGCCTCAAAGCACTCGTCGGCAATCTCAAAGCCCTCGGTGATGATTTCGCGATGGAGGTCGTTCTTGCACTGGTCGAGGAGCATTTTGCCGACACGGTGATCTGCGTTATGGACAGAGGGAAGCTCATGCATGCAGAAGATGTCGGGATTGTTGGTGCGCTTGCACAGCTCGCTGGTGACGCGATAGGGGTACAAAGACTCGGCATCGCCCAGCCAGGAGTTGTAGTCGTCGGGATCCAGAACCTCTTCGCCGCACTCGGGGTTGATGTAGCGCCACTCCTCGGTAACGATAACGTCAACGCCATCCAGGGCATCGAGGTCAGAGGTGATGGTAAAGGTCCTATTGGGAGCGTACTTGGCGTAGCAGGCCTCCACCTCTTCGATCATTTCCTTGCACATCTGATGACGGAGGTCGTCGGGGCCGATGGCGAGGAAGTCCATGTCGAGCATAGCGCACAGACGGCCATACCACACCGGGGCGCCGGCGCAGTTGCCAACGAAAGCCATCTTCTTGCCGCGGCTCGTACGCAAACCGCCCCATTGCTCTTCCATCGTAAGAGCGTCAGCGAGCATCTGAGTCGGGTGATCGCCGAGAGTAAGGGCATTGATGACCGGGATGTCAACCAGGTCGGCGACGTCATAGAGGAACTGCTCGTCCTTCTGTGCGCGATAGACGATGAGATCATACATGCCGTTAAAGACGCGCATGGCGTCCTTGACGGTCTCGCAGTCACCCATGTGGGAGTTGGTCAGATAAGTGAAGCCCATGCCCAAATCGTTGCAGGAGGTCTCGAATGCGCAACGAGTACGGGTCGAGCCCCACTCAAAGTTGGCGAGGACGTTTTTGCCGGGGAAGTAGCGCTGGTCGACACCAGACTTCTTCTGAGCCTTAAGGTTCCAGGCAAGATCGATGAGATAGCGGAAATCCTCGGAGGAGAGATCATGGATGTTGATGTAGTCGCGACCGCGGAGGCTGTTGTTCATGCCTATTTCCTTTCGAATTATTATCAAAATTATTGTTGAATGTGTCCCCGAGGAAAACACGGATATCCCTCGGGGAGCGGTACATGTGGCGCCTAAGCCAAAGAGCGCAGGCTCTAAGGCTCACTAACGACTGGCCGCCACGTCCTTAGTCCAGCAGTGCACGCCGCCGCCGGACAGGTTAAGCGCGAGGGAATCAATCATGATGACCTTGCGATCGGGGAAGCAGCTCTCAAGAACTGCCTTGGCCTGCTCATCCTTCTCTTTCACGACCTCGCTCATGCCCTCGTGGTAATAACGCTGGCCAAGAACGACGCCGTTGCAAATCAGGAAGTTGCAGTAGCTCGCTGCGGCGTAGAAGTGGACGGGGCCCTCGGGCCAGGGGGTGCCATCCATAAACTTGCCGCCCATTTCGTCGATGAAGCCCTTATAGAGCTCGTAATCTTCATCGCCAGGGGCGATAACGACTTCAATAGGCTCGGCGGTGGGCATACGAACGATCTCGAAGGGCTTGCCCTCCCAGTCCGTTTCGTTGCTCAGGATCTCGTAGGCTGCCTCAATGCGGCGACGAGACTCTGCTCCAGCCTTGCTCGAGGCTGCCTCTTCATCGGACACCTCGGCAAGAAGAATCTTGTTCGGAGTGATAAAGCGACACATCTCATCAATGTGAGCTGCAAAGCTCATGCCAAAGACGGGAGTTCCGTCTTCCTTCTCGTCGAGGATGCCCAGTCGATAGTCGTCGTCCTCGAGCATAGGCTGCGGAAGCCAGATAACCTTGTTGAGGTTGTAGATGCGCTTATACTCGGCCTCTATTTCCTCTTTCGTGAACTCGGGATTACGCTTGCGGCATTCCGTGTCCTCGATGGCGATCAGAGTGCCGTGACCGTCAAACTCGCGGTCGCCGCCCTCCGAAACCATTTCGGAATTGACGATATCGAAGCAACCGAGCGCAACCGCCATGTGAACGGCTGCCTTACGTGCGGACTGGCACTCCGGGGAGTTCTTGTCCCACACGCCGTAATAGGTCCAAGCGGGGTTGACCATATAAGAATGGCCCTTGTCGTCGACCATGATGCTGGGACCGTTGTCGCGGACATAGAAGTTGGAGTCTTCGAACTGCGTGATCTCGATGCGATCGAGATCAACCCCCTCCTCCTTCAGGCGCGAGCAAGCCTCCTCATAGGAGCCGGGGGTGCCGCAATTGAGGTTGACCGTAACGTCGCCATACTCGAGCAGAGCCTTGATCACGTCAACGCAGGGCTGGCGGTTATCGTAGCCCTCTGCACGGATGTAATCGGGAAGCCATGTCACATAGACGTTGGAGCGCTTCTCGAACTCGCCCGGCATACGATAGTTCTCGTACATGGTTGGTCCTTCCGTCGGGTTTCCCGCGATGCTGTCCGGCCGCGACAATAGCGGGGTTTCACCTGCTATAGTACTACTATACCTACCGTTCGGTAGATAATTTTGAATAATTGCCGCTCGCCTACTGATACATACCGTTCGCCGTATATAGTGGTCATGTTTGGACACGAATTGATGTTCCGTTGCCATCCTTAATAATGTTGGTAGTGCGGAAGTGATTTGCAATGGAGAAATGCAGCGTGAGCACAAGAAAAAAAATATTGGACGCAATGTACGATCTTGTGGCAGAAGTCGGTTATGACAAAGCGTCTATCGGAAAGATTTGCGACTTTGTCGGTATATCCAAGCCGTCGGTGTACTACTACTTTCCCTCAAAAGAGGAGATTTTCACTACGCTCTTGGACAGCATGTTTCCGACCATTGACTATCAGCGCGACTACTCGCTAATAGTCGATAGGGACGGGTTCAAGGCCGCGCTTATCGAGCTCGGCAATTCAGTTATAGGTGGCTATCGAAGCGATGAAAAGCGCCGGCGCGTGCTGGCCGAGGTTAGCGTTCAAGCAAATCGAATTCCTGCAGTTCAGGAACGTCAAGCGACGGCGACCAAACGAACCATGGATGCGCTTAAAGACATCCTTCTTCATGGTGTAGAGATTGGCGCGTTTTCCGATAGCGCCGACGTAATGCTCTACGTACAAATTCTTTATACCGTTCTGGAGGGAGCAAGCAATACGGTCGCTCAAGGTGAGGATATTGATGAGAAAGCGGTTTGGGCGGGAATAGTCGAGCTTATGTTCAAATAGACCAGCCAAGCTGAAGCGCATGTTGGCGCCCATGGTGCCTGCGGGCAACCTTTAAAACGAAAACAGGGGTCGACTCCAATCTGGCTTGGAGTCGACCCCTGTTGCGTGGCAATCTATGCCGGTGCAATCGGCGCTTATTACTTTTCAGCAGCCTTATTGAGAAAGCCGGAAACGATAGCAAACGCAGCAATCATAAGGTTGCAGGCAATGCAGAAGATAAATACTCCCTGGAATGACCCTGCCATGCCGTAAACCTTCATCATGACCGGCATTCCAAAAGCACCGACGACATAGCCCGCTGAGCAAACGATCGAATAGATCCTTCCAAAATCGCGTGATCCAAAGAGCGAGAGGAGAAGCATCGGCATTGCGGTTCCAACGATGGCGAACATGACATCGTTTACACCAGCTGCAATGATGGAAACGGTCTCATTGCTTCCGCCAATGATAAGAAGCAGGAATGAAAGAATGCTGACACCTGTCCATGCGACCGTTGCTTTAATAGCGCCAAGCTTGTCGCATGTTTTGCCCACGAAGGGATTTAGGAAGATATCGGAGAGTGAAGCTGCCGAGACCATTAAGCTTCCTACGATAGGATTGAAACCGACCTCGCTTGCATAGGTTGGAAACAGCTGGTTCATGCAGCAGGTGAGCTGCGCCACGCAAAGCAAGAGGACACAGAGAATAAAAGACGGCGTTTTCGCGGCATCGCGGAGTGCCATGCCCGAAAGGACATCTTCCTGCTCATCGGCGCTGCAGCTCTCATGGGTTTCGGAGGCGGTCTCTCCGTACGGAAGCATATTACGATCAGAGGGGTTAAGGCGAATGATAAATGCGCTTGCAGGCAAAATCATAGCTGCAGAAACGGCCGCAAGCACGATGTATCCCGTACGCCAGCCTTGCTGCTCGATGACCAGCGTAATGACAGGACTCAATAACAGCGTGCAGAGAGAATTAACGCCCCAAGCGAGGCCGATGGCGAGACCGGACGATTTGCTGAACCATTGGTCAATGACATCGGACATGCAGACGCCCGTTGTAAACGAAAAGCAGATGCCGATCACTGCGGCGGAGACGGTGAACATCCAGACCTCGGTGTAGAACGCCATTGCGGCGCCGGCGGCAATAAGGACGAGTTCAATGCAAATATGCCATGGTTTGCCGATTACTTTTGGAATGAAGCGACTCAAAAGCGGAAGCCCAAGCGCAAGGCCAAGAAGAATCGCGGTGAAATAGAAAGAAAAAGAAGTGTAGTCAAAGCCCAGATCTTCACATACTGGAGCAACGAATGAGCCGGCAATAATGCTATATGTGCCAGTTGTTCCGGCGGACATTAAGCCGAGCGCAATAACGACGACCCAAGCAAATGCGCCGCTTTCACGGAGACAATCTTTTTTGGCTGGTGTGGTGAGAGTCATGGTTGCTCCATTTCTATCGGCAATACATCCTATATGCCTACCGATAGGTATATAAACCAGAGGACTCTTCGTCAAGCATTAAGCGGGGAGAGGGAGTTCTTAACCTGCCGAACGGTAATTAGACCCCGTTTTCGCAAGGGTCTCAATGTGACAAAGGGACTGTCCCTTTGTCACATTATTCGGAGCGCAAGGCTTCCACGGGGTCTTTTTTGGATGCACTGCGGGCCGGCAGCAGGCCGGCAACAACCGTCAGCAGCACCGAAATCGCGATGAGCACCAGCGCATCCTGCACGGGTAGGCTCATCAGGTTGGGTACTTGTTTGGCAGCAAGCGCCCAGGAATTAACCGGGAAGCTCACGGCCACCACGACGACAATGGCAAAGACGCCGGCGATGAGGCCCTCGATAAAGGTCTCGGCGTTGAACACGTTTGCCACGTTACGCTTCGACGCGCCAATCGCGCGCAGAATGCCAATCTCCTTTTTGCGCTCCAGCACGCTGATGTACGTGATGATGCCGATCATGATGGAGCTCACCACCAGGCTGATACTCACGAATGCGATGAGCACCAAGCTGATGGTGTTCACGATGTCGGTCACCGAACCCATGATGATGCCCATGTAGTCTGTGTACGAAATTGCCCGATCATCGTGGCCAGCGGCTTTGACCTGCTTGTTGTACGCATCGATGCGATCGAGTACGCGCTCCTTGGCCTCAAAGTCGCGCGGGAAAATCTTGACCGAGATGGGATCCGCCTCGTCCGCATAACCCAACGTGGTCAGATTGTTGTCGTAGGTGAGCTTCGAAGCCTTGGCATAGCTCATCATGAGCGAACTCAGGTCCTCGGCGTCCATGTTGAAATGGATGGCGCGGGCAAAGGCGCTCGCATCCACACGCATAGCGCTCGCTAGGTTGGCAAAACTCAAAGACATCTGCGTCGCCATCTGGTCCATAAGCCCAGCCGTGCCTGCCTTGAGCTGAGCTGACACCGTCGCCGCAATCTGGTCGCTGATCGACTTCATCATCTGATCCATAGCCTGCTGCAGATACGGAGCCAGCTGCTTTTGCACATAGTCGGTCATCGCCTGCCGCAGGCGCTCGGCCAGGGCATCGCCGCCGAGGGCCTTCAGCTGAGCTAGGCATTGCTGGGCTGCGGCATCGCTCTCAAGATACGTCGAAAATGCAGCAGCAAGCTTTGAGGCATCCTTAAGTTCTTCGGGCGTCAGCGCCTTAAACTGATCAGACTGCAAAAAGCCCTCGAACAGTTGGTTGGCAAGCGTTCCCACCTGCCGCATTTGCTCGGGCGTGAGTTCCAGACCGTCAAAGATGCCCGAGAAATCTGGGGCCGGTGCTTTGGCCATGATGTCGCTGAAGTCGACGTCCTTTCCAACGTCCGAAAGGTCAATGTCCAGCCCGGACAAGTCAATACCAGAAAGGTCGATACCGCCGGCCGCACCCGAAAGCGCAGATGTATCGAACGAAAACGCACTCTTGAGCGCCGCTTCGTCCACACTGAACATGCTGCCCAGATCAACGCCTTGCTTGGCCTCGCCTTGCAGTTCGTCGAAGGTTTTGCCCGTAAAGACATCCGTCTCGGGGTGGGCAAGCTGCTCCTGCACAATCTGCGAATTTGCGGCGCGCTCCATAAGCTGGCGAGTCAGCGCATGCGTGTAGGCAATGCCCGGGGACAACGCGCTCGCGTTGGCGGTCTCGTTGGGTCGCACCACGCCCACAATGTGCACGTCAATACCGTCGGCAACCTTGGCAACCATAAAGTCGGCGTCGTCAGACATGTCGGTCCACATGCCGGTCTCTTCGTTTTTGCGATAGGCATCGGCCGGCGACAGCACCTTAAACGTCGTGGACAGCGCATCGTCGTAGGTAAAGTCGGCGCCGGTCTCGGGCGTTTCGATCTTACCGTCAGCCGTCATGGCGCTGTTAACCAGGTCGTTGAGCTCGTTGATATCCAGCGCGCCGATGCTGTAGAGCGTGTAGTCGCCCACCGTTCCACGGCTCGAAAGCACCATTACGGCTTCGTTAGCAGACGTGGGCCAATGACCGGCGACGACATCGTACTGGCTGTCGAGCAGGCTCTGGTCGTCAATCATCTCGTTAAAGACCGAGGTTCCCATGGATTCCATGCTCACCGTTGCCGCTGAGCTCGCGCCTCCGCTCATGGCCTCGGTCATGGCATTGGGCACCAGCCGAACGGGTTTCTCGTCACCCTTGCCGGCACGATAGACAACCGGCGATACACCGTAGCCGTACTGAATGGCGTTGACCTCTTTATCGATGCCGTCGCCACCGGCATCGAGCCATGCCTTAAAGCTCTTCATGTCGTTGGACTTAACGCTCGCAAACATATCCTTTACGGCCGTGACCACAGGGATCCTATCGGTTCCCTGAGCCTTGCCGCCGGCACTGTCGTCGGACGAATCCACGTTTTCAGGCGAGTCATCATCCGTGGCCCCCTGTCCGCCCATCATGGACGACAGGTCGTAATCCTGTTTGGAAATGGTGAGCGGGTAGCTCGAGAGCGTATCCTCCTCGACCTTTTTGATGTAGCCGTTTACGCCGTTGGACAGCGCCAGAATCGCCGCGATACCGATAATGCCAATCGAGCCCGCAAAGGCAGTCATGGCCGTACGACCCTTCTTGGTCATGAGGTTTCGGGCAGAAAGCCCCAGCGCCGTCACAAAGCTCATCGAGGTTTTGCGCGTAGGCTTGGCCTCACGACGCGCGGCCTTGGCAACATCAAAGGGATCGGAATCGTCGGTAATCCTGCCGTCCGCCAGGTTGACGATGCGCGTGGCATATTGGTACGCCAGCTCGGGATTATGCGTGACCATGATGACCAGGCGGTCGCGCGCCACGTCCTTAAGCAAGTCCATGACCTGTACGGATGTCGTTGAATCCAAGGCGCCGGTCGGCTCGTCGGCCAGCACGATCTCGGGATCATTGATCAGGGCGCGGGCGATGGCCACGCGTTGCATCTGTCCACCCGAAAGCTGGCTCGGGCGCTTGTTAACATGCTCCCCCAAGCCGACTTTCTCCAACGCCTCGCGTGCACGCTGGCAGCGCTCGGCATGCCCCACGCCCGTGAGCGTAAGCGCCAGCTCCACGTTTTCCAAAATGGTCTGATGCGGAATGAGGTTATAGCTTTGGAACACAAAGCCGATGCGGTTGTTACGGTAGGCATCCCAATCGCGATCGCGAAAGTCCTTGGTCGAGATGCCGTCGATGAGCAGGTCGCCGGAATCGAAATGATCGAGTCCACCGATTACGTTGAGCATCGTAGTTTTGCCCGAGCCCGAGGGGCCCAGAATGGCCACGAACTCGTTATCGCGAAAAGACAGGCTTACGTCGTCGAGCGCCACCTGCGTAAACGACTGCGTAACGTACCTTTTGCAAATACCCTTGAGCTCCAGCATGGACGGCAACCTCTCCCACGTGGGCGCGCTCGCCCGCTCTCCCCCACAGTTCGCATTTGATGCGGTTTTTCCTACCCCATCTTGTCATTGTCATACTCGCCGCTCAAAAGGCCTTACTTTTCCAATCCACACGGCATCACGTTATCGCTACCGCGATGGTCTTTAGTCACAGCAGCAAAGAAGCGATAGCCACCCGAGAAGTTATAGCAGTCAAAACCGTACTGAGCGAGGATGCGGCAGCCAATGTAGCTGCGAAGACCACTTTGGCAAATAACATAAACAGGCTTTGTCACGTCAAGCTCCCCCAAGCGAGCACGCAAGTCATCGACGGGAATGTTCACAAAGCCGTCGATATGTCCGCGGTCATACTCGCCGACCATACGGACATCGAGCAGCTGCACACTACCATCGCGCGGCAGATCCGGTTCCTGCTCCCAATGCCACTGCTTGAGCATGCCCGAGCCCACGTTTTCGATCAAAAAACCGGCCATGTTCACCGGGTCTTTCGCCGAAGAATATGGCGGCGCATAAGCCAAATCCAAATCCTTGAGCTTATCGGCCCGAATACCGGCCTGGATTGCCGTCGCCAGCACATCGATGCGCTTGTCCACGCCATCGATGCCCACAATCTGCGCGCCCAGCAGACGCAAGGTTTCCCTCTCAAACACAACTTTCATGGTCATGGGCGTGGCCCCGGGATAATAACCCGCATGCGATCCAGGTGACAGCACGACGCTCTCGTAATCGATTCCCGTCGCACGCGCTGCCTTCACAGAAAGGCCCGTGCTCGCAGCTGTCAAGTCGAACACTTTGATTACCGAAGAACCCAGCGAGCCCTGATAGCGACTGTCTAAGCCACAAATCACGTCGGCGACGATACGTCCCTGCTTATTAGCGGGGCCTGCAAGGGAAATCACCGCGTCCTCACCCGTCACCTGATGCTTGACCTGCACGGCATCACCCACGGCATATACGTCAGGAGCAGACGTCTCCATGCGGTCGTTCACCACAATGGAGCCCTTGATGCCCAGCTCGATACCAGCTTTCTTTGCCAAATGGCTCTCGGGCGCAACGCCGATAGCGAGTAGCACCATATCGGCCATAATGGAATCATCGCCCGCCACATGTGTGACCACACGGCCATCGGCCTCCTCAAAGCCCGTAACGTCGGCACGAAGGCGCAGGTCAATGCCATGCTCGCGGACCTCTGCATGAAGCAGCGTCGCCATGTCGTAGTCCAGGTTGTTCATCAGCTGCCCGGGGCGCTGCAAAAGCGTCACCTCGAGACCCAAGCCACGCAGGTTCTCGGCAGCCTCAACACCGATAAAGCCGCCACCGATCACCACGGCGCTCCTCGGCTCATGCTCTTGCACATAACCATGAATGCGCAGCGTGTCCTCTACCGTTCGAAGGCTAAAGATCTTATCCAAATCGATTCCCGGAAGAGCGGGGCGAATGGGATGCGCGCCTGGCGAAAGAATCAGCTTGTCATACGTCTCGACAAATTCCTCGCCGGTGAGCAGGTCGCGAACGTCAACCGTATGCACCTCGGGATGAATGGCGATCACCTCGTGGCTCGTCTTCACGGCAATGCGGAATCGATTCCAGAAGCCCTCGGGCGATTGCAGCGTGAGCGCAGACTCCTCCTCAATCACGCCGCCAATAAAGTATGGCAATCCGCAGTTAGCATAGGAGACATAACCTGTGCGCTCAAAAACGACAATCTCCGCCTGCTCGTCAAGCCTGCGCAAGCGCGCTGCCGCCGATGCACCGCCAGCAACGCCCCCCACGATAACCACCTTCATAGTTAACGCACCACCTTTCCGCTGTAGCTATTGATTCCGCCGATGTTCTTCACGTTGACGTAGCCCGCACGCTGAAGAAAGCTCGCAGCGCGACCGCTACGAGCGCCACTCAGGCAATGCACGAACAGAGGCGTATCCTTCTTTGGATACTCGACAAGCACGCGATTGACGACATCGAGGGGAATGTTGATGGCACCGGGGATATGTCCCTGCCGATACTCATCGGCGCCACGCACATCGATCAACACCGCACCTTCGGTCGCACGGCACTCTTCAACACCTTTGTTGATATCCACCCCAGCAAATAGATTGAACAATCCCATGATGAGCTCCTTTGCTCGCTTGCCCTATCGTTTGATGCCAGTGTGCCCGGAAGGCGCAGACCGGTTCCGTGACCAAGTCACCGTATGGGACAATTTTTTCTTAAGAGCGAGTGCCAGGCACTGGGCGGATAGGCACCATGGCAAAGCCATCGCTACGGTAGGCGTGTCAAACCGTCGACATCCAGAACAAGGATTCGCCCGCGCTTCACCTCGACAAGACCTTCATTGGCAAGACGACGCAGCACGCGCGTCACCGCCTCGCGGGCAGAGTTGATGTCACGCGCCAGCTCGTCTTGAGTGACCCGGAGCTCCATTGACCCCGTTGCCTGGCATCGCTCAACCAAATAGTCGGCAACACGCTGGTCGAGACGTCGGAAAAGCATCTGTTGGAGCACACGAACCACCTGAGAGTAGCGCCGCGCCTCCACTTCGAGCATAAAGACTTTGACGAAAATACTGTTGCTGGCAAGATGCTCGCAAACACCGATAGGCACAATAAGGAGCTCGGATTTCTCTGTTGCGGCAACCAACGTGCCAAAGGAGATTTGCCGAATTACGCACGAAGCTGTTGTAACGCAGCACTCGCCGCACCCAATCCTAAAGAGCGTGACCTCCTTGCCTTCCTCGGAAAGGAGGCTGACGCGGACACCACCCTGAACGATAAGGAACATGCCGGTACAGGAGCTATCGCTGCCGCCGATAAGCTGGCCGGCATCGAAGGTGCGCAAGGCGGCTTGCTCCAAAACGAGCGTCCTCTCGTCAGAAGACAGATGCGCCCAAAAAGGGAGCTTCTCTACAACGTTTTGCACCATGGTCATCTGCGACTCCTTCTCCCATGGTCTAATCTATCAGGAATAATAGGGAGCAGCAAAAGTCAACTGTCGCAAGAATGACCTGTACCGCAAGATCATCACCGAGGGCCTTGAGATTGCCGACGAGCGCTTTAAGGCCAACGCTTTGGTCATCTTCCGTGAGACAGGGAACCGTCAGCACACCATCAAGGCCGTTATGTGTGCCCTTCTGGGTCTCTAGGAGCCGTATCAATGGAAACTGTTTTGCCGGTGCCAGTGAGGAATGTTGGGAACCGCACAAAAACGAACGGGACGGCACGTCGCGTGGCGCACCATCCCGCACATGGCATTGACAATGTGGCAAAGGGACTGTCCCTTTGCCACATTCGAACCTACTGCTCGCTATTCGCAATCGCCTGGTCGATAAGTTTGTTGAGTGCTGCGCGCTGCTCGGCGGAGCTGATGGCTCCCACGATGGGCTCCCCTACGATGTTGCCATTCTGATCGATGACATACGTTGTCGGGAACGAGAACAAATTTGACGTAAACTTACCGGCCTCGCTATCCGACTTGAACCAGATGTTCTTATATGTCACGCCCTTCTTGCTCAGCACGTCCTTAGCATCTGCAATCTCGTCCTTGTTGCCATCGAGCGTAAAGGAATTGACGCCCACGACCTGGCCGCCCTTCTCGGCAAGCTCCTTATTCAGATTCTCAAGATCGCCCAGCTCGCCCACGCACGGCTTGCAAGTGGTAAACCAAAAGTTCATGACGGTGACCTTGTTCTTAGAGAACAGCTCATCGCTGCTCACGTCGTTGCCGTCCAGGTCCTTGCCCGTAAAGCTGGGGAACTTCGTCGCCTCGCTCGAAGCATTGGCACCAGCCGTCATGCCAGCGGCCGAAGCATCGACGCTCTCGCCTGCGCTCGGCGTGCTTCCACAGCCGGGGAACTCCTTCTCCAAGCTCTCGAGCTTGTCCTCGATCTCCTTGATCCGCTGTGCACCGGCCTTGAGCGTCTTAAGCTCATCCGCCGTGAACTCATCCTTGGCGCCGTCGATGGTCTTGAGCAGGAAATCGCCGTAATTGCTGCCGTCCTCAATCATTGCCGACTCTTTATTTGCCGCATTGAATACCTTTTCCCACAGCGCGTTATCACTCGAAAAGATATCGTTCTCCTTCTGCATGAGTTTTGCATACAACTCGGCGGCCTCGTCGGCATTGGTCGGCTTCTGCGCAGTGAGTTCTGCGATCTTAGAATCGGAGCCCGCAGATTCGCTCGCATTGCCGCCAGGTGCCGAGCACGCCACAAGACACAAGGCCAGCACCGGCACCATAAACAGGGCCGCAATCTTAGAAAGCTTCATGGTCATTCCTCCGTTTTGTCGAAGCTTGTTTACTTTTTATCGGCGGTCAAGGGGAGCTTTTCCGCCGACACATCCAGGCCATAGCGATAGCTGATGGCATCGACGGGACAGGCCCCGATGCACTTTCCGCACCGGATACATTCGGCATGATTGGGCGCGCGGACCACATCAACGTCCATCTGACAAACCCTTGAACACTTGCCGCACGAGACGCATTTGCATGCATCGACCCGGATGCCCAGTAGGGATACCTTATTCATGAGCGCATAGAATGCGCCGAGCGGGCAAATCCATTTGCAGAAGGGGCGATAGAACAAAACGCTCAGCACTACCACGGCAATGAGAACGGCAAGTTTCCAGGTAAAGAGCTGCCCCAGCGCAGATCGAATGCCGGCGTTGGCAATGGCCAGCGGAATGGCGCCCTCGAGCACGCCCTGCGGACAGACGTATTTGCAAAAGAACGGATCTCCCATCCCCAGGTCGTTGACCACCAGCACAGGCAGCAATACCACAGCAAACAGCAGCACGAAGTATTTGATATACGTAAGCGCCTTGAGCTTTTTTGTCGAAAGCTTTTTGCCGGGAATCTTATGAAGCAGCTCCTGCAGCCAGCCAAACGGGCACAGAAAGCCGCATACAAAGCGTCCCAGCAGCACGCCGAGCAAAATGAGCGTACCGGTAACATAGTAAGAAAAGTTGAACTTGGATGAACCTACTACCGACTGGAACGACCCGATGGGGCACGCACCCGATGCCGCGGGACACGAATAGCAGTTAAGTCCAGGCACGCAGACGGTTTTTCCCGCGCCCTGATAGATGCCGCCTTTGGCAAAGTTTGGCAGGTGAATATTGGTGACCAGCGTCGCCGCCGCCTGAATGAATCCGCGAAATCGGGCCAAAACATGCGACGCAGTGTTTTCTCTTTTATCCAATTCCGATACACTCCAAGCACAGCCTAATCGCTTTGGCCAGCACGGCATCCGCCTCGCCACGCATAACACCAAAGCACACCATGGCAATTCCGACGATCAACAAAGCGACCTGTACCACGGGTTTTACCGCTTTGAACAACCTGACCACTCCTTTCGTTACGCGACCATTGGACCATATCGGCTATAAAATCCGTGTTAAGCGCGATTTGAAATGTGCAAGGAGACTGTTATGCGTATTTTGATCGTCGAGGACGAGCAGGCGCTGTGTGACGCAATCGCGCGCAGCTTGCGAAACTTGGCGTACAGCGTCGACTGCTGTCACGACGGACAGGAGGCGCTCGACCTACTGGACGTTGAGGCCTTCGACCTCGTGGTACTCGACCTCAACCTTCCCCGTATCGACGGCATGACCGTACTCAGGGAACTTAGGAAAACTGACTGCGAGACCAAGGTACTGATTCTGTCCGCACGTGGCGAAGTATCCGATAAAGTCGCCGGACTCGATGCCGGGGCCAACGATTACCTCACCAAGCCGTTTCATCTGGACGAGCTTGCGGCAAGAATTCGCAGCCTTACCCTCAGACGCTTTACACAAAGCGACATAGTTTTAGCCTGCGGAAAGCTCCGCTTTGACACCAAGGCGCGCATCGCTTCCGTGGACAGAGAGGCTCTATCTCTTACACGCAAGGAAACGGGAATCTTGGAATACCTGATGCTTAATCAGGGGCGTCCGATAAGTCAAGAGGAGCTTATCGAGCACGTTTGGGATAGCAGCGTGAACAGCTTTAGCAACGCAACCCGCGTTCACATCTCGTCGCTCCGAAAAAAGTTGCGCAGCGCTTTGGGATACGACCCGATTCGCAATCGGATTGGAGAGGGCTACGTTATGGAGGATAGCGAATGAAAAGGCTTTCGCTGCAATGGCGCATAACGATCATGACGGCGCTGCTGACGTGTGCGGCATGCGTGCTGACGAACTGTCTGGTCGGCTATACGGGCATGCGCTACATGGATGCCATCGGCAGTGACATCTCGGCCTTTAACGCAACCGGCGAAGATTCGCCCCAGGCGTTCGACCCAACGAAAGCGACCCTCGATGACGAGGTCACGATCGTCGTAAACGACGCACAGGAGTCTTTTGGCACGACAGCCTGGCGCATCACGGCTGGAGTCACACTCCTTGGCGGCGTGCTGGCATACTTTGTGAGCGGCCGTGCACTCAAACCGCTACGGGCTTTTGCAGCCCAGGTTGAGCGTGTGCAGCCTGACAACCTAAGCGAAATCAGACTCAGTGAAGATGTGCCCACCGAGCTACAACGATGCAGCGCCTCTTTCAACGACATGATCGCCCGTCTTGGCGAAGGGTTCTCTGCACAGCGCCAGTTTACCGGCAACGCCGCACACGAGCTGCGAACCCCGCTCGCCCTTATGCAGGCACAGATCGAACTGTTTGTCTCCGAGCGCTCCAACTTACAACCCGAAACAGCCGAGTTGCTCGGCCTGCTACAAGAACAAACTGAGCGAATGTCGCGGATGACCAAGGTGTTGCTCGAGATGAGTGAGCTCCGCAGCGTTCCTTGCGAGGACGATGTGGAACTTGGTCCCTTGTCCGAAGAGGTCCTCATCGACCTTGCGCCACTTGCCAAGAATAAGGGCATAGCCCTCAATTGTGCTGGAGACGCTTTAGTAATCGGGAACGATGCGCTCCTCTATCGGCTGGTGTTTAACTTGGCCGAAAACGCCATCCGTTACGGCCGCTCCGGCTCGACTGTCAACGTCTCCATCAGCGACAGCGACAACCACGTGTTCCTGCGAGTCGAGGACCGGGGCCCGGGAATACCCGAGCAGTACCGTGAGAGCATCTTCCAACCGTTCTTTCGCCTGGATAAATCCCGCAGCAGGGCATACGGCGGCGCAGGACTCGGACTAGCGCTTGTTTGGGAGATTGCAGCGCTTCACGGTGGCACGGTAGAGGTCGAAACAAGTTCCGAGAACGGGACCACCATGCTCGTAAGCCTTCCAAAACGATCCGAAGCGTTAACCGAACAGTAAAACGAAAGGGGTCCCGAGCAACAGGAGTACAATTGCTGCATTGTTGCCAGCTGTTGGGAGATGGAAGATGGACTGCGATGGCTACCCATGCGTTCCCATGCCGTTGATGTGCACTGCCTTTGTGCCGGGGCAGATTGACGCTGCGGTTGCAGGCATTTCCGACCCCGATTCACGCACCATCGCCACGGCAGAAGCGCTGTACTTTCGCGGACAGGCCGCCCTCGCTGCCAAGACGGCGCGTCCCTATCTTGACGCCACCGATTCCGCGCTGTGCTATTCCGCATGCTTTATCTGCGGATACGCCAGCCTGTCGCTCAACCGTATCGCCGACGCCCGTCGGTGCCTTGCTGGCATCCTCGATACGCCGGCTGACGAGGAGTCGCCCGCCGTCCACGCCACACATATCCTGTTCGCCTCGGCCGCGAGCGTCCTGCTGCACTTGCCTTCCCCGTATTCCGCCGAAGAGTTTTATCCGCTTGCGGCGCATCTGCCCGAAGGCCTGCGCCTGTTCGCCAGCTACGTGATGGCGCATGCCCTGTACCTGCGCGGCGAATATGGCCGCAGTCTGGGCATGGCGGAAAACGCCCTGATCATGAAACAGGGGAGCTATCCGATCTCGGAACTGTTCCTGCACTTGGCGGCTTCCATGGCATGCATGAGCCTCAAGGACATCGACGCCGCAAAAACGCACTTCGGAGTTGCTTGGAACATTGCGCGTCCCGACGGCCTTATTGAGCTCATTGGCGAGCATCACGGCCTTTTACAGGGGCTTATCGAGGCATGCCTAAAAACGCAATACCCTGACGACTTCGCGCGCATCATCGAGATCACGTACCGCTTCAGCTACGGCTGGCGGCGCATCCACAACCCCGATTCGGGCGAGGACGTTGCCGACGATCTAACGACCACGGAATTCACCATGGCCATGCTCGCCTGTCGTGGGTGGACCAACGCCGAAATCGCACGCCATATGGGAGTATCGCCGGGCACCGTCAAAAACCGCCTATCCGGCGTATACGCAAAGCTTGGCATCGGCACACGCGCCGAGCTGGTCGCGCATATGTTACGTTAGCGACCGGACTACCAAGCGCATCGAACGCGTTCCGGAACCCGGCGCTTCGCTCGATCAATTTGGACATTTTGACCCTTGAACGGCACTACCGCCACGGGGCGCCTTCTCGCAAAATTGGATTATTTCCACCGATACTTGCGGGATGGGAGCCAAAGATGCTTGATCGCCGTTCGTTACTTGTTGCCGGAGCGTCCTCGCTGGCGAGCATTATGTTGCCGCGCGTGCCGGGAAGCGCAAACGCCTTCATATTGCCGTTCGCCCCCGCCGAGGCATACGCCGACGAAGATGATCCCTTCAAGGTCTTGGTGCTCTCGCGCACCATGTTTGGTGTGGTCGTGGTCGACGTCGCCAACAAGAATACGCCCATCACGGGTGCCCAGGTCACGCTCATATCGCGCTATGCCGCAGGCAAACAACTCACCGCCACGACCGATGACGAAGGCACGGCCATCTTTGAGGTCGCCCCTCTTTCAGAAGGCTACGTGGACGAGGCAACGCTTCTCGACGCGTACGACTTTAACGGCGGCATCTCCATTAGCATGGCAGGCTACCGCGATGTCGAGATTCCCCTTGCGCGTATCCAGGGCGGCACCGCTATTACCGCACCCACACGTCCGCTCTCCGATGGCGAGCCGTACTTTCGACAGCTCACGTTCGACGAATGGGACATCCAGTACGCCGACGCCACGTTTATGGCAATGCCAGCGGACGAAGCAGCAAACGACCAGCCCGACACGCACGCTTTTACCGTGCAGGCTCATCTGCCGCAGGGCGGGCAGGCAACGTTGCATATCAATAAAGTGATGCCCTCTGCGGGCAGCTCAACCGAAACCGTCACGCAGATCGGCCAGATCAAGGCCAGCGCATCGGGCGCGGATAATCTGGCGACGTTCACGCTCGAAGACACGTTCCTCGATGCAGCTTCGGGCCTTCTGGAGGAAGGGTGCAAGCTGCGCTTTATGCTCGACTACCAGGGCAAAACCTACACGCTCTCATCCCCTATGACCGTTGTCACCGCGCCGGCCGCAAAGGCGGAATCGGGCTCGACCACCATCATTCCCACCACCATGGACCAAGAGATCACTCCGTTTGATTTCCCCGCGGCGTTTCCCGGTATCGGCGGCAATAAGTTCACGTGCTGGATGCCCACATTTCCCATTCTGTTCGATTTCTCGTTTGCTGGATACGTGCTGTTTGGCGGAGGGTACAAACCAGCTAGCTATATGAACGATTCGGGCAACCCTGATCCGGAATACTGGAAGAAATCGCCGCGCGAGTCGGGCGCCAAGCAGGCAAACCGCTACCTCGACGAGATGGAAGGGAAGTGGAATCAGTACAAGAGGATGAGTGCCGGTTCGGGCACCGATCCAAGAAACACCAAGCTCCTTCGCCACCATTGCACGCCGCTGTTCACGATGGATATCGCCACACAGCTGTACGGCTCGCTCGCCTACGATTGGGCGGGCAAAACCTGGGGTAACAACAACGACCCCGCATACGGCAATATTAAGGCCCTCTTCCAGGTAAGAACCGACCTCAATTGGACCGAGCAGTTTACCCTAGGACCGGTGCCATTTTTCCTAAACGTCAACCCCTGGGTGCTGGCAAAACTGGCGCTCGCCGTGGGTGCCCACACGCACGGCAGCGGCGCGGCGTTTTTTAAAAACATTTCGCTCGACTATTCAAACACGTCGGGCTCGTTCACCATTCAGATCGGGCTTGCCGTCACCTTTGGCGCCGGCGTTGCAGGCGTCGCTTCGTCTGCCGTGCGCGGCGCCGCATCCCTCACGCTGTTCATTGGGTACGAAAAGGCAAATGGACACCAGCTTCCGCGACTGCGTGTAGGTGCAGACGTCGATGTCGATGTAATACTCCAGTTCGTAATGTTCAAGTGGACCACCAAGGCTTGGTCGGGGTCGTGGCCCACACTCATCGATTCGTGGAATATGTCGGTGAACAATGGCGACCAGTATGTGCTCCAGCGCTCTGAGCTCGCATTGGATGGAGATACGCCTTATACGCTGGATGCCTGCTTCGGCTCGGCCGGCAACGCCGAGGCGGGTGGTGTGCCGCAATTTATCGCATCGGCCACCATCGTCACCAACGCCGAACTGCTCGCACGCGCCGAGGTTAAGGCCACTGCCGTAAACGCCGCGCCTGTCGTGCGCGATTGGGATCAAGCGGTCACGCGCATTGAGCTCGAGGCGGATGCAGAAAGCGACGACACGGGACAGGTCGAGCATTTCGTCCATGCACTGATAGAGAACGACGAAAACGCCGCGCCGATGTATGAGTACACCTACATCGGTCAGGCAACGAACACCGTTGCCGACCCGAACGCCGATTCTGCCGGCGTGTCGGAGGACGAGCGTGGCGGCATCAAGCCCTCGAGCGACAACGTGCTGTTTGCTGGCGTGCTCAGCGAAGCCCACATGAAGCTGGCAATGATTGCCGGCGTAGAATGCCTGTTCCGTATCGCCTCGGTGCGCTACGGCGACAATGGTCGCTCGCGCCTGGTGGTACACACAAAGGCAAACGGAACGTGGTCCGCTCCCACGCCTGTGGACTTTCCCCTTGGGTTTGGCGAGGGCGACGTGGAGCGCGACAGCATATACGATTACGACTTCGACGTAGTGGAATATACGGACGGAAGAGGAAACCAGGACGCCTACGTGCTGCTGGTCTCGGGCGAGCGCCCCGCCGGCGACGACACCCTTTTCGATATGGCAAGCACAGCCGGCATACTGTCCGTTGTGCGCCTGCGCATAAGCAACGACGGAGTTCGCGTGGTATCGCACACGTCGTGGCGCAGCATCTCGCGCGGCCGCCTTCAGGAGGATGGCTACCATTGCCTGCAGTGCCCACGCATCACGGTGGGCAAGACACTTGTCAACGGGCGCCTGTCGGGCGCCTACCTCCACCGCCGCGGAACCACCGCAGAAAAGGCGCTCGGCAGCGAGGCCGAGGTTGCGCTGGAGTGCTTTACCCTGTGGTCGGACGTTTCGGGCGACAGCCTGACGTTCCGCCAAGTTCTCCGCTTTCCGCAGGCACCGTCGAGCATCGAGCTCGGCGCGCCCGAGAATATCAACGGCAAAATGGTGGTGCTCGTTGCGTACGAGACCGCAGACGGTTGCGGCTGCACATCGTACGCCGTGATCGGCCAGTCCATTGCGGGCTGGGGCGTTATGTCACCAGACGCCACGGTACCCCGTGCGGTGCCATGGCCACAACATTCGGGCTTTTTGGCAACCGTCAACGAGCAACTGCAGCATATTACTTGGACGCGAGGCGCATCGGTATTTGCAACGCAGCCCGTGGGTGCCGCAGGCTGCGGCCCGGCATCGTTCAGCGTAAGCAACAACGGCAGGTGCGTGCTCTATGTAGAGAACACCGATGGCAAGGTGGGACAAACCTACGACGAAGAAGGCAACCCGGTAGCAGTAATGGGCAAGCACTTCCGCATCTTCACCAGCACCTTGGCAGGCGATCTGTTCACGGAGCCGTTCGTGATGTGCGAGCTGGACCATCCCGTCGATCAGATAACGACATTTTTGACGTCGGGGAGCATGCTCTCCGCGCTCGCCACGCGCATTGTGAGCGCGGAGAAGAGCGAGGCAGAACTACACGGCATCGAAGTGCCCTTGGTGGCGTGTGCCACTCCGACGGGCGCAGTCGCTACCTCGGGCGCGGTGGTGCCCGGAGCAGCAGGCGAATCCTTCATGGTCACGGTGCGAAACGACGGCAACACCTTGCTGACCGCCGGCACGATCGATCTGTACCGAGAGGGCTCCAGTCAGCCGTTCTCCAGCGCATCCATCGGGTTCGGAGTGAACGCACGCATGGCATCGATCTACGATCCAGAGCTTGCCGAGGACGCTTCGGCCAACGACATGACACACGTGAAGTACACGCTCGAGACGCTGGGCGCACATTTTGCAACGCACCCGCTGGTAGCCGACAGTGGCAACGCCGTGCTGGCACCGGGTTGCACGGCACAGTTCCGCATGAGCTTCGCCATCCCCGAGAGTTGGAGCGACGAGGTGGGCAAACGCGTAACGCTATATGCGAAGGCGCGTGACCTGGTGGCACTCGATCCCGTAACGCTCGAGGAAATTCGACCGGGCGCAAACTCAGCGCTGGGTGCCGTACTGCACGAGCTTCATGTGCCCGACGCGGCATGCGAACGCTCAGAAGTTCAGGTCGGCGTATGCGACAGCGCGGACGCCACAGGGCTTCACGACGCCCCGATGACGGCGGACGGCGGTGGCGACTCGAGTGGCGGCTCCAGCGGAAGCAGCTCCGGTAGCGGCAGTGGCTCTGGCAGCGGCAAGGATCACGGCAATAACAAGCGCCCCGGAAAAGCGGGCGCGCTTGCGGGCACGGGCGATGTCAACGCTCCCCTTACGGCAGCCGCAGCAGCACTCGCCGCAGCAGGCGCCGGCCTCGTCGCCTACAGCGCCCGCCGCACGGCGCTCGAAACCGACACCGCCGATGAGGTCAATTCTGATAAGCCTCACTAGCTCCCAGTTACCTTTGCAAGAGACGCCGATTCGGCTCATCGAACACCAAAAGGGGCTGGTTCTGGATACCCAGAGCCGGCCCATTACGCATTAGATGTCGTCAGAGGAGTCGAGTTCTGCCTCGAGCTTGGCACGGCGTCTTTTCGCCGTGAAAAACGTTGCGCACAGGGCAGCAAACGTGGCCGCGAAAATCGTCGCACCGCAGAACACGCCCGTGGCCAGGTTCGCCAACCAAAAGACGCTCTCGAGCGGTACGATCTGCGCCTCAGCGATACAGCGCATTGCGGCAATAACAAGCGCGAACGCGGCGCCGCTAAGACCGCTGACAAGCAGGAAATATCCAACAGGAAGATGCTCGGTTTGCCCAAAACGATTGGTATCGACATAGCCCTTCCGCGTTTGCAGTCCTGCGCAAATCAACATCACGAGAACGAGCCACAAATACATGGCTGCCTCAAACGGCGTTGCAAAGCCATGCGGCATTTCACTGGCGTCGCTGTGAACCCACGCAACCTGTCGAGCTATAAACTGGTAGAAAAAGATCATCAACATGCCAAACGAAAGCAGCACGAAACCAACCTTGTAGACCTTCGCGCTCTCAGCCTCCAGGCGCTCATCCTTTGGGCCGGCATATTCACGCCACTTTTGCACGAGTTTTAAATCTTCAAATTTCATAGCGAACTCCTAAAGAGCGTCAGGGTCGACGTCGCTCTCGTCCTCCCAAAACAAGTCGTTCAACGTAACGCGTAGCGCTTTACAGATTGCCACGCACAAATTGAGCGTGGGGTTGTAGCCGCCCGCTTCGATCAGGCCGATGGTCTGGCGCGTAACGCCCACGGCCTCGGCTAAGTCAGCTTGCGAAAGGCCAACCGCCGCGCGCGCCGCCTTCATGCGTAGGTTCTTTTTGCCCGGCATGGATTTCCTTTCGTAGTAATGGACAGATATCCGTTGCAACATGACAGAAATATATTGCATCCATCAGAAGATGTCAACTATATCTGTCATTATGAAAACCATATTCGTCATCGCCATGCGGACATTACAACTTCGGTTCACTATTCAAACTTACTCGGACAGAACCGACTCGGTTTTGTCCGAGTAAACTCGAGCATAAACTGATTCATGCGATACAATTAACTCGGACAAAACCGAGTCGGAAGGAACCGAGTAAGTGGAATTCATTGGCAGGGAGCGTGAACTCGCCCGTATTAAGAAAACGCTCAAAGCACCCGAGCAGCGCAATGTTCTCATTTACGGCAGGCGTCGCGTCGGAAAAAGTGAGCTCATCAAGCAGGCGCTAACGGATTTGTCAGACGTCGCAACGGTCTATTACGAGTGCCGCCAAACCTCCGAGGCAGACAACCTCGAGAGTCTGTCCGTCCTTGTTGCTGAAGCGCTGAGCTTTCCTCCGCTCGCCTTCACAGGCATCCGCGAGCTCATCGAATTTCTGTTTGCCCAAGCCAAAGACAAGAACATTACCCTCGTTCTCGACGAATACCCCTACTTGAGAGATGCGGTTAAAGGCTTAGACAGCATTCTTCAGACCTCAATCGACGCCCACAGGGAAGACTCACGTTTAAACATTGTCCTGTGCGGCTCCTACGTTGAGATTATGAAATCCCTCATCGAGCATGAAAGCCCCCTCTACGGGCGAATTGATCTCGCACTTGAGCTTAAGCCCATGGATTACTTTGACGCTGCGAAGTTCTATCCCGCGTTCTCGCCCGAGGACAAGGTGCGGCTCTATAGCGTTTTTGGCGGCATCCCCTTTTACAATCGCCTCATCGATCAATCCCAAAGCGTACGCGACAACATCATCGAGCTCGTCACGGAACCTGGCGCCCGCTTAGAAAGCGAGGTGCCGTCCTATCTCAACGCCGAGATCTCGAAGATGACCAACGCCAACGAAGTTTTCGGGGCTCTCGCACAAGGTTACTCCCGTTGGGGGGACGTGCTGGCACAGTCGCACGTCTCGAGCGGTCCGGCCATGGCAGACGTGCTCGACAAGCTCATGTCACTCGAAATCGTCCAAAAGCGTGCACCCATCAACGACCCTACGAACAAGCGCAAGTCTGGCTACTTTGTAGTGGATCCGCTTTCGCTCTTTTACTATCGCTATGTTTTCCGCAATGCCTCAGCACGTCAGCTGCTCGACCCGGAAGTCTTCTATGATCGTCACGTCTCCCAAGACTTCGAGGAAAACTACGTTCCTCATATGTTCGAGGAGATCTGCCGTCAATACCTCGTGCGGCAGAACAGGACCGGCAAGATCGAACCGGCTTTCGACGCCATAGGCAAGTACTGGTACGACGATCCCGCAAACAAAACGAGCGGCGAATTCGATGTGGTAACGCAAGACCCCGAGGGCTACGCATTCTACGAAGCAAAGTTCCGCAAATCCCCCGTCACGCAAAAAATGGTCGACGAGGAAATCACCCAAGTCGAGGCAACGGGGCTCAAGTGCCATCGCTATGGATTCTTCTCCCGTTCGGGCTTCGAAGCTGGCGAAAGCGATCGAACCGTCTTCATCGACCTGCCGCAGATGTTTGGATAGGACAGGACAGGTCCCTCCCGCATTCCAAGCATTCATTATCTAATCGAACGATTGTTCGATGGATTTCGTGTTGGTTGGAATCGTCTGTGGGCTGGGCTATGCTACCTTGACTATCTATATGACTTAAACGCAGCAAAGGAGCACCGAGAGAGCGAGTATGGCAAAAAACACCGCAAACTATGGTAACGACAGTATCCGCCAGCTCAAGGACGAGGAGCGCGTACGCCTGCGCCCCGCCGTCATCTTTGGCTCGGACGGGCTCGACGGCTGCGCACATGCCGCCTTCGAGATCCTGTCCAACGCCGTTGACGAGGCGCGCCAGGGCTACGGCAAGCTCATCACCCTTACCGCCTTTCGCGATGGCTCCATTCAGGTAGAGGACAATGGCCGTGGCTGCCCGCTCGACTGGAACCCTTCCGAGAAGCGTTTTAACTGGGAGCTCGTCTTTTGCGAACTCTACGCCGGCGGCAAGTATAACAACAACCAGGGCGGCGACTACGATTTCTCGCTCGGCACCAACGGCCTGGGCTCCTGTGCGACTCAGTACGCCTCCGAGTACATGGACGTCACGGTTTGGCGCGACGGCAACAAGTACTCCCTGCACTTTAAGAAGGGCAAGGTCGTCGGCGCCAAAAAGAAGGCGCTCGAGATTGAGCCCAGCGACGAGAACCGCACCGGTACCACCATCAAGTGGCGTCCCGATCTTGAGGTCTTTACCTCCATCAGTATCCCCCACGATTGGTATCGCGAGACCATGCGCCGTCAGGCCGTGGTCAACGCCAACGTGACCTTCCGCCTGCACATCGAGGGCGACGATGGTGAGTTTTCCGAAGAGGATTTTTGCTATCCCAAGGGCATCGAGGACTACGTGCTCGAGAAGGTCGGTACCGACTACCTTACCGAGCCCTTCTTTATCGAGGCCGACCGTCGCGGTCGCGATCGCGAGGACCTGCCCGATTACAACGTAAAAATCACCGCATGCATGTGCTTCTCGCGCACCTTCATGATGCAGGAGTACTACCACAACTCATCGTGGCTCGAGAACGGCGGTTCGCCCGAGAAGGCCGCCCGCAGCGCTTTGACCAGCGCCATCGATGCCTACATTAAGCAACAGGGCAAATACAACAAAAACGAGAGCGGCATTAAGTGGCAGGACGTCCAGGACTGTCTGGTACTAGTGACCAACTGCTTCTCCACCCAGACGTCTTACGAAAACCAGACTAAGAAGGCCATCAACAACCGCTTTATCCAGCAGGCCATGACTGCCTTCTTTAAGGAGCGCCTCTCGACCTACTTGATCGAGAACAAGGACGCCGCCAATAAGATTATGGAGCAGGTGCTCATCAACAAGCGTTCACGCGAGAATGCCGAGAAGACGCGCCAGAGCATCAAGACCAACCTGCAGCAGAAGACCGATATGGCCAACCGCGTGCAGAAGTTCATCGACTGCCGCTCCAAGGACAAGAACCGTCGCGAGATCTACATCGTAGAGGGCGACTCGGCAGCAGGCGCCATTCGCACCTCGCGCGATGCCGAGTTCCAGGGCGTCATGCCCGTCCGAGGTAAGATCCTCAACTGCCTGAAGGAGGATTATCCGCGCATCTTTAAGTCCGACATCATCATGGACCTTATGCGCGTGCTGGGCTGCGGTGTGGAGATCAAGGACAAGCGCATCAAGAACCTGGGCGCCTTTGACCTGGACAACCTCAACTGGAACAAGGTCATCATCTGTACGGACGCCGACGTCGACGGGTACCACATCCGCACGCTCGTGCTCACCATGCTCTACCGTCTGGTGCCCACGCTTATCGACGAGGGCTACGTGTATATCGCCGAGTCGCCGCTCTACGAGATCAACTGCAAAGAGAAGACCTACTTTGCCTACACCGAGCTCGAGAAGAACGGCATCCTTAAGGAGATCGGCGACCAGAAGTGTTCCATCAACCGCTCCAAGGGTCTTGGTGAGAACGATCCGGACATGATGTGGCTCACCACCATGAACCCCGAGACGCGTCGTCTGATCAAGGTGGAGCCCGAGGACGTCACCAAGATGGAGACCATGTTCAACCTGTTGTTGGGCAATGACGAGGCAGGCCGCAAGCGCCATATCTCCGAGCACGGCAAGGAATACCTCGACCAGCTGGACCTGCAATAGCAGCAAATCGATAACGACGGCCCATAAGAAGTTCAAGAGGAAATCGTGGCAAAGAAGAAGACGAAGAACCAGCCAAAGAAAAAGCAGGTTAACGCCGAGAACGTCATCGGCCTGCACTCCGAGGTCACCGACCAGCCGATCACGCAGACGCTCGAGGTCAACTACATGCCCTACGCTATGAGCGTCAACGTTTCGCGTGCGTTCCCCGAGATCGACGGCTTTAAGCCCTCGCACCGCAAGCTGCTCTACACCATGTACAAAATGGGTCTGCTCAAGGGCGAGCGCCAGAAGAGCGCCAACATCGTGGGTCAGACTATGAAGCTCAACCCGCACGGCGACGCCGCGATCTACGAGACGATGGTGCGCCTGGCGACGGGTAACGAAGCGCTGCTTGCCCCCTTCGTGGAGTCGAAGGGCAACTTTGGCAAATACTATTCGGGCGACCTGAGCTACGCCGCCTCGCGTTACACCGAGGCCAAGCTCTCCCCCATCAGCGCCGAGATCTTCAAGGACATTGACAAGGACCCGGTCGACTTTGTCGACAGCTACGACGGCGCCATGAAGGAGCCGCGCCTGCTGCCCACCACGTTCCCCAACATCCTCGTCTCGGCCAATAAGGGCATCGGCGTCGCCATGGCGTCCGATATCTGCGGCTTCAACCTCAACGAGGTCTGTACCGCAACGATGCACTACCTCAAGGATCCCGATTGCGACCTGCTCGAGTACATGCCCATGCCCGACTTCTCGACCGGCGGCGAGATCATCTACCGCCGCGAGGAGATGGAAAAGATTATCGAGACCGGCCTTGGCAGCTTCCAAATCCGCTCCCGCTGGCGCTGGATTCCCGAAGAGCGCATCATCGAGGTCTACGAAATCCCCTACACCACCAAGACCGATGTCATCATCGAGCGCATCGTCAAGCTTTCCAAAGAGGGCAAGGTCAAGGAGATCGCTGACATCCGTGACGAGACCGACCTGTCGGGTCTGCGCATCGCCATCGACCTTAAGCGCGGTGTTGACCCCGACAAGCTCATGGCCAAGCTCTATCGCTCGACCACGCTGCAGGATTCGTTCTCGTGCAACTTTAACGTGCTGGTCGACGGCTATCCCCGCGTTATGGGCGTGCGCCAGATTCTGCACGAGTGGGTCAAGTGGCGTATTGAGTCCACGCGTCGCCGCATTAACTTTGACCTGGGCAAAAAGTCCGAGCGCCTGCACCTGCTGCACGGCCTTGAGGCGATCCTGCTCGACATCGACAAGGCCATCGTCATCATCCGCGGCACCAAGCTCGAGGCCGAGGTCGTGCCAAACCTTATGAAGGGTTTCGACATCGATGAGACCCAGGCCGAGTTTGTTGCCGAACTTAAGCTCCGCAACATCAACGAGGAGTACATCCTCAACCGCACCAAGGACATCGCCAAGCTCGAGGGTGAGATCGCCGAGCTTGAGGAGATCCTCTCCAGCGAGGAGAACATCAAGAAGGTCATCAGCGACGAGCTGGCAGCGGTCAACAAGAAGTATGTGATGCCGCGCCGCACGGGCAGAATTGAGCCCCATGAGGTCATCGAGGTGAGCCTGGAGCCCGAGGTCGAGGAGTACCCGGTCACCATCATGCTCTCGCGCGATGGCTACCTCAAAAAGATGACCGACCGAGTGCTCAAGAAGGCCACCACGCTCAAGTACAAAGACGGTGACAAGCCCTTTATCGAGTTTCCGTCCTCCAACACCCACGAGCTGCTGGTCTTTACCAACAAGAGTCAGGTGTATAAGTGCAAGGTTGCGACGTTTGAGGACACCAAGTCGGCCCAGCTGGGCTCGTACCTGCCCACCGACCTCGAGATGGAACCCGACGAGAGCGTCATCTGGGTCATCGACCCCGAGGACTACAAGGCCGACGTGCTGTTTGTCTTTGAGAACGGCCGCGTGGTGCGCGTCGCGCTTTCCGGATACGTCACCAAAACCAACCGCAAGCGCCTCAAGAACGCCATCTACGGCGGCAGCAAGCTGCTGTATGCTCAGGTGCTCAAGGAAGATCGCGACATCGCGCTGGTCTCGAGCGACTATCGTTTGATGAACTTCAACACGTCGCTGCTCAAGACCAAGACGACCACCAACACGCAGGGCGTCCAGGCCTTTACGGCCAAGAAGGGCCGCTCGGTCACCACCGTCGGCACGACCGAGGAGATTCTTGGCGCCGGCGTCTCGGCCGAGAAGTTCACCGCGCAGAGCCTGCCCTCCGCTGGCGCCCTTATGAAGGAAAACGACATGCCGAGTCTGTTTGACTAGGTACCACGGCAACGAGATCGTTAGATACTTCGCAAAGCGACGAGGCCCGGAACGCAACGGCATTGCGCCCGGGACTCGTCGTTTTTCTTCTCAACTATTTTTTAACGCAGATAAATTGATTTCTGCTTATTTTTCTGCGTAAAAAATGTCAGCGTCACTGCTTCGATGCCCTTTGGTCAGTCGTTAGCAAAACTTGCAAAAGTTAGCAAAACTTGCAAAGGAGCTACCATGAAGTACAGCAAGAACCCCTTTACCCCGACGTTCGGAAGCGTCCCTCCCTTTCTAGCGGGTCGCGAGCATATCCTGCGTGACATCAACCGTGGCTTTATCAACGGCCCGGGAGATCCCAACCTGTCAACCATTTTTACTGGCGCAAGGGGAACGGGCAAGACGGCGCTTCTCTCGCTCCTTTCAGAAACGGCGCTTGAACACGGCTGGATCGCAGCAAATGTCTCCGCCATGCCAGGCATGCTCGAAGATATTATCGAGCGAACCAAAGAAGCCGCAGATAGCTACCTCTCACAGCCTCACGCGCGCATAAACGGTGTTCAAATTGGCCCAGCGGGCATCGATTGGACATATGCTCAAGAGGCTCAGGGCAACTGGCGCACGCGCATGAATGGCATCTTTAAGCAACTCGAAAAACATGACATCGGACTTCTCATCACCATCGATGAAGTCACCGTCGATCTCGAAGAAATGCTTCAATTTGCCTCTGTTTACCAGCACTTTGTACGCGAAGGTAAAAAAGTTGCCCTACTCATGGCAGGACTGCCCTACAAAGTATCGGCGTTGCTGCGTAACGATTCCGTCTCGTTCCTCAGGCGTTCCCAATATCATCAGTTGGGACGAATCACTGACGTCGAAATTGCAAACGCATTCCGCAAAACCGTTGAGGCCGGAGGCCGCTCAATCACGCCAGAAGCGCTCGAGGATGCCGTGAAGGCCGTCGACGGATTTCCCTATATGATGCAGCTCGTCGGATATCGCACATGGGATGTTTCGGAGAACTCGCCCAAAATCAGTGCACCTGATGTACAGCAGGGTTCTCTGCTTGCCCGCATGGAGCTGCGCGATCGAATTCTCAAAACGACCTATCGGGAGCTTTCCGATAAAGACATTGAGTTTTTGCTCGCGATGCTGCCCGATTCTGGCCCCAGCAGGGTCTCGGAGATAGCCAAACGCATGGGCGTTGCCAGCAACTATGCAAGCCAATATAAACGCCGTCTTCTCGAGGACGGCGTCATCGGGGAACGTGGACGTGGTCTCGTCGGCTTTGACATCCCCGCGTTCAGGGAATTCTTGAACGAGAAGGCGTTTTAGCACGCCGGAATTGTCCGCGGAAGCATCAACGCATGGCAATCAGCATTCCTCTTGGTAAGGATAGCAAGCATTTTCCACCAACACCGATTGCCATGCGTTCTTCTTGTCCTTAGGCGAGCTTGCGAGCGAGCTCTCGCACCTCTTCCAACTTGGGCGAGGAGGCCATGCTGTCGCGCTCGGTCATGCCGCTAATGGTGACAATGCCCTGGTCCTCCCACTTGCAGTACGCGCATGTGGCCCTGTACATAGCAATCGCCGCATCATAGACGCCCTCGCTGTGGCTATCGAGCAAAAGGGCCGTCTTGGTGAACGGGAAGCCCGTGGCACCGAAGGCGTACAGGCGGTCGATGGCGGCTTTCTCCTGCGCAGTGATATCAAACCAGTAGATGGGCGAGGCGAAGACAACCATATCGGCGCCTTTCAGCGACTCGATCACGTCGGCCATGTCATCCTTCTGCACGCAAGTGCCCTCATGGGCGAAGCAATACTGACACCCCAGGCAACCAGCGATTTTCTTGCTGGCAACACGGACGACCTCGACCGTATTGCCGCCCTCACGCGCGGTCTCGGCAAACGCCTCGACCATGGTGTCGGTATTGGCGCCCTTGCGCGGGCTACCACTCAATACAACGATATTCATAAGAATCTCCCTCCTTCATGCCGCAGGCGCGCGGCATATTTTTTGTTTTAACCAAAACAGATGGAGCTATGCAGTCGCCTCGTTTCAGCTACTTCCACTCTTTAGAAGAATCGTTGCTGGAGACTTGGCATTGAATCAAGGCACGCCTTATTTCAAATACTCCTCAAAGAACGCTTTCAGCTTTCCAAACGGAATGACGTCCATCTGATCGTAAAGGTCGGTGTGGCTGGCACCAGGGATAATAAGCAGCTCCTTGTTGTCCCCGGTCAGTTTGCTGTACGCGGTTTCGCTGAAATAGCGGGAGTGCGCCTTCTCGCCATGCACCAGCAACACAGCAGAGCGGATTTCGCTGCTATATTGCAAAATCGGCATATTCAAAAACGACAGTGAGGACGTCACATTCCAGCCGCCATTGGAGCCAAGGCTGCGGGGATGGTAGCCTCGCGGAGTCTTGTAGTAGGCGTAATAGTCCGCCACAAACTGCGGCGCGTCCCCCGGCAGCGGATCGACCACGCCGCCCGCCAGCGCGTAACTGCCGTTTTTATAGTCCTCGGTGCGCTGTACATTCAGCGCTTTCCGCTTTTCGAAGCGTGCCTGCTCAGAATCCTCGGCGTCAAAATAGCCATTGGCGGTCACGCGGGTCATGTCGTACATCGTCATAGCCGCGGTAGCTTTGATGCGGGTGTCGATGGCCGCCGCATTGACTGCCATGCCGCCCCAACCGCAGATGCCGATGATGCCGATGCGCTCCGTGTCAACGTTATTCTGCACGGAGAGGAAATCCACCGCTGCGCAGAAATCCTCGGTGTTGATGTCCGGCGATGCTACATAGCGGGGCACACCGCCGCTCTCGCCGGTATAGGACGGGTCGAAGGCAATCGCGAAAAAGCCCAGCTCCGCCATTTTCTGCGCATAAAGGCCGGACGTTTGCTCCTTCACCGCGCCAAACGGACCGCTGACGGCGATGGCAGGCAGCTTGCCCTCCGCGTTCTTTGGCACGTAGACGTCGGCCGCCAGCGTGATGCCGTATCGGTTGTGGAAGGTCGCCTTGCTGTGCTCAACCTTATCGCTTTTGGGGAATACCTTGTCCCATTCCTGCGTCAGATTCAACTGTTCCATGTTTAAGCCTCCTTGTCAGTCGCTTTAAGGTATTGCTCGTCGTCCACGGGCTCCAACCACTCGTTGGAGGCCTCCTCGCCCGGAACCTCCACCGCGAGATGGGAGAACCAGCTGTCGGGCGCCGCACCGTGCCAATGTTTCACACCCGGAGCGATGTTGACCACGTCGCCAGGGCGCAGTTCCTGTGCCGGTTTACCCCATTCCTGGTAAAGCCCTCGACCGGCCACGCAGACGAGGATCTGTCCGCCACCGCTTTTGGCGTGATGGACATGCCAGTTGTTGCGGCAGCCGGGCTCGAACGTAACGTTGTAAATGCCGACCTGCTCGGTGGAAAGGGACGCGAGGTAGCTTTGCCCGATAAAGTACTTCGCAAACGCGTCGTTGGGGACACCGATAGGAAAGGCCATCTCGTTTTGATGCTCAGCTCTTGCATCAGCGGCATCATCATCTGCCCAGACCTCCTTCGCCATGCGAAAGGCCGCCCACGCCTTGGGCCATCCCGCATAAAACGCCACATGCGTAAGGATTTCCGCTATCTCCGCCCTGGTCACGCCATTGTTCTTTGCGGACATCAGATGGTATTGGAACGAAGAATCCGTCAGCCCCTGTGCCATCAAGGCAACCACCGTCACCACGCTGCGGTCTCGAAGGGAAAGCCTGTCTTCTCGGCTCCACACCTCGCCGAACAGCACATCGTCATTGAGCTGTGCAAATTTGGGGGCAAAATCCCCCAGGGCATCTCTGCCCGCCGTCTGTTTAATCGTCATGTTTGATTCCTCCTGTCGATGGTTTTGAGTACAAAACCGCTTCCGCGCAGCTAAGCCGCGTCTAGACTCCCATGCCCATTCGTCGCGCCTGCTCAAGGGCGGGGTGACCGGCGATTACTGAACACCCCTTGCGCTCCCAATTGATATTGACGAGAATGAAGGTAATACCTAAACCTAACTTTAGGTCAATGAGTTAATTCAAGACTCGTCCGGAGGGACCATGTACACAATCGGACAGGTAGCAGATATGTTCGGTCTGCCCGTTTCCACGCTGCGTTATTACGACAAGCAGGGATTGTTCCCGGAATTGGAGCGGACGTCCGGCATTCGCCGATTCGGCGATACAGAACTCGAGGCGCTTCGGGTCATCGAATGCCTGAAGAAGGCGGGAATGGAGATCAAGGACATCCGCCTGTTCATGGAATGGTGCGCAGAGGGTCCATCAACATACCCCCAGCGCAAGGCCATGTTCGAGGAGCGGAAGGCCCACATGGAGTCGGAGATCGCAAACATGAACCGTGCGCTGGATATGCTGAGGTTCAAATGCTGGTACTACGAGCAGGCGATCCAAGATGGTAACGAGGATAGACTGAAGGCGCTGATTCCCGACAATTTGCCGGAAGAGATCAAAGATACCTACGATAACGCCCACGCTCGATAATGCCGCCCGATGCTCAAGGGGCTTTGGCGAGGAGTCGTTTTAGGCAGACATACAAAAAGAAGGCCTCAGAACCAGAAGGTTCGGAGGTTATTTGATTTTCCGCCAGGAGGGCTTCCAAGTGCCGGGACGTTTCCCTCGGCTTTTTCTTATCCGGCAGAATCCCGCGATATCCCCGTATGACGCTCAGAACTCCTGCTTGCCGGGCAGCCACCTCGCGAGGTCCAGCACGAGAACACCATCCCGGGTATAGGGTTCATGCCTCGTGCGGGCGATGAGAACCTTCGGGAACGCATCCCTGACGGATAGCAGCGGCGCGAGCTCCCTCTCGGTTTCGAAACTCGAGATGTTTTTAAGTTCCGAAACTGAGGGGCGATGCACGTAGGCATATTATCGAGAATTCGAAATTCCGACCCCAATCACAGCATGCCGGCAGCGAGGTCAATGCGCATTCGCACGTGCTACAATCCAACCACCAGAGATGAAAACACAGTCCCCGTCGGGTAGTCGTGGGCGTGCGGGAGTCCGCATCAGTAACCTGCCTCCTTGGTTGTCCCTTCTCTGCATGGTCATCTACATAAAGGAGGAACCAGCCATGCAGATCAGCGTGTCGTCCACCCTGACCGTATATCACGACGGCCAATTCTGGGTCGGGCTGGCGGAGCATGTCGAGGACGGCAGGTACGGCGTCGCCCGCATCGTCTTCGGCGCAGAACCGTCCGATGAGGAGATCCTGCGATTCGTTACAAGCAAATGGGCGAAGCTCGCGTTCTTCGGCGGCAATCCCGCCGAGGCGAGCGAGCCTGCAAAAAACCCCAAGCGCCGCGCCCGCGAGGCGGCGAAAGCCCTCAAGCAGCCGGCGATGAGCACCAAGGCGCAGCAGGCGCTCGCGAATCAGCGGGAGACGATGAAGCGGGAATCGGCTCAAGCAAGAAGCCAGCGTCGCGCGGATGAGGCGGAGGCGCGCTTCGAGCAGCGAAAACTGAAGCGCAAACAGAAGCATCGCGGTCATTGATACCACCATCAACCCATATATAGCAGCAGGCGTAGCTTCGATTGAAACTACGCCTGCCACCTGGTGCTATAACGTTATACAGAACGTATGTTCTATACCCACTCGATGACTAACCCAGTACGAGCACTACCGATGCGTGTCGCGTCATACCGCCTAAGAGCTGATTCGTTCAGAAAAGGTTCAGGGGGATCGTCGAGTTTATTGCACCCTCGCGTTTTACAAAAGAGAGTACAAGGCCCTTTAGCTCGAATTATTGCATTTAGAACCCCGCCGCTCATCCATCCTAGCTTGCCCAAACAGCCCTCCCGCGATGTCCATGTTCCAACGGATGGGTACCATTTACCCGGGTGCACCTGGGGCAACGGGCCGGCAGGCCCGCGAAAGGTCGCTCGCATAACACGCAACATCAAACACGACAGAAGAGGCGAACGACAGATGCCGGACCCCGGACGACAGCACCGCGGAATACGAGCATTCCGACCACAACCGAACAATTCCAGCTACTAGGCAGGCGCCCGCATGGGCGCCTTTTACTTTTCAGGGACTTAGCCGCGAGCTAAGGCACGCGGCTCATGGCCGTTTCGTGAAGGCCCGACCAGCTCGACCCACCTCGACCCATCTCCGCTCCCGCCGTGCGCGCCAAGCGCCATCAGGCGGTTCAATCGTCGCGCAGACGAAAAGGCACACGGTGTCGTGCGGTGTCCTCGCGCGGTGCCGCACGGGAAGATTGGAGGAACCATGGCACGCACAGCCGAATGCGCCGCGCCCGAGGGCAACCAAGATCGCGGCGAATGGATGACGGTGATCGAGATGCAGGAGTACATGAGGGCGAGCCGAAACAAGGCGTACGACCTCATCTGGTCGGGAGAGATCGACTCGTACAGGCTCGGAAGGAAGCTCCTGGTTTCGAGGGCGTCCGTGGACGCCTACATCGAGTCGAGGAGCGGCAGGAAATGACGGCGGCGACCGCCCCGGGAGCCGCCCGCGGCCGGGCACGCGAGGGAGCCTCGAGACGAAAGGAGCTCGAGGACGACCATGACCAAGAGCACTAGCAGGAGCCAGGTGAGGCTCATCGCATCGACCAACGCGATATTCGGCGCCGACGAGGCGTGCGCGATGCTGCACATCAGCCGCGACGCCATGTACCGGCTCGCCAAGGACCCCGACGACCCGTTCCCGATCCGCTACATCGGCGGCAAGACGCGCGACGGCATCGTGCTGCACGACGAGCTCGTCGCATGGGTCGAGCGCAACAGCGCCGTCGGCTCGCCCAGAAGGGACTAGCGCCGATGGCGGCCGCAGGCCCGAGGGGGCGCGACGGCCCCTCCCCGCGCGAGTTCACGGCGGTACGGCACTTCATGATGGCGGACCTGGGCCTCTCCGGCCTTCCCCTGCTCGTCTACGCGCGCATCTTCGGCTTCTGCGACGGCGGGTGCGACTACTTCGAGAGCAAGGGCAACCTGGCCCGCTTCCTCAACGTGCAGGAGCGCAGCGCCCACCGCGCCATCCGCGGCCTGCTCGACCGGGGCCTCATCGAGGAATGCGGTGTGCACGCCCCGGCGCGCGGGCATGCCACGAAACGCTATCGCATCGTGCGCGAGAGGCTGCCACCCGGAGCGCTGGCAACCCCTGACGATTCGTCAGGGTTCCAGACGCGAAAGGGTGACGAAATGACAGGGTTCGCCGAGAACAAGGGTGACGAACCGTCAGGGTTTGCAGCCCGAACCCCTGACGAGATGACAGGGAAACCCCTGACGATATGCCACCCAATAAGCAAAAGGGATAACGAGGACTTCAGAAGATAAGGAAGGGGCGCCCGATGGACCGAGCGGGACTCATCACCCTGGAGCAGGCCCGGGCGGCCGGGCTCTCCTTCGACGAGCCGGAGCCGAGGGCGTGCCCGCACTGCGGCGCCGCCCTCGATCCGCTCGGCGCGGCGCTGGCGGGCAGGGTCGCCTGGGTCTCCGCCGCCCCCTGCCCGTGCGAGGGCGCAGCCAGCGAGCGGGAGGCCGAGGCGCGAAGGCGCGCGGCCCTCGCCGCCAAGGAGGAGGCCGCCCGCCGGGAGAAGGCGCTCTCGCGCGCGGGCGTCCCCAGGCGCTATTGGGCCGCCGAGGCCGACCGCCCCGAGTTCGCCGAGTACATCGCCTCGTTCGCGGGCAACGGGGGCGCCGGGCTCTACATACACGGGGGCGTCGGCGCCGGCAAGACGCACGCCGCCTCCGCCATGGCCAGGCTGTTCGCCGAGGCCGGCTACGACGTCGCCTTCACAACGGCCAAGGGCATGCTCGAGCGCGTGAAGGCCACGTTCGACGAGGGCGGCACCGAGGCCGCCGTCGCGCGGTACGCCAAGTGCGACGTCCTCGTGCTCGACGACCTCGGCAAGGAGGACGCGACCGAGTGGTCCGTCGGCACCGTGTTCAGCGTGCTCGACGCGCGCTACGAGGACATGCGCCCGACCATCGTCACGTCGAACTACGCGCCGGGCGCGCTGGCGGACAGGCTCGCAAGGCGCGGCGAGCGCGTAACGGCAGAGGCGATCGCGAGCAGGATCTCCCAGACCTGCAGGCCCGTCTACCTGGGCGGAAGGGACAGGCGCCGGCTCGGCTAGCTTGTGCGCTTCCCGTGGAGGCGCGGACGGCTCGACCCAGCTCGACCCATCGCGGGCGGCCCCGCCCTCTGCCGCAATCGAAATCGCTATACACGTCTTGGGCGGCGCCAACGCGCCGGCACGCACGCCTGCTCCGACTCGCACCGTGCCCCCATCGCGAGGACGCCGCCCGCCAAGCAACAAACGAAAGGCGGAGGGCCCATGGACGGCTTCGAGAGGATAACCGGCCGCGAGCACGAAGAGCTCGTGGAGAAGTGCCAGGAGAACGGCTGGCTCAAGGTCGGCGGCTTCGACTGGCAGGACGACCCGTTCCTCGAGGAGTACGCCTACGAGTTCTCCCGCACGGAGAGCGTCGACAGGCTCCGCGAGGCGCTCGGTTCGGGCAACTGGGCCATACGCCAGGGGTTCTGCTACCGCGACCTCGCGTTCATCCAGCAGGTGAACGGCGGCGACGAGTGGTGGACGCTCAAACGCGACGGCGACGCGTGGACCAGCTTCGAGAGCTGGAGCTTCGGCGCCATCGCCCAGGAGCCCGAGCGGTTCGAGCGCGCCATGCGCGACATGTGCGAGGCGACGCCGGAGCAGTGCCGCAGCGGCGAGTGGGCCCATCTGCACGAGAAGGCTCCCGAGCCGCTGGCGCAGCGCGCCGCGTCCGCCCGCGAGGCGAGCCGCGCGCACGCCGGGCAGGAAGCCCGCGCCCCAATGGCGCGCGAGAGGGCCGTCGGGGCCGAATAGGGACGACCGGGGCGCGAAGACGCCCCTTTTTCATCCCGACTGGAAGGGAGGCGCGGGATGGCGAGCGACTACGGGGACGAGGCGGGCGGCAAGCTGCTCGACTGGATGCTGAGGATCGGCCAGGAGGCCGGCGCCGAGGCAATGGCGCGCAGCGCGAGGGAGCTCTCCGAGCGCCTCGCGGGAATCCGCGGGACCATCGCCGGCGGGCGCGCCGAGGCCATCGCGGCCGACGGCGCGCCGACCTACGCGAAGCTCAGCCTCGAGGAGCTCTCGGGGCTTCCCGAGTACGCGACGATCAAGGAGGTCGTCTCCGACAAGCTGCGCGCCGCGTCGGTCGAGCACCACATCATCCCAGGCGAGGGCCGCGACTGGCTGCTCTTCAAGGTGGAGGACGCCCCCGAGGTCGACGAGGCCTTCCGCCAGCTGGAGCAAGAGACGGGCAAGGCCGCCGACCGCGCAAGGGAGCGGCTCTCCGAGATCGCCGAGAGGCGCCAGGCGCCCGAGCGGCTGGCGGAGCGCGCCGAGCGGGCGCGCGAGGCGTCTAGGGCCCACAGCCAGGGCCCCGGCCGGGACCGCGGCCCGCGACATATCGAGGGGCCCGAGAGATGAGGTGGCAGGCGGCGGCAGCGCTGGCCGCGGCGGCGTTCGCCGCGGGAGACTTCGCGGCCGCGGCCCTTGCGGCGTCGGGCACGAGCCCGATCCTCGACCCGGAGGCCGCCATGGCGGCGATCCCGGCGGCGCTCCGCGCGGGGCGCGTATTCTCAACGGAGGCGCTTCCCCTGTGCGCGGGGACCGCCTGCGCGTGCGCGGCGCTCGTCGCCTGGGCGCGCTCCATGGGATCCAAGGGCGCCCGGCGCGACGGCGAGGAGCACGGTAGCTCCATGGGATCCAAGGGCGCCCGGCGCGACGGCGAGGAGCACGGTAGCTCCAGGTGGGCCACGCGCAAGGACATCGCGCCCTTCGGCGACGCCAAGGACCCCGACAACAACATCATCCTCACCGACAACGCGCGCATCCGCCTCGTGAGCCGCAGGTTCGACCTCTCCACCGACACCAACGACAACGTGCTCGTGGTGGGCGGCCCGGGCACCGGCAAGACGCGCTACTACGTCAAGCCGAACCTCCTGCAGGCCAACGCCAGCTTCTTCGTGACCGACCCGAAGGGCACGCTCATCCGCGAGATGGGCGGCGCGCTGGCGGAGCTCGGCTACGAGATCCGCGCGTTCGACACCATCGACTTCACGCGCTCCATGCGCTTCAACCCCATAGCCTACATACGCGACGAGGCGGGCGTCATCCGCTTCGCCCGCGGCATCGTCGCCAACACCGAGGGCGACGCCGACCACAAGGGCGACCCCTACTGGGAGAAGGCCGAGCGGCTGGTCTACACCGCGCTCACGGCCTACCTCGTCATGCACTGCGAGCCCGCCGACCGAAACCTCGACGGGCTGCTCACGCTGCTCTCGCTCGCCGACGCACGCGACGACCCGGGCTACATGAGCCCGCTCGACATGGTGTTCCGCGAGCTGGAGACCGGCGAGCGCTACGTGAGGCGCGGCGGCGCCTCGGCGGAGGGCGATTCGCTGCGCGGCTTCGCCGAGGAGGACGGCGCGTGGGAGTGGGTCAAGGTCCGCGAGCCCGCGCCCCCCGACGACTTCGCGCTCGCGAGCTACCGCGAGTTCCGCGTGGCCGCCGGCGACACCATGAAGTCGATGCTCTCGAGCTGCAACGTCCGCCTGAAGCCGCTTTCCATCCGCGCCGTGCGCGACCTCACCTCCAAAGACGAGCTCGACCTCGCCCACATGGGCGACGAGGGCGCCAAAGTCGCGCTCTTCGCGTCCATGAGCGACACCGACTCGACCTTCGACTTCCTGTTCGCCCTGCTCATGGACACCGCCGTGAGCGCGCTTTGCGCCGAGGCGCTCGAGGCGCACGGCGGCTCGCTGCCCACGACGGTGCACCTCGTCTTCGACGAGTTCGCCAACATCGGGCGCATACCCGACTTCGAGCGGACCATCGCCGTCACCCGCAGCCGGAACATCGCCGTCTCGATGATCGCCCAGTCTCTCTCGCAGCTGAAGGAGACCTACGGCGACAACAACGCCGAGACCATCGTGAACGCCTGCGACACGCTGCTCTACCTGGGCGGAAAGGCGAACGAGACCAACGAGGAGATCAGCAAGATGGCCGGCAAACAGACGGTGGCGAGCGAGACGCAGAGCGACTCGCGGGGCGCCGGCTGGACCCGGACCGTGAACCGCGGCATCTCCGAGCGCGACCTCATACAGCCCGCCGAGGTGGCGCGCATGCCGCGCGAGGACGCGCTCGTGCTCGTGAACGGGTGCATGCCGCTCATGGACCGGAAGTACCGGCTCGAGCGCCACCCGCGCTCGCGCCTGCTCGAGGAGGCCGCCCGCCAAGGCCCGTTCGACTTCGCGGAGTACCGCAGGCGGAAGGACGGCGCCTCGTGACGGGGCCGCGGCGGGCGCGGGCCTCCCCCGCCGCGGGGGAGGAACAGCAAGGAACATCGTCAACCGAAAGCAAAGGAGAGCAGCATGCTCGCAAACGTCATCAAGCTCGTGTCGGGCTGCGTGACCTTCCTCGGCGGCTTCCTGGTCGTGTGGGGAGCGGTCTCGCTCGGCCTGGCCATCAGGGAGCAGCAGGGCGGCCCGCAGATCGCGACCGCCATATCCACCATCGCCGGCGGCGCGATCATCATCGCCGCGTCGGTCTACTTCGGTCAGCTGGACACGTCCTGGCTGCCGGCATAGGGGGCGTCGCGGATGGCGCTCAGGATACCGGTGCAGAAGGACATCGGCGAGTACGAGGAGAAGATCGTCGGGAAGATGAGCCTGCGCACGCTCGCATGCGTGTCGCTCGGCTTCGGCAGCGCGGTCGGGGCGGCGGCCTTCGTCCACCTGGGCCTGCACGCCGACGTCGCGGACGCGGCCTTCCCGATCATGCTCTGCAGCATGCCGTTCTGGCTCGCCGGGTTCTGGCGGCCCTTCGGCATGCGCGCCGAGGAGCTGCTGCCGCTTTTGGCGGCACACGAGCTCTCCCCGCAGCTGCTCGCGTACGAGCCCTGCCTCGCCGGGAGCCTCCCCGAGGGCTCGCCGCGCCCGGGCCGCCCGGGACGTCGCGCGAGGCGCAGGGCAAGGAAGAAAGGAGCCGAGCTCTATGAGCCGAGCAAGAAGCAACAAGGAGAATAGGCCGAAGCGCCCGAGCACCCTCGGGCTGCTCCTCGGCGGCACGGGCGGGCGCAAGGACGCCTCGAAGGGCGCGGAGGCCGAGCGGCAGAGGCGCCGCCGGGAGCGCGACCGCTCGCGCGAGATGGCCGCCTACGTCGGCTACGACGCCATGTACAAGGACGGAATCGCCCAGGTGATGCCCGGGGTGTTCAGCCAGACGGTCGAGTTCTCCGACATCAGCTACCAGTCCGCGCGCAAGGAGGCGCGCGAGACGGCCTTCACCGTGATGAGCTCGCTGTTCAACTACTTCCCGGCGGACTCCCACGTGCAGCTCCAGGTAGTGAACGCGCCCATCCCCGCCGACGAGGTCGGCCGCAAGGTCTTCTTCGAGCCCGGGGAGCGCGCCACCGCCGGGCTCGCCGAAGAGTACAACCGGATCCTCAACGACAAGATGCGCGAGGGCGTCTCGAACCTCGTGCGCCACCGCTACCTGACCTACGCCGTGGGCGCCGACGACGTCGACGCCGCGGTGCCCAAGCTCGCGCGCATCCGGGGCGACGTGGAGCAGACGCTCGCGCGCATACGCTGCTCGTCGCGCGCCCTCGACGGCGCCGAGAGGCTCGAGCTCCTTCAGGGGCAGCTGCGCCCGGGGTCGCGCTTCGAGTTCTCCTGGGACAAATTGTCCCCGGCGTCGGGAGCGCGCACGAAGGACTTCGTCATGCCCTCCACGCTCGACTTCAAGCCCGAAGGCAGGTCCGACTGCTTCCGCAGCGACGGGCGCTACGGCGCGGTGCTCGCGGTGCGCAGCTTCGGGTCGGTCATCGAGGAGACCTACCTCGCCTCCATCATCGACCTGCCGCTGCCGCTCAACGTGACGCTGCACGTGCAGCCCATCGCGCAGAGCGAGGCGCTCGCGCTCGTGAAGCGCCAGATCGACTGGATGGACAAGGAGATCATCGACGAGCAGATGAGCGCCGTGAAGAAGGGCTACGACTACCAGATCCTGCCGCCCGAGCTGCGCTTCTCGAAGGAGGAGGCCGAGGAGCTGCTCGACTTCCTGCGCAACAAGTCCGAGCGCCTGTTCGTCTACACAGGCCTCGTCTACACCTGGGCCGACAGCCTCGAGGAGCTCGACCGCCGCGTCCAGCAGGTGACGAGCGTCGCGCAGGGCTGCACGATCGGCCTCGAGCCGCTCCACTTCCGGCAGCGCCAGGCTCTCAACTCGGTGCTCCCGCTCGGTGACAACCACGTCACCGTGAGCCGCTACCTCACCACGGGGCAGGTGGCCATGCAGATGCCCTTCGCCAGCCAGAGCCTCGACGAGGCGGGCGGCGGCTACTACGGGCAGTCCAAGGAGAGCGGGAACCTGGTGCTGTGCGACCGCAAGCGCCTGGCGAGCCCCATGGGCTTCGTGTGCGGCAAGCCCGGCTCGGGCAAAAGCTTCTCGGTCAAGCGCGAGATAACCAACACCGTTCTCGCGCACCCCGAGGACGAGGTCGTGATCTTCGACCCGGCCGGCGAGTACGGCAACCTCGTCGGCGCGCTCGGCGGCGCGAACGTCGAGCTCGCCCCGGGATGCTCGGCGGTGCTCAACCCCCTCGACACCGCCGACGTCGCGGACCGCGCCGACGCCGCCAAGCTCGCGTACAAGACCGACGCGGTGCTCGCGCTCTCGAGCGCGCTCATGGCCGAGGGCCGCGAGGGCCTGCCTGAGCGCGACCGCTCGATCATCGCCCGCTGCGTCGGCGAGGCGTACCGGGAGTGCGCGAGGGACGGCCGCCTGCCCACGCTCGGCGACTTCCACGCGGCGCTGCTCGCTCAGCCCGAGCCCGAGGCCGCCGACATCGCGCTGCGCTACGAGCGCTACGTGAAGGGCGCGTTCTCCTTCTTCAACGGCCAGAGCAACGTGGCGCTCGACAACCGCATCACCAACATCGACATGCACGGCCTCGGCCAGAACATGCGCGTGTTCGGCATGATCACGGCGCTCGAGATGGTGCGCAACCGCGTGATGGTAACGCCGCCGCGCCCCAACTACACCTGGCTCTACATCGACGAGGTGCAGAGCCTCTTCGCGCACCCGACGGTGGTCGAGTACTTCGCCCGCCTGTGGCGCGAGGGGCGCAAGTTCGGCCTCATCTGCACCGGCATCAGCCAGAACACGAGCCACATGCTGGCCAACGCCGAGGCCCGCGACATGGTGCTCAACTCCGAGTTCTTCCTGCTGCACAAGCAGTCCACCGCCGACCTCGACGCATGGGCGGAGATGCTCCAGCTCTCCGCCACGGAGCGCGGCTACATCGGCGACGCCGTCAAGCCCGGCGAGGGCCTGCTCATCAGCGCCGGGATCCGCGTGCCCATCACCGACGACTTCCCGAAAGGCCCGCTCTACGACCTGTGGAACACCAAGCCCGCAGAGGTCGCCGAGCGCGAGATGCGCCGGGCGGCGCGAGAGGCGGAGGAATAGGAATGGCCGGCCCGAGCGAGGGCGGCGGGATGCTCGAGGTGGTCGGGGCGCGGCGCCGCGACGTGCTCACCGCGGGCGACGTCGCGGAGACCGAGCGCGACGCCCTGGGAAACGTCTCGGAGGGCGCCGGCCCGCTCGACGAGGCGGGAGGCCCCGCCGCAACGGCGAAGGGGCGCCCATCCAGGCCCGACGCGCCGGAAGGCGGGCTCGGGGACAAATTGTCCCAACCAGCCGGCGACCGGCGCGCGGCGGCCGCGATGCGCTCGCGCGTCGATGCGGCGAAGCTGGCGATCGCCCGGGAGGCCGTCTCCCAGCTCGACGACTCGGAGGAGCTCGAGGGCGCCTCGGGCATGTACGACGCGGGGCGCGCGGCCGAGAAGGCCGCGGGAAGGCTGCGGCAGAGGAAGGCGAAGAAAGCAGCCCAAGGCAGCCGCAAGGCGGCGACCGCGCTCGGCGCCCCAAAGGGAGGCGCGCGCGGCCCCGAGGCAGCCGGCGCGACCGCCCCGGCCAAGCACCAGGCGGCCCAGGCGGCCGCGCAGGCGTCGGGCGAGGCGGCCCGAGCCGCGGGGTCGAAGGGCGCCGCCTCCGCGATCGCGGGCGCGGTCTCGGGCGCGGCGCCCGCCCTGCTCGGGGCGGCGGCCGGCATCGTGGCCTTCGTCGCCTGCGCGCTCGCCGTCGCGCAGCTGCTGAGCGCGCTGTTCGGCTTCTGGGACGACGCGGCCTCCAAGCGGGGCCTCGAGGGGCTGCCGCCCTACATCACCTACGAGATGGTCGAGGCGGCGCTCGAGTGCCAGGAGGAGTACGGGCACCCGGCGGGCTGCACCATCGCGCAGATCATCCAGGAGTCCGGCCAGGGCGACCGCATGAGCCAGCTCGCAGAGCGCGACCACAACCTCTTCGGCATGAAGTGGTGGTCGGGCTACGCGGGCTGCCCCGAGGTGGCCGGCAAGGCGAACTGGGCCACCAGCGAGGAGTACGTGCCCGGCGAGCACACCCAGATCACGGCGAGCTTCATCCGCTTCACCGGCGACGCCGAGTGCATCCGCTTCCGCAGCAGGGTCTTCCTGCAGGCGGAGCGCTACTCGGGCAACGCCCTCATCCGCGAGGCGATCGAGAGGCGCGACTCGGACAGGATGGCCGAGGGGCTCAAGGACGCCGGCTGGGCGACCGACTCGTCCTACGTCGAGTCCCTGAAGTCGATCATGGCGCAATGGGGCCTCTACCGGCTCGACTCCATGACGGTCGAGGACCTGAAGGACGCATCCGCGAGCGGGAACGCGATCGTCGAGGCGGCGTACAGCCAGCTCGGCGTGCCCTACGTGTGGGGAGGCTCGACCCCCGGCAAGGCGCTCGACTGCAGCGGACTCACGCAATACTGCTACGCGCAGGCGGGCATCCGCATAAGCCACTACACGGGTTCCCAGTACGAGGAGCTCAGGCGCATACCGCTCTCGGAGGCGAAGCCCGGCGACATCCTCTACCGCTCGGGCCACGTGGCCATCTACATCGGCGACGACAGGTACATACACGAGCCGCGAACGGGCGACGTGTGCCGCATAGCGAGCGGCATCGGCAGCTTCAGCTGCGCGCTCACCGCGAGATAGGAGAAACCAATGCAGGGAAAGTCAAGGGTCATGGCCGCCGTCGCGGCAAGCGCGCTCGTCGTGGCGCTCGGCGCGGGCGCGGCGCGCTGCGCCATCGCCCCGCAGGAAGGCGCGCAGGATAGTCCACAGGAGCAAGAGCAGCCCGCGGCTGCAGGCGCCGACGCGGCGACCGGGAAGGCCGCCTCGGGCGCCGAGGCGCTCTGGAACACCGCATGGACGGGCGCCGACGACCCGACAGCCACGCTGCGGATCGTCGAGGGCGCCATGGTGGAGAGCGCGGGCGGCACCGAGCGCGCCTGGTTCTTCTCGGCCGAGGAGCCCTCCGAGGCCGGCGGCGTGCTCAGCATGCCCATCGAGGTCAAGGGAACCGGCGACAAGGCGGGATGCCTGTCGCTCATCCAGGTCTCGGGCGGCGGGGACAACCGCACCCTGGCATGCGACCTCCTGACGCAGACGTACGCGCCCCAGAAGGCACGCGAGGGAGCGTTCTCCGTGACCGGCACCGACGACCGCCTCCCCGAGGCGCTGGGCGCGGACGCCGCCGCCATTGAGGAGGCCGTCGCCGGGAAGGCGGCGGAGGTGTCCCCGCGGGCGACGGGAGCCACCTGGGACAAGGAGGTGTGGCTCGACTACGCCGGAAACGTCGCGTCGACGACCTTCACGCTCGACGACCCCGCCTCGACGGTGGTCACCGTGGTCTCGCGCGGCGGCTCGCTGGAGGCGATGTAGCCGTGCGGGCGCTTGAATCGCGACGCCGAAGGGCGTTCGCCATCTCCGCCGCGACGGCATTCGCCCTCTGCGCGCTCCTGCTCGTCCCCGCGCAGCCGGCATACGCCGACATAGCCGGGGACGTCAACGATTGGCTGTGCGGCCTCCTGCGCGACTGCTGCAACTGGATGTTCAAGGCGCAAACGGGCGTGCTCGGGTCGATCGGCGCGAACGGGATCCTCTCGGCCGACTTCGCGCACATGCTCACGAGCTCGAGCGACCTGACCATGAACGACGTCGCCCGGGGCGTATGGCAGGTGGCCATCCTGCCGATCGGGTGCGGGGTGCTCGGCCTGGTCTTCACCCTGAAGCTCATCGAGATATCCCAGCGCATGGACGGCAGCCAGAGCCTTCCCGGCGTCAAGGAGGTCGTCTTCCTCCTGGTGTTCTTCGCCGTGTTCCTGTTCCTCATACAGAACAGCTTCGACCTGATGGCGTCGATCTACGAGGTCTGCGGGCTCGCCATCGACCGAGTCGAGGCGCTCTTCGGCGCCGGAGGCGCGCTCGACCTGCCCGAGGTGTCCGTCGTCACCACCGACGACGACATCCCGTCGCTCATCGCCATGCTCGTCGTGAGCCTCATCAGCTGGGTCGTGGTGCTGGCGGCCTACGTCGTCGCCCTCGTGGTCTGCTGGGCCCGCGCGCTCCAGCTCTACATCATGGCCGCGTTCGCCCCGATCCCGCTGGCGTTCCTCGGCATGGACGCCACGCGCCAGATAGGCCTCGGCTACCTGAAGAGCTTCGGGGCGGTCTGCATCGCCGGCGTCATCATCCTCGTGCTGCTCATATCGTTCCCGCTCGTGCTCGGCGGGCTCACCGGGGCGAACCCCGGGACGGGCACCCCGGCCGACGCGGTCGCGAACGGGCTCACCTACGCGCTGCAGTACCTGGCCATGTGCGCGCTGCTCATCCTGGCCCTCGTGAAGAGCGGCTCCTGGGCGCGCGACATCGTGAGCGGCTTCTAGCGGAAAAGCGAGGAAGGGGGCGGTCGCCATGAGATAGGGGCGCCGCGCCGGGGCACGCGTCCCGGCGGATGAAGACAAGGACCGATTGAAAACGAAAAGGAGGAAAGACATGGAAGAGAGGAAGAACGTGTACCTCTCGCTGCACAAGAGCTTCGTGCGCGAGGGCATCGAGTACACCGACCGCGCGACCGGCGAGGCCAGGACCTTCAACTCGGCGACCCTTCCCAAGGGCACCGTCGTCGACGGCGTGGACGTGGGAGGCTACGAGTTCAGCCCCATGTTCGTGAACGAGAGCCGCTTCAAGGGGGCCGACTTCAGAGACATACCGCTGCTCGCGAACCGCGAGGTGTGGCTGAGGAAGACGGTGATGGGCCCGGACGGCCAGCCCGAGCTCGACGAGGGCGGCCGCGCGGTCAAGGACACCGTGAAGGTCATGCCGGCGCAGCTCAAGGAGGCCGTTGACGCAGGGCGCTCGCGCTACCTCGCGGAGCGCGCCGAGCACGCCCGCCAGGCGAGCCGCGCCGCCGAGCACGAGGCGCCCCGCGCCCAGCGAAGCGTCGAGAGATAGGGAGGCGGAAAGATGAACGCAGCGAAAGACTGCACCCTGCAGGAAAAGCTCCTCCGATGCGCCATGGCGCTCATCCTGGCGGCGGGGGCGCTGCTCGCCTCCGTGGCGGCCTCGCCCGCCTACGCCGCGCCGAGCACGGTCGACGTGTCCATAGGCGGCAAGATCCCCTACGGCGGCTTCGCCACCACATGGATGAGCGCCGACGGGAACATCGCCTACTGCGCCGAGCCCTCGTCCCCGACGCCCGAGCCGGGCTCCTACTCGACGAGCCCCGTGCCGAGCGGCGACGTGACAGCGGCGATCTGGTACTCGTTCGGCTCTCCCGGCTTCGACGCGTCGATGTTCCCGGGCAGCTGGTACGACGGCGGCGGCTGGGACGACGCGAAGTACGCCGCGGCGAGCCATGTGCTCATCGCCTACGCCTACTCTGGGTCCGAGTCGGCTGCCACGCACGGCACGAGCGCCGAGTTCGCCTCCTGGGCGAAATCCGAGCTGATCGGCGGGACCTTCGCCAAGATGAAGGCGGGCGCCGGCAGGGTCTCCGCCGGGTTCGACGCGTTCTGCGTCAGGACCGGCGGCGGCTCCCAGACACTCGTGAGCTTCAGCTGGTCCACGGGCGGAGTCAAGGTAGCCAAAACGGACTCCGAGGCGGGCGCCGAGCCCCAGGGCGACGCCTCGCTCGACGGCGCGAGCTTCTCCGTCGTGAACGAGACCGGCCGCTACGTGCTGGTCGGCGGCGAGTACTACGCCGACGGCGAGGCGTGCGCCACGATCAAGACCGCGCCCGAGGACGGGTCGCACGTCGCCGCGACCGGCGCCGACGCGCTTCCCGCGGGCAATTACCGCATCGTCGAGTCCGGCGCGCCCGAGGGCTACGACGCCAGCGACGCCCCCGTCGCGTTCACCGTGAAGGCCGGCGAGGTATGCGACCTCACGGGCGACCCCGTGACCGACGAGGTCTTCCGCGGCGGCGTGCAGGTGACCAAGTCCGACAAGGAGCTGCAGGCGTCCGAGGCGCTCGCGGGCAGCGCCCACAAGGAGGCGCCTGGCGAGCACCCCGGCCTCGACGGGATCGAGTTCACCGTCACGAACCGCTCGGCGCACAAGGTCCTCGTTGACGGCGAGTGGCGCGAGCCGGGCGAGGCCGTGGCCACGCTGACCACCGCATGGAACGACGAGGCCGGCGCCTACACCGCGCAGACCGCGGCCGACGCACTGCCGTACGGGACCTACGACGTGCGGGAGACGGCGACGAACGGGAGCTACCTGCTGACCGACGGCGAGCCCCGCACCTTCGAGGTCCGCGCCGGCGGCGAGATCGTGAGCGCCTCCGAGGACGGCGACGCGCTCGAGTTCCGCGACCAGGTGGTGCGCAACGACCTCGAGCTCTCCAAGAAGAGCGAGTCCGACAACGCCGGCCTCATGGTCCCGTTCGCCATCGAGAACGAGGCAACCGGCGAGACTCACGTGCTGGTCACGGACCGCAACGGCGACGCGTCGACCGCGAGCAGCTGGAACAGGCACTCGAGGGACACCAACGCCAACGACGCCCTGCTCGGCCATGAGGGCCCGATCGGGGCCGCCGAAATGGACCCGAAGGCCGGCATCTGGTTCTCGCTCGGCGAGGACGGCTCCTCGGCGCCGGTCGACGACTCGCTGGCGGCGCTGCCGTACGGCGCCTACACCATGACCGAGCTGCGCTGCGATGCCAACGAGGGCCTCGAGCTCATCACGAGGAGCTTCTGGGTCGATCGCGACTCGACGGTCGCGAAGGCCGTGTGGATGGGCCTCGACGACCAGGAGGGCCCGCGCATCTCCACCACGGCAAAGGACGGGGCGGACGGCGACAAGGACGTCTCGGCCGACGCCGAGGCCAAGGTCGTCGACGCGGTGGCCTACGAGGGGCTGAAGGCCGGCGAGGAGTACGAGCTCTCGGCGACCCTCGTCGACAAGGCGACCGGCGAGCCCGTGGCCGACGCCTCGGGCAAGCCCGTGGGGGCCAAGGCCGAGTTCGCGCCCGCGCTCTCGACGGGCAGCCAGGACGTAGAGATCTCCTTCGACGCGAGCCTGCTCGGCGGCCGCGACCTGGTCGTGTTCGAGAGCCTTCGCAAGGACGGCGCCGAGGTGGCGTCGCACGCGGACCTCTCCGACGAGGGGCAGACCGTCCACGTCGCCGTCGAGGTGGGCACCCAGGCGGCCGACGCCGCAGACGGCGACCAGGTCATCGAGGCCGGCAAGGCCAAGGTCGTCGACACGGTGGCCTACAAGGGCCTCGTCCCCGGCGAGACCTACATCGCCGTGGGCACGCTCATGGACAAGGGCACCGGAGAGCCGTTCCTCGACAAGGACGGCAACGAGGTGACCGCGCGCACGCCCTTCGAGCCCGAGGCGCCCTCCGGCACCGTCGAGGTGACCTTCGAGTTCGACACCGAGGGCCTGGCCGAGGGAGACGAGCTCGTCGTCTTCGAGAAGGTCCTGGACTCCGCCGGCAACGTCGTTGCGACCCACGAGGACATCGGCTCCGCCGAGCAGAGCGTCGTCGTGGACAACCCCGACACGCCCGAGGTGCCCGAGGAGCCCTACGCCAAGACCGGGGCCGACGCCCCCGACGCCACCGGCTACGCCGCGGCCGCGGGCATCGCTCTGGCAGCTGCGGCGGGCGCGGGCGGGGCGCTCGCGTACCGCAAGCGCAAGACGGCCGGCGCAAGCAAGGACGAGGCGGCCGAAGAGCCTGCTGAAAAGCCAGAAGAATAGCAGCGCCGCATCGACACCGAACCGGAGGCCCTGGGCGCCCGCCCGGGGCCTCCCCTGCGAACGGGGGAGGAGATGAACAAAGGGAAAGCCGCCACGGCGCTCGCCGTCGCCGTGGCGTTGCTGGCGCTGGCGGCGCTCGCCGTCCTGCCGCAGCCCGAGAGGAACCCGTACGTGGTGCGCGAGGTGCCCGCCGCGGAAGAGGACGCGACAATGGAGATGAAAGAGACGGGAGGAGGCATCGACTGGGACGCCCTTCCCGCCTCCGTCGTCGCATGGGTGCGCGTGCCGGGCACGACCGTCGACTACCCGATCGTCCAGGGCCGGCCGGAATCGCCCGACTTCTACCTCACGCACGACTCCGACGGCGGGAGATCGGCATGGGGCGCTCCCTACATAGACGCCGGGTGCGCGCAGGGCGCCGAGAGCCCGCTCGTCATCGTCTACGGGCACCACATGTCCGACGGCACCATGTTCGCGCCGCTCGCGCAGTACTCGTCGCGCGGCTTCGCCGAGGGGCACCGCACCATCCGGGTCTACACCCGCGAGAAGGAGATCGAGCTCGAGGTCTTCGCGGCCGACGTGGTCGACGCGAGCTCGGAGGGCAAGCGGACCGACTTCGCCGACGCTGCGGAGCTCGACGCCTACCTCGGGGACAAATTGTCCCGGTGCGAGGTCGTCCTGGAAGAGCCGGCGGACGTCGCGCAGGCCTGGGCCTTCGTGACGTGCAGCTACCAGACGAGCAACTCGCGCACCGTCGTCTACGCGAAGGAGGTGGAAGGATGGGATTCGCGCCCTTCGGAATAGGGCTCCTCATGGGGCTCCTCACGCTCACGGCCTACGCCTGCTGCGCAGCCGGCGACGACGACCGGGACTAGCCGTGGGAAATCGAAATCGCACAACGGAAAGAGGCGGGCAATTGCCCGCCTCTTCTCACATCACCCACTTGAACACGGCGCGGAACAGCCAGACGAAAAAGCCCAGCGTGACCTTAAGCGCCGCCATGAGGAACCTACCAAGCCTCTTCATCGACGTCACCCCAATCTTCCTTGACCTTGCGGGCGCCCTCGTCGGCGCCCTCCTCCTTCTCTTGCGCGAGCAGCCTCGCCAGCTCGTCGGGCACGCCCGGGACCTCCGCCCTCCCCAGAGCGCGCTGCAGGTCCCTTATCTGCGATTTCAGCGGTTTTGAGGGAGGGCCCACGTGCTCGCGGTAGCAGGCGCCGATCGCGGCCGCGTCGCACAGGAAGCCCCGCACCCGGACGAACGCCTCGTCGCCGTCGAGCAGGACGCGCCGGGCTCGCCCCAGCTCGGCCTCCGAGGCCAGCATGAAGCGCCAGCCGCGGGACCTGCGCGCGGCCGGTATCCCGTCCGCGGGCGCGTCGGCGCGCCAGTCGTCGCGCACCTGGTGCCAGTTCGCCGTGAGCCAGAGCCCCTTCTCGGGCTCCTCCCGCATCTCGAGCTCGAACTCCGTGAGCATGTTCGCGCCGGAGAACGGCGACCCCTCCGTGAACGAGAGCGTGTCGAACAGCGTCGTCCTGCCGCCCTCGTACTCTATCCTCACCATCATCTCCGGCCCCTCTCCCTGCGCTGGTCCTGCTGGGCCCGCTGCCGCTCGGCGGCGAGTATGCGCTGCTGCTCGTCCCCGCGGCGCCCGTCGCGCAAGTTTCCCTCGGCCGCACCGCGCCCGCCATCGTTCCCGTATCGGGTCTTGAGGGGCATGAGCCCGTTCTCTGCCATGTAGGCGCGCGCAGCCTCGAGGCGGCGATAGCCCTCGCCGCCCGCCTGGCCGCGCCGCTCGAGCGTCGCCATCCTGAGCCCGAACTCCTCGATGGACTCGACGTCGAACTTCGCGCACGTCTCGAGCGCCGAGGAGAGCCTGCTCAGCTCCGAGAGGTCGTTGAGCTCGAGGGCTCGCTCGGCGGCCTCGCGGATCCGCGCGGCGCTCGCGTCCGTGGGGCGGTAGGCGCCTTCGCGCTCGAAGCGCCGGCGCAGCATCTCCTTGCCGTAGACGAACCCCAGGCGCTCGCCGGTTACCTTCTTGGACGGTTCCTCCGCCAGGCTGAACACCCAGTCGTCCCGCCGCGCCTTGGCCGAGTTGTCGGCGACGTGCACGCCCAGGGCGTCGAGGACGCCGAGGAACTCCGCCTCGTCGCGCGCCGTGGTCTTGGCGAGCGCGACGCGGGCGCGGATGTCGCCGACCCACGAGTAGCCGCCCGAGCGCATGATCTCCTTCTCGGCCCGGCCCAGGTAGACGCTCCTGCGGCTCCTGGGCCCGCCCGCGCCGGCATGCCCGCGCGCCTTCGAGGGGGATACGGCCGCCCGGTCGTTGGAGAGCCCCGACAGCCCGCGCTCGCGCGCCATGTCCTGAAGGTCGCGGTTGAGGTCCTCGGGGTGCTGGGTCTGCATGCGGTAACCGGTGCGGAGGTTCGCGTTGTTCACGACGATGTGCGCGTGCGGTATGCCGCGGGCGTTGTCGTCGTGGTACACGATGGCGATCTCGTGGTCGCCGAAGTGCCTGAGCGCCCACGAGCACGCGAGCTCGCGCAGCGCCGCCAGGTCGATGTCGTCGCCGGGGTCCGGCGAGAGCACGAAGTGCTTGAACGTCCGCGCGGGCTTTCCCCTCCAGGGGGCGTCCGTGCCGAACGCGGCGCGCGTGGCGTCCATCTCGGCATCCCAGGCGCAGGCCTCCTTGGCGTCTTCCCCCAGCGCGCCGGCGTCGCGCTCGTCGTAGCTCAGGTTGAACAGGTCGCGCGCCAGGGCGCGGCCTCCCTTCTCGAGGTAGCGGCGGATGCCGCCCGTCGAGCCGTGGCCGCTTATCGGCTTCAGGATCGGCATGGCGAGCCCTCCACGAGCGAGTCGGCGCCGATGCGCCCGAGCTCCGCCGCCATCTCGCGGGCCGCGGAGTTCACGTCGGCGAGCTCGCGCTCGATCGTCGGGATGCTCTCCGCGACGAGGTCCCGGTCGACGTGCCCGTGGCGGGCGTGGAAGTTGATGAGGTTCATCGCGTGCACGGCCTGGTTGTAGTGGTAGCCCCACTTCGTGAGCTCCCGCGACATCGCCCACAGGGCCCTGCGGTCCACGAGTATGCGGTGCTCGTCTCCCGCGTTGGCCTCCGTCGACAGCGGTATGCGCACGAGGTAGCGCAGGTACTCCGACTTGCTGAGGCCGGCGCGCTCGCACCGCTCGCAGAGCGCGCCGTAGTCGCCTCCCTCCATGCGGAACGTGACGCGGCGCTCCTTGCCTTTGGCGGTGCCGGCTTCCTCTTCCATGGCGGATTCCTTTCCTCGCGCCCGCCGCGCGGCGGGCGCGTCTCTCTAGGGGCGCGGGGGATCCCCCGCAGGCGGCGGCCCGGCTCGGGCGCCGCCTCTGGGACCGGGCCTCGCGAAAGCGGGCTCCCGAACGGCCCGCGGCATGACGGGTCCGAGGCCGCCCGGTCCCCAAGTGCTATGGACGCCCGACCGAAGTGTCGGACGCCATAGGCTACTTGCTGGATTTCGAGTGTGAGGCCCTTCTTCGAACCTTCTGGGCTCCTGCGCCCGCCTCCGCGTAGGGCGCGGTCATGAGCGCCATCTCCCGCAGCAGCGAGAGGTCGGCCGGGCTCGGGTTATCGGGCGGGCTCTCCAGGAAGTCGGCGACGAGCCTCGCGGCCTTCGCGATGCGCCCGTCGGGGCCTGCCTGCGCCTTCCCCTCGCTCCTCACGTAGTCGGAGAGCTCGCGCTTGGTGCGCCGCCAGGGCTCCATCGCGGCGTGCATCTCCGCCTGGCGCTCCTTCGGCATGCCCGCGAGCGAGCGCACCGCCTCGGCGCTGAGGTTGCCGCGGTCGGCCTCGGCGGCCCACTCGGGCGAGAGGTCCTCGGCGATGCGGCGGGCCAGCCTCTCCTCGCGCGCGATGGTCTTGCCGGAGACCTTGCGGCCCGTCTGCCGCTCGATGATGGCGGCCTTCACGTCGTCGACGCGCATGCCGGAGAGCGACGGGTCCTCGGAGCGCAGGCGCACGGCGTCGCTCCTGAGCGCCTCGGTCGCGGCGGCGCGCTCGGTCACGGTGAGCGCGCGGGTGAAGTAGTTCGCGGCGTGGAGCAGCGTCACCGCCCGCTCGTCGTCGATGCCCTCTATCACGCGGCAGGGCATCCTCTCGTAGGCGGGGTCGTCCTTCGCGAGCAGCGCGTAGGCTGCCTTGCGGCGGTGCCCGGAGACCATCTGCCACGAGCCGTCGCCGACCTTTCGCACGAGCGGCAGGTCGGTGAGGCCGTCCTGGCGTATGGACTCGGCGAGCTCCGCTATGCCGGCCGGGTCCATGGAGTACGCGGCGTTCGCCGGGTGGTCGACGATGTCTGCCACCGCGATCCCGGACACCGGGTAGCGCCCGCGGGTGCGCGACGCGCCGTCGAGAAGCCCCGTGATGGTGAAGCCCGCGGCCACCTGGCTAGGCGAGCTCACGGGACACCTCGTCGGCGAGCGCCTCGTAGTCGCGCGCGGGGCGGCTCCCCGGCTCGAATGCCGCCACCGGCTTCCACTGCCAGCTGCCCTCGCAGACCTTGCTGCTCGCGTGGATGACCGTCTCGAACTGCTCTTCTGGGAAGAACCCGTCGAGCACGGCCGCGCCCGTGGCCTCGGCGTTGGTCATGCGGCCGGGCACGCAGGTGCGCAGTATCTTCCAGCGGGGCGTGGGCATGCGCAGGGCGTCCGCGATTGACCGCGTCGCCTCCACGGTGAGCGCCGTGCCGCGCATCACGGTGGAGTCGAGCTTCACGGGGATGACGACCATGCCGCCCTCCGCTGCGGCGAGGTAGGCGTTGAAGGCGAGCCTGCGCATCACGGGGCTGCAGTCGATGAGGCAGACGTCGTAGGAGCCCGAGGCGTCGTCGAGGGCGAACTTGAGGCGCTGCTCGCGCAGGAGCATCTCGTTCTGGTCGACGAGGTCGATGGTCGAGGCCACCACGTCGAGGTTCTCCCCGGCGGCGTAGGCGACCTCCTCCACGGGCGCGCCGCCGTAGAGCAGCTCGACCGATGTGCGCCGCTCGGAGGCGGCGCGGTCGTAGAGGCCGAAGAAGTCGGTGGCCGACGCCTGCGGGTCGAGGTCGACGAGCAGGGTCCGAAGGCCCCGGGCGGCGAAGATCGCCGCCAGGTTCACGGCGGTCGTCGTCTTGCCGACGCCGCCCTTGTAGTTGGAAATGGCTATCGTGCGCATGGGTCGCGTCCTCTCTAGCGTGGGGCGCGCCTCGCCGCATCCGGTCCGGCGCGCCCCGAGTCTCGGAGCGTCGGGACAAAACCGTACGGATTTGTCCGACAATCGGAGTGTACCACGAAAACGTACGGATATGTACGCTTTCGTGGTACACGGGCCGGTTTCGGGGGAAAGCCCGGCCCCGGGAGCCCGGGGCCGGGCGCGCCGCCTAGGAGAGCGGCTCCATCTCGCCGAAGCAGTTGATGTGGTGGCGAAGGAGCGCGCGGTTCTCCTTGACGACCATCATCGCCACCTCGTCGAAGCGGACCGGGGTGTCGGCGTAGTCGTCGCCGTTGCCGGCGAGCCACCTCGCCGCCAGCGCCTCGCGCAGCCCGCGCGCCCTGTGGGCCTCGGGGAAGCCGTCCGTCCCGATCCGGACCGTGGCGTCGACGAAGACCAGGGTCCCGTCCTCGTCCACCGCCACGAGGTCGATCCCGCCGATGCCCTCGGGTCCCTGCCAGGCCTCGTCGACGATTTCGTAGCCCTTGCGCTCGAGGAAGGCCTTGACCGCGCCCATCGCCTTTTCCTTCATGTCGTTCATGTCTTGCTCCTTAGGCTCTGAGGCCCGCCCCTGTGGCGTGCCTTGCGTCGCGTGAGTCGCATGCAGCGCGGGCGCGCCGGCAAGGGAGGAAGCGAAGTCGGACGTGGTTATAGAAATCTCCCGACGTCAGTTTTTCGCGTTGTTCGCGCGCGCAGCGCATGGGGCGAAGAACCCGAAAAAGTGTCGCGGCCCTTGCTGGCCGCCTGCCGGCGTGCGACCCTGCGCGTCCAAGGAGCGCCGGGGCGGGTTTCGGATCAAAGGGGCGAGGGCGTGCGGGATGGGATCGGCTATGGGCGTCGAGGTCCTCCGGGCATGAGATGCGGCCCGTCGGCGGTTGCGGGGGCGCTCGCGGGGGTTGGCGGCGACGTCGCGGCGCGGACAACGGGCCGCTGCCGAGTCGCGGTGACGCGGTCCGCATCGGGACGACATTTCCCGCGCCGCTTGCGGCCGATATGCGCACGGGATCGCTGGCGGCGAGATGGTTCCCCCTGCGGAACGGCTACGGTGGTGCACAGCACGTCAGTTGGTAGAAGAAGGCAAACTGATGTTGAATTGCGAAGAGAAGGCTGAGCGCCTTGAGCTGCTCGATGCGCTGGCGGATGCCGGGAGGTTGGCGAAGGGCCTGGACCAGCTGCTCGAGTCCCTGGCGCACGCCGACCAGCTGGACCCGCTCGACGTCGAGGGAATCCTTGCCCTGAGGTCGATAAGCCAGAGGTGCGCCGGTCGCATCGAGGACGCCACGCGCATTCTGGAGGCACAGAACGAGATTCTTTACGCCGAGGAGCGGGCCAATTTCAGACCCCGCGAAAACCAAGAGATGAGAACCCGAACGAAAGAGACCATCTAAGCCCAGCCAGGGATTCCTTCGCCGTTTGCGCTCGTACGGGGCCTGGACATCGGCTGTCCCTCTATTCCCAGTGCCGCCCCGTGTCGCCGCGTTATAATGCTGCAAACGCATTTGTATTGCATTTCGAGCGATGGGAGCACAGATGCCTGGCAGCTACAAGGAGCTCATCAAGGGCAACCCCGACGAGACCGAGATCAGAAGCTTCCTGGTAGAGGGAGACCAGGTCTCCGTGACCCTGCGCATCCCCGACACCTTGCGTGACGCGGCAAAGGAGGAGGCGGCCCTACGGGGCATGAGCTTCTCCGCCTTCGTGCGCACGTGCATGATCGAAGAGCTCGCGAAGAAGGGGGCATAAGCGTGATTCGGGTCAAGACCTTCACCGTCCAGCTCATAGACGCGCAGCCGGACCGCATACGTATTTGCCGCATCGACGGCGAGTCGCTTGTGACCGTCGTCGTTCCAAGGGAGGACCTTGCCGAGGCGAAGTCGCTGCCGAACATCCCGCAGCGCGGCATCTACTACCTGCTCGACGAGGACCACGGCAACGTGAGCCGCGTCTACGCTGGGCAGACGACCCAGGGTATCGCCCGGCTCGACGCACACAAGGCAAAGAAGGAGTTCTGGAACAAGGCCGTCATGTTCCTCGATGACGATCAGAACATCAGCAGGGACGCGCTGGACGTCCTCGAGGCGAAGGCCATCGACTACGTGCGCACCCACGGCTCGTACGAGACTGACAACTCGGCGACGCCCAAGCCCTACGTCGACCCGTACAAGGAAGAGGCCGTCGAGCGCCTGCACGAGAGGATCCTCTTCAGGATGTCAGCTCTGGGGTACGACCTCGACAGGGTCGACCAGGGTCCCGCCGGCGCCTCGGTCGTCTTCCATACGAAGAAGAACGGGATACGCGGATCAGGGCGCTACGATAAAGCCACTGGGCACTTCACGGTTCTCGCCGGCTCGAAGGTGAACCTCTCCAAACCCGCGCTGAAGAACGCGGCCGTCGCGGCCTCGCGCAGGGAGATCTTCGGCGATTCGGGCGGTATCGCAGAACTCGCCGAAGATCTCGAGTTCCCGACGCCCAGTGCCGCCGCGGTATTCGTGCTCGGCGGCAGCCAGAATGGCTGGACCGAATGGGTGAACAACGACGGTGAAACGCTCAACCAAGTTTACAGAAGCGAGGATAAGTAGATGAACAAGCAGCAATTGGCATCAAAGATATGGGAATCCGCCAACAAGAAAAGAATAAGGAGGCAGCATCAGCTGAGAAGAAAGCGGCCCAGGCCAGGGCTAAGCTGGACGATGTAGCGCCCTTGCTCAAGGGCATGGAGAAACTGGCGGCGGACTTCTCCGACGACCCGGAGCGGACGCTGCCGGAGGCGGGGCCGCTGGAATCGGCCAGGGCCTACCGGGAGAAAAAGGCCAAGCCCTTATGGGCGAAGATCGTCAAGGTGCTGCGGTCTGTCTACCGGGCCTACTGCGACCTCAAATCCAAATTTGAGCAGCTGCAAGCGGACTATGGCCAGGAGGTCAGCAAAAACAGCACCTTATCAGAAAGAATTTACGAGGTCTGCGCCGAGAGGGACAGTCTAAAGGGAAAGGTCAGGGACTATGAGCGGGTCAGGCGGGCCATTGGCACGGAACAGGCGGACAGAATATTAGAGGCCGCTTACCAGCAGGAACAGGCCGAAAAGGAACGGAAACGGGCCGCAAGGCAAAAAACAAGGGTAGGCGCACGATAATCACCAAAACCGGAGGGTGTTCCAGTGAATGCCCTCCTGATTTATTTGGGTTGATTTCCGATCTCAGCCGAACACATTAGGCGGACAGGCCGTTCCCGCAGCTAGCCGAACGCCCCCGCGGCCCCTCCTGGGGTCCGGGGGCGGCATTTCCCCAGTTGAAGGAACGGTGGAGATGTGTTTCGATGGGT
>JAXIZI010000034.1:0-23839 GCA_036304065.1 Collinsella sp. | reverse complement strand
CCCAACCTCGTTGCGGCGCGGCTGCGCCTCTGGCACTTCAACAACATTGTCGCAGCCCCGACCCGCGGTCACGAGCGGGGGCTCCTGTCGTTTCCGTGCCCCTGGATTGGGTCATAGTGTCTGACTTATGCTCAACCTGCGATTGTTTTGCTTTAGGTCGCTTATTCGCTGTAACGGGTGGCGATAGCAGCTTGTACCATGCCGGCGCTCATGAGGTAGGTCACCAGGAAGTAGCCACCGTAGGCTGCCAGGAAGATCGCACAGGTGAGGCCCACGGTGCCGCCGATGCTCATATTTCCGAAAATGCTCACCAGCTCGATGATCACCTTAAGTGCCACAAAGGAGTGCGCCAGGCCCACTGCCAGCGGGAACAGGAAGAATACCGCTTGTTGCGCCATCACCGAATGGCAAATCTGGCGGTCCTCACAGCCGATCTGTGCCAGCACACGATAGCTGCGGCTGCCGTCGGCCACGTTGGAGAGTTGCTGGATCGACAGAATCGCCGCGCATGCAACGACCAATACAAAGCCGATGTAGATGGCTAGGTAGCTAATAAGACCGTTCATTTGCGCTGCTTGCGTGTACATCTCGGAGCGTGTGATGAAGGTTCCCCACGACCCCGGCTCCTTGCCGTCAACGAGCAGATTGTCGAGCACAGTGTATTTAATGCTCTCGTCTGCCTCGGTCGTATCCATCCCCTGCTTGTAGTTAACGAGCAGGCTACTGGAATACGGCTGCAGATTAAGCTGGGACAGCAGCTCATCGGCAACGACCACGGTACCCGGATTACTGCCCATCGCCGAGTTGGCGATGGCCGCCGTATCTTCGTCCGACTTATCGGTTGCGGGCTTGAGCGTATGCCCACCCAAGGTAAGGGCATGGCCGCCAGCCATATACTTGGTGTACAGGTCGACCAGCTCGCCGCCCATATCACACGTGAGCAGATACTGGTCGTGACCGATATGCACCGGCTCCTCGCCCATCATCCGGCGCAGCTTGTTGTACTGGCTCGCCGGCGTCACAAACAGACCCATCGCATCGGCATTGCTACCCCCGAACGCCTTGGGAAGCTTTTCGCCCATGATCTTGCACATCTCACTTGGGGTCACCGAAGGATCCGAACCGCCAAACGGGTAACTCAGATACGAATCGATCTGCACATGCTCACCGGCAACATCGGCGATATTGACCTTCTTGCCGGTCTCGTCGTTGTTGTCCGCCGACTTGCCCTTAATACCGTCTGCAACGTTATCGTGATCGATACGATCGCCGTGCCATGCGGAGTACAAATCGACCGTACTATCGGCCAGCACCATTCGATCGGCCTCAGACGGATTGAAAGACTCTTTGTAGAAGTCGAGCGTATCGGGCGTGTAATAGACATACGTCTGCGACATGTCGGCCGGATTATAGCGCTCCAGGTTTTCGTTCATCACATTGGCAATCGACATACCGCACGTCACCGAGGTGATGGCCAAAAACAGGAGCATCGCGATGACGCCCATCGAAAAGCACACCGTGTTGACCTTGGCCGCAAGCTGGCGCACGGTAAACATATTGAGGCCGCGCCAATATACGCTGCGCAGGCTCTGCAGCAGCTTGATGAGCATGCCCGAGAGTCCCCAGAACAGGGCAAAGGTGCCCACGGTAACCATAGCGGTCGTAATGCCAAACTGGTTCATAGCCTCTTGCAGCTTGCTGTCCGTCGCGGTTAGCGGGAACCCATCACGTAGCAGACGGTAATAGGCCACGCCCACAAGCACCACGCCCACGGCAAAGATGGCAATCGCAATCCAGGGGTTGCGCGTCTTGATGCTCTCGTTGCGACGCTCGGCACCCATAAGCTCGATGAGTTTGGTACGACGCACGGCGCGAAGGTTCAGCAGTAGCGTGAGCACAAACATTACGAGCATGCAGGCAAGGGTCAGATTGAACGCATGCACCGAGAAAAAGAAGTGGAAATTGGCAATCTGTGTCTTAAAAAGCGAGGCCGTAAAGAACGTCATGAGCTGGGAGAGTCCCACACCCAGCACAATGCCGGCGACAAAGGCCACGACCGAGACAATCACCGTCTCGAGCTCCATGATCGTGGCGACGCGTCCGCGCCCCATGCCGAGCACCTGATACAGGCCAAACTCCTTCTTGCGGCGTTTCATGATGAAGTTATTGGCGTACACCATCAAAAAGGCCATGACACCGGCCAAAAAGTACGTCAGGTCGCCGAGCATGCTGCCCACAACCTGCGCCAAGCCCTCTTCATCGATTCCGGCGATGTCGACCTGCATCGAGATGGTGTTAAAGGCATAGAAGACCGTGACGCCCAGGGTGAGCGTCAAAAGGTAGACGAGGTAGTCGCGGCCGGCGCGGCGGACGTTACCCCAAGCGAGTTTACAGAGCATCGGAGCCCTCACCGCCCATCATGGCAACGACCTCCATAATGCGGTCGAAGAACTCTCGGCGGTCGGTGTCGCCGCGGCGCAGCTCGGTGAAGATCTTGCCGTCTCGAATAAACAGCACACGGCTCGTGTAGCTGGCGGCAAAGCTGTCGTGCGTGACCATGAGCACGGTGGCTCGCAGGCGGCGGTTAAGGGCCTCCAGGCTCTCGAGCAGCAGGCGAGCGCTCTTGGAATCGAGGGCGCCGGTGGGCTCGTCGGCCATGATCATGGTGGGGTCGGTGACGAGTGCGCGAGCCGCGGCAACGCGCTGCTGCTGCCCGCCGGACATCTGGTAGGGATACTTGTCGAGCACCTGACTGATGGACAGGCGCGCTGCCACATCCTGCACGCGGGTCGAGATCTCTGCCGAGTTTGTGCGGGCGATGGTGAGCGGCAGGGCGATGTTCTCGCGTGCCGTGAGCGTATCGAGCAGGTTGGAGTCCTGGAAGATAAAGCCGAGCTCCTCGCGGCGGAACTGCGAAAGCTTAGCCTGCTTCATGCGCGTCACGTCCTGGCCGTTGATGCGGATCGTGCCGCTCGTGGCGCTATCGATGGTCGACACGCAGCTGAGCAACGTCGACTTGCCCGAGCCCGAGGCGCCCATGATGCCAACGAATTCGCCGCGGTTGACGGTAAAGCTGACATCGTTGAGCGCGCGGGTCACGTTGCCCAGCGCTCCATATACCTTTTCGAGATGCGCGACCTCCAGTACCGGGGTCGCCATGTGCGTGGTTTGCATACCGAGTCCTTTCTTGCGATTAGTCTACGGCATCTATAGTCGCAAGAAGCCGAGTCGGCTACCATCGATATGACTTACGCTTGCCTTACCGTTGTGTAAGGTGCGGGTAGCTAGCCTGTCACGTGTTGATGTTGAGAGAGGACTCCTGTTGAAGACTGTTCATGTTGCCGCTGGGATCATTCGCAAGGAAGGATCCGATGAGCTGCTTGCCGTGCAGCGCGGCTATGGCGACATGCAGGGACTTTGGGAGTTCCCCGGTGGCAAGCTCATGCGCGGCGAGACGCCCGAGGACGCCGTACGCCGCGAGCTTATGGAAGAGTTGCAGGTAAAAGTCACCAACCTGCGCGATTTTTACACCGTTGAGTACGACTACCCCGATTTTCATCTCTCCATGGAGTGCTACTACTGCTCGCTCGCCGATGAATCCGATGAGCCCCAGAAGCACGACCGCCAGCTCGATATCCGCTGGATTCCGCGTACCTCGCTTGCCATGGTGGAATGGATGCCCGCCGACAAGGGGCTCATTGATGCTCTGATTGAGTTAAAGGAAGATCGGCTTGAGGCCAACGGCGCCGCCAACGACGCCGAGGCCACCGCGACCGACGAGCCCGCCACCAAGCCCAAGCGCACACCTAAGCGCCGTAGCAAAAAGCGCCCCAAACCAGGTCTGCTCGACGGCATCGATACCTCGGACCTCTCCGCTGACGAGCGCGAACTGGTCCGCCGTCGCGCCGCCATCAAAAAGTCCATGAAGGGCAATAAGCGTGCGAACACCAAGCCCGAGCTGCTCGTTCGCCAGCGCCTGCGCGCCGCGGGCCTCACGGGCTATCGTTTGGAATGGAAGGTTCCCGGCAAACCCGATATCGCCTTCCCCGGGCGCAAAATCGCCATCTTCGTCAACGGTTGCTTTTGGCACCGCTGCCCCAAGTGCAACCCGAGCCAGCCCAAGCGCAACGTTGAGTTTTGGGAGGCAAAGTTCCGTCGCAACGTCGAGCGCGACCGCGCTGCCGTGGCAGCACTCACTCAAATGGGCTGGACGCCCATAACCATCTGGGAATGCGAACTCAAAAAAGACCGCATCGACGCCACGATGGAAAAGGTCGTCGAGCAGGTGCGCGCCGCAGAGCCGCAGCGCTAGGAACGAGCCATCCACACGCCCCACACAGGCGAGCCACATCCGCGCCACAAACCTTAGAAAGCCCTTAAGCCCAATACCTTTCAAAAGTGTTATTCGATACCTCTGACCTGCAGTTTCATCGTAACACCAAACCAGGTTAAGCCTTTCTTTAGCGCTTCTTTGCAGCAGTCGCGGCATAATACTGCCAACGCACGGGACCTAGCAGCACACCCCGTGCGCAACCTTTTGGTGGACATCGAGGAGGCCGCATAAGCATGCATTCTTCCAACGACGCAGCACAGCAGCCATCCCTAAATCATGCAAACCTTTTCTCCTTCCCCCCGACACAGAGAAACGGCCTCCTCGACTCCCCCACCACAAAAACCAAGCGCTCAGCCGATCAGAGCCTCAACTTACGAGCATCCTTCGAAAAGCTCCAAGCATCCCTAGACAAGGCGTTCCCCGAACAGGCAAGAGCAATCTAAGCCCATTGCGCTTTATACTGATGCCATGCGAAACATGGATCACATAGAATTGCACCGCGGAGGACGCGAGGAAGCGTTTCCCGAGACCGCCGAAGACTGGCCCTATATTGCCGAACGCGCAGAATTCGCTCGCTATCCGGGCAATTCCGTCCCCTGGCACTGGCATTCCGAAGTTGAGCTTTTCTACATGGAGCAGGGAGCGATTGACTATCGAACGCGCGCGGCTCATGAGCACGTACGCTTTGAGGAAGGGTCCGCCGGCTTTATCAACGGCGGCGTTTTGCACAGCACGCTGCAATCAGCCAATTCGGCACCAGCCATTCAAATGTTGCATATCTTTCAGCCGTCGATGCTCGGCGATCCCGCGGGACGTCTCCAAAAGCGCTACATCAATCCATTACTTCAATGCCGAGGCGTCGATGTGCTCAAATGGTCGCCCACCAATCCCGACGATATGCCCTTTATCGATTTGCTGAAGAGCTCCTTTAGCCACGACCTTCAACGGCCGCAGAACGAGATGGCGCTTCGAAATAGTTTGTCAGAGCTCTGGATTCAGATTTACGCCAAGACCGAACCGCTCTTTTCTTCCGACGGCGCCTCTTGGATGACCAGCCGCGACGTACAGTTCAAGGCAATCCTGGACTTTATCCGCGCAAACTATGCAGCCGCTATAGATGTGCCCCAGATGGCATCTGCAGCCGGCGTAAGCGAAAGAGAGTGTTACCGCATTATCGAAACTTGTACAGGAACGACCCCGGCGGCATATCTACGCGCATACCGCATAAACCGTGCTTGCGAACTTTTGGCACACACCACGCGAACGGTACAGACAGTCGCGCGCCAATGCGGATTTATAACAGCAAGCCATCTTGGCCAGGTATTTAAAGAACAAATGGGATGCACTCCTTCGAGCTATCGAGCAGCGAGGCAGAATCTCGATAGTACCAGGCAGAAATCCCGCTAGCCCTTCTTCTGTCACTGCATCAAACTTGCAGGCAAACAACGGATAGGAGCTACTATATGAAGTACTTTGACTATATCGTGTTTGACGTTGATGGGACATTGGCAGATACAGAAGAAAGCGTGCTGTCATCGCTTGGCCAGATTATCCAAGAAGAAACCGGCAAAACGCTCCCCCGACACGAGCTTGAATTTGCCCTCGGCATACCCGGCAAGAACGCCCTTGAGAAACTTGGGATCTACTCACAGGCAACGCTGGATCGCTGGTGCCAAGTTGCCGCCAGCTTTAAAAGCACCATCAGCGTGTTTCCCGGCTTGCACGAAGTTATCGCAACACTCTCCGACAACGGCTGCAAACTTGGCATCGTCTCCTCACGTGCGCGCAATGAATACGCAGAAGAAATTGCACCCCTTGGCTTCGATAAGTATTTTGAGCACATCATCCTTGTCGAAGACACAACCGAACATAAACCCGCACCCGCTCCCATGCTCGAATATCTCCGGCGTACGGGCGCGAATCCTGGCAACGTCGTCTACGTTGGCGACACCGTCTACGACGAACAATGCGCAACTTCAGCAGGGGTCAGTTTTGCCAGAGCAGCATGGGGATCACACCAAGATATCCCAAATGCCACCTACAACCTCAAAACCCCCAACGACCTATTAACCCTAACAACCAAGTAACCCTCCCATCCCAAATTCGCAGTCCTAACGCCACAAGGGCGACGACCTCGAGAAGGTCAACTTGGGAGGGACGAGGGCTTAGTTCCCCAATCTTTCCGCAGGGGGCAAAATGCAACGTCTTATTTTTCCGACACTAACGCCACAAGGGCGATTGAGCAGGACGGTTTGGGCGGGTCCCGTACTTAGTTTCCAAAATCATTCCGCAGCGCGAAGGCCCCCGTTGTCAACGCTTCGAAGAAGCGAGACAACGGGGGCCTTCATGCGCGAGGACGTTTTGGAAACTAAGTACGGGACCCGCCCAAACCGTCCGGTGGGATCAGAGTACCCTTGCTGTTACTCTGCTTTGCCCACAGAGTTGAGGTTGGTCATGCGGATCTTAACCAGCTCGGTGATCTCACGCATGCCCTCCTTGGCCGGCTTCTTGGGATCGAAGCAGGCAGGGTTCTCGGCCATGTAGGCCATGAAGCCCTTGGTGTAGGCCTGACGCAGCTCGGTGGCGTAGTTAACCTTGCAGATGCCGTTCTTCACAGCCTCGGCAACCTGCTCATCGGGCACACCGGAGGTGCCGTGCAGAACCAGCGGCACGTCGACGGCGTCGCGGATGGCCTTGACCACGGACTGCTCGATGTGCGGATCGCTCGTGTACACGCCGTGGCTGGTACCAACGCCAATAGCGAGGGAGGTGCAGCCAGTGCGCTCGACGAACTCCTTGGCCTCGGCCGGATCGGTGTAGGGGCTCTCGCCCTCAACCGCGGGACCGTCGTCCTCCTTGCCGCCAACCTTACCGAGCTCAGCCTCGACGGGCACGCCCATGGCGCGGCCAGCATCGGCGACGGACTTGGTCAGGGCGATGTTGTCCTCGAAGGACTCGTGCGAACCGTCGATCATGACAGAGGTGTAGCCCGTGCGGAAAGCCTGCATGCAGCGGTCATAGCCATCGCCGTGATCGAGGTGCAGGGCGACGGGCACGGAAGCGCGCTCGGCGGCAGCCTTGACCATGCCGTAGAAGTAGTCCAGACCAGCGGTCTTGATGGTGCCCGGGGTGGTCTGCATGATGACGGGGGACTTGGTCTCCTCGGCAGCGGCCAGAACGGCCATAACAAACTCGAGGTTCTCGACGTTGAAAGCGCCAACAGCGTAGTGGCCGGCCTGAGCGTCCTTGAGCATCTTTTCGGTGGTAACAAGTGCCATGAGCGTTTGCTCCTCTCCCTCGCCCGCATCTGGACATCGGGCGTAGTTGTTCACAAGGCGTTTTACCTTGCGTTTTGCTGCGCTCATTGTATGAAATTCAGCGGCTTTGCACGTGCGAGATATTGAGCCCATGCAGGTCAATACAGTCGTTTTTGAAAAGTAAACGGAAGGAATTTGAACCGAGCGGACATGTTCGATATTGAATTTTGAGCGTTCAGCGTCTTTCTTTTATAGAAAAGATAAGTAATCGAAAGGTATTTTCTTACTCAAAAAGAAAATGAACGAAAATAGAGTCAACACAATTCCTGCAAATTTGGCCGAGAATGGAGCAGCTATGGCCCACGCAACAACCCGAGCCTTCGCCGATGAGCGTCGTGCCGCCATCATGGAGATGCTCGAGCATAACGCCTCGGTGCAGGTGGCAGAAATTGCCCAGACCTTTGGCGTGTCCTCTGTCACCGCTCGCGCCGACCTGGACGCACTCGCGGAGTCCGGCAAGCTGCGCCGCACGCATGGCGGCGCCGTATCGCTCCACAAGCGTCTGACTGTTTCCACGCAGGATCGCCGCATCAATGTCAACGTCGCCGCCAAGCAGGCCATCGCGCAAAGCGCCATCGAGTTCGTCAATGACGGCGACACGTTGCTCGTCGACTCGGGCACCACGGCGCTCGAGTTCGTCCGGCTCCTCGATCAGCGCAACGGCATCACCGTTATCACGGCCGACATTACCATTGCCGATTACATCGACGAGAGCATGCCCTCGGTCGATGTCGTCATGCTGGGCGGGGCGCTGCGCAAAGGTCATCGCTATCTGTACGGCCCACTTACCATGCAGGCGCTCCAAATGGTCCATGCCGATCTGGCCGTCATGTGCCCCGGCGCCTTTGTCCCCAGCTGCGGCTTTACGACCGACTTTCCCCAGATGGCCGAGACCAAAACGGCTATGATCGCCGCGGCCCGTCAAAGCGTCGCCCTCATGGACGCCAGCAAGGTTAACGGACGTGGCATGTACTGCTTTGCCGAGCTGGCAGATGTCGACACCATCGTGATGGACCGAGACCCCGATCATGCCGTCGCCACCTCAATCGCCGAGACCGCCGACGACGCCCGTCCAAATCTCATCATCGCCGACGCTTAAACAAAAACCACCACAAAGGTGCCTTTGTGGTGGTTTTGCTCGTTAAAAACGAAATATCGCTACTTGGAAAGCTCGTCGGCGAGAACCTCGATCTGAGCGCGCGAGGCGTCGTTGAGCGAACCCAGGACGGTCACCTTGTTCTGCGCCAGGGTGATGTCCTTCATGCCCTCGAGCTCCTTGGTCATAACCTTGGCAGCGGTGGGCGCCCAAGAGCCGGCCTCGACGAGTGCCACCGTACGGTTCTGATAGGCGTGCTCGGCAAGCGTATGGATAAAGGTGCTCATGAACGGGAAGATCTCGCCCTGATAGGTGATGGAGGCGAGCACCAGGCGGTCATAGCGGAACGCATCCTCAACGGCCTCGGCCATATCATCCCGAGCCAAGTCAAAGACGGAAACCTTCTGGCCGCGGGCCTCGAGCGCAGAAGCGAGCTCCTCAACAGCAGCCTTCAGATGGCCATACACACTCGCATAGGCAATCGTGATACCCTCGTCCTCGGGCTGATAGCTCGACCAGGTGTTATAGGTGTCGAGGTAGTAGCCCAGGTTCTCAGTCAGCACGGGGCCGTGGAGCGGGCAGATAATCTGGATGTCCAGGTCGGCGGCCTTCTTGAGGACGGCCTGCACGAACTTGCCGAACTTACCGACGATGCCAAAGTAGTAACGGCGCGCTTCGCAAGCCCAGCCCTCGGGATCCTCGATGTCGTTGGCGCCAAACTTGCCAAAACCGTCGGCACTAAAGAGCACCTTGTCGGTGGACTCGTAGGAGAAGAGCACCTCGGGCCAGTGAACATTGGGAGCACCGACAAAGGTTAGGCTGTGGCCGCCCAGGTCGAGCACGTCGCCATCTTTGACGACCATCTTGCGCTCGGGGAAGTCGGTGCCAAAGTAGTTGACCATCATACGGAAGGCGCCCATGCTGGCAACAATCTGCGCCTGGGGATAGCGCTCCATAAAGGCGGCGATGCCGGCGGAGTGATCGGGCTCCATGTGATGGACGATCAGGTAGTCGGGCGTGCGGCCATCGAGCACGGCCTCGAGGTTGCCGAGCCACTCGTCAACAAAACCGCCGTCGACTGAATCGGCGACAGCGATCTTTTCGCCCAAGATAACGTAGCTGTTGTATGCCATGCCGTTCTCGGACACATCGTACTGGCCCTCGAACAGGTCAATGTCGTGATCGTTAACGCCAATGTAGCGGATATCCTTGGTGATCTCCATCAGGCAAAGCCTCCTAGATAGACAAAAGAGCCCGTCTATCATAGCACTTGTCTTCATAGCCACGGCTATCTGCCAGCATCCTTATCGATTGTTATTGAGGCGGAATATATCGCCATTGACCTGCAAAAACTATGTGCGCGGAGCTGCCGTGGTATGTCGAACGATAAGCTGGCCGGGAATACGAATGGCAACGGTTTTGTCCGTTGCCCCCGCCTTGGGAACCGCGCGCTCGAACACCTCGCGTCCACGCTGATGCAAATCGAATCGAACGGTCGTGAGCTCGTTGTGTGCCACAAAATCATCGAGCGAATCGTCGACGCCCACCACGCTCACGTCCTCGGGCACGCGCAGACCGCTATCGCGCAGCGCTGCAATCGCGCCATTTGCCATCTGGTCGTTTGCCGCGTAAATCGCCGTCATGGTGCGATCGTGCTCGGCCAGGTACCTGCCGGCCTCGTAGCCGCTGTTGGCAGACCAGTCGCCCTCGAGCGGCTCTGCCTGCTCGATGTGTTTACGCTCGAGTGCATCCTGCCAACCGGCGCGACGAAATTGCTCGTCGACCGAGAATGACGGGCCGCCAATATAGCGAATCTGCTCGTGCCCTAGCTCAAACAGGTGATCCATAAGCAATAGCGAGCAGCCGTAATGGTCGGAATCGACCGTGGTCACCCGCGGGTGCGCGTACATGGTAACGATGACCGTGCCAATGCCCGGCAGTGGATCAAACGTCTCAAAATCGGGCGCCATGCGACTCATACCGATGATGATGCCGTCCACCGGCAATGCGGCCATACGACGCGTGGCCTCGGCAAGCGAAAACTCCTCGGTCTTGGACATCTCGACCAGCGTGATGGCGCAATTATGCTCGCGAGCAGCGCTGGCGATGCCGTCGATCATTGAGAGGTTGCCGAACTTGGTGACATCGTTGACGCACAGGCCGACCGAATGATAACGGCCGTCGCGCAGCGAGCGACCGGCATAACTCGGACGAAAGCCGAGCTTTTGCATAGCGGCCTGCACGCGCTGGCGCGTCTGCTCGTTAACGTTAGGCAAGCCGTTGGCGACGCGCGAAACCGTCTGCTGCGAAACGCCGGCAGCGCGGGCGACGTCGGCCATGGAGACCGGACGCGAACTGGTATCGTTGGACGGGCGCCTTGCCACAGGATCACCTTCACCCTTGCGAGATCTGAATAGCGTGAATGCCGGCCCGGGCAGAAATACATCCCGCGCCGAGGCCCGCTATCGTCGGACGCATGTTAACGTACTCTACTTTTTCTATCTGCATCTCTTCTGCTTTATAAGTCCATACGGCAGTACCGTTCACGGCTGAATTTCTACCGATTACCAGATTCTCAAAAAGTGACAAGCGATGTGTTATGAGTACGTTAACATAGCCCGTAACGTGCGGTATCGTGAACACTTGGTTCATGCCGCTTTAAGTTGTTAACGTACTCATAACGACGCAAAACCCACCCGGGCGCGCCAAGGAAAGGACTCCCATGACCACCCCCGACGAAAAGACATTCGCCACGCTCACCAAGCTGTTCGAGGAGGAGTTTGGCCCCATCGGCGACCGCCAGGTGCTCTACGTGCACGCGCCCGGCCGCTCCGAGATCAGCGGCAACCACACTGACCACGAGGGTGGCCACGTTATCGCCGGCTCGCTCGATGTCGCCGTCGACGGCATCGCCGTGGCAACCGATTCCAACAAGGTTCGCGTAGCCGACGAGGGCTATCCCACGTTTGAGATCGCGCTCGACACGCTAGACGTTCAGGAGTCCGAGAAGGGCACGTCCGCGAGCCTCGTCCGCGGCATGGCCCACGAAATCGCTGCTCTGGGCGTTGAGCCCCAGGGCTTCGACTTTGCCTTCACCTGCTCCGTCCCCTCGGGCGGCGGTCTTTCCAGCTCTGCCGCCGTCGAGGCCGCGTACGGTCGCGCCATGGAAACCCTCTGGGGCGCACCCGCCATCGAGCCCGTCGCGCTCGCGCAGATGAGCCAGCGCACCGAGAACAACTATTACGGCAAGCCCTGCGGTCTGATGGACCAGGCCGCCGTGTGCCTGGGCGGCCTTGCCTACATGGACTTTGAGGATCAGGCCCAGCCCAAGACCCAGAAGCTCGAGCTCAACTTTGAGGATCACGGCTATGCGCTCGTGCTCGTTAAGGTCGGTGCCGACCACGTGGCCGCCACCGACGACTACGCCGCCGTTCCGCGCGAAATGCAGGACGTCGCCGCCGAGTTTGGCAAGGAACGCCTGTGCGAGGTCGATGTTGCCGACTTTGACGCCAAGCTCCCCGAGCTGCGCGCCAAGCTGGGCGACCGCGCCTGTCTGCGCGCCGTTCACTACTGGTACGAAAACGGCCTGGTCGACAAGCGCTGGGCTGCCCTGAACGCCGGCGACATTGACCAGTTCCTGGTCCTGACGCGCGAGTCCGGCGCCAGCTCTGCCATGTACCTACAGAATGTCGTTGCCAAGCTGGGCTCCGAGCAGCCCTCGATGTATGCCCTGGCACTGGCCGAGCACGTGCTCGACGGCCGAGGCGCCGTCCGTATCCACGGTGGCGGCTTTGGTGGCACCATCCAGGCCTTCGTGCCGCTCGACCTGGTCGACACCTTCATCGCCAAGATGAACGGCTGGCTGGGCGAGGGCTCTGCCCGCCACTACGCAATTTCTGACAAGGGGGCCTACGCGGCATGGCTGTAATGACTGACGTGCGCGAGGCCGCGCAGAACCTGATCGAGTACGCCATCCACCGATCGATGATCGGCCAGGACGATCGCATCTGGGCGTATAACACCATTCTCGAGTGCATCGGTGCTACGGGCCCGGCGCTCGACATGGCCTGGGCGCTCCAGGTCGAGAAACTCTCGCTCTTGCACCCCGATACCCTGCCCAACTTTGACCTTGAAGGCACACTTGCCGCGCTTGCCGAGGCGGCTGTTGCCAACGGCGCCGCCGAGAACACGGCATCGGGCCGCGACCGCATCGCCATGCGCATCATGGGCGCGCTCATGCCGCGCCCGTCTGCCGTGATTGACGAGTTTACCGGCCGCATGGGCGTCAACGAGCCCCGCGCCGCGACCGACTGGTTCTACGGCCTGTGCTGCGACGCCGGCTACGTGCGCCGTGCCGCCATCGCGCGCAACATCAAATGGAGCACCCCCACCAACTGGGGCGATCTTGAAATCACCATCAACCTGTCCAAACCCGAGAAGGACCCGCGCGATATCGCCGCGGCAGGTGCAGCCAAGAACATGGGCGAGAAGTATCCCGCCTGCCAGCTCTGCATCGAGAACGAGGGTTACCCCGGACGCTCCGCCGCGGCTGACGGCGGCGCTCATCCCGCCCGCCAGAATCTGCGCGTTATCCCCATCCAGCTCGACGGCGAGCGTTGGGGCTTCCAGTACAGCCCGTACGCGTACTTTAACGAGCACTGCATTGCCATGAGCTCCGAGCATCGTCCGATGCACGTCGACCGCAAGGGGCTGACCTGCCTGCTCGATTTTGTGGACCTGTTCCCGCACTACTTTATCGGCTCCAACGCCGACCTGCCCATCGTGGGCGGCTCGATTCTGTCGCACGACCACTTCCAGGGCGGCGCGCACGAGTTCCCCATGATGCATGCCACCGAAGTCTCGCAGTTTAGCGTGCCCGGCTTTGACCAGGTCAGCGGTACCGTGTTGCAGTGGCCGCTTTCGGTGCTGCGACTGCGCTCGCACGACCGCGCTCAGTTGCTCGACGCTGCCGAGAAGATTATCCTCGCCTGGCGCGAGTGGACCGATGAGTCTGTGGGCGTTATCGCGCACACGGCCGACGGCGTAGCGCACAACACCGTGACGCCCGTCATCCGCCGCGTCGACTTCCGCGGCAATGCCGGTGGCGAGATTTACGAGGCCTACCTGGCACTTCGCTGCAACATCACGACCGACGAGCATCCGCTGGGCGTTTTCCACCCGCATGCCGAGTATCACCATATTAAAAAGGAGAACATCGGCCTGATCGAGGTCATGGGCTTGGCCATTTTGCCGCCGCGCCTGGTTCCCGAGCTCGGCGCTGTCCGTGAGCACCTGTTGGCGGCCAAGACCGATGCCAGCTACGACCTTGCCGGTGCACTCGAGGGCGACGACCTTTGCCGCAGCCACGCCGCATGGGCCGAGGACGTCTTTGCCCGCCGCGCCGACGAGCTTACGGCGGACAACGCCATCGACATCCTGCACGAGGAGGTCGGCGTGGTGTTTGGCCACGTGCTCGACAACGCCGGCGTCTTTAAGTGGGACGAAGCCGGCCGCGCCGCCCAACAGCGCTTTATCGACTCACTGTAATGATCCCTTGGGGACTAATGATCCCTTGGGGACGGAGGAAAACGGATCATTTCGTCTTCAAGACAACGGCGCCCGCCGGCAACATCGCCGGCGGGCGCCGCTTTTTGAGTGTAGTCATTGGGGTCATTCTTAAGGGGCGTTCTTAAACGACTAGTCATTAAAGAGCGTCCCCGATGACTACTTGCGACAAGGCAACGCCGATGTTTTGGCAACGACAGCGAAAACGCCCCTAAGCGAGCAAGGTGACGTGAAAGAGGAGGGCATTGACCTTTTGGTCATGCCCGACGATTGAACGTCAGATTGCCGCTTAGGGGCGTTTGCAGCGTCGCGCCGTTACGCGGTTTGGTAAAACCGCGTAACCCTACAGTTCAGTCACGACAACGCTGTTGTAAATCTCGTCCCAGCGGTCCATGACCAGGTGGCCGGTCTTGGGATCCATGGCGTTGAGCTTGCCGCAGGTATTGGCGGTCTTGAGCACCGTGACGTCGTCGGCACCAGCAGCAATGGCATGCGCAAAGCCGGCGATGGTCGAGTCGCCGGAACCCGTCGCGTTCACAGCCGCAATCGCGGGCGTCTTGGCGCGGAACGCGCGGCCCTCGTGGAAGCCCACCGAACCGGCAGCGCCCATCGAAACGACGACCCAGGGAATACCGGCAAAGCGGCCATCGGCGGCAAGCGCCTCGCGCAGGGCATCGACATCATCGGTCGTAAAGGACGTACCCAGCAGGCCGTTAATCTCGGTCAGGTTGGGCTTTACGAGCTCAGGCTTAGCGTCGGACTCCAGCGCGGCCTCCAGCGATGCGCCCGAGGTGTCGAGCAGCACCTTGGCGCCCGCCTCTTCGGCGATCTTGACGAGCTCGGCATAGTAGCCGGCATCGACGCCACGCGGCAGCGAGCCCGAAAGCGTCACAACGTCAGCCTTCGCTGCAAGCTCGGCGAACTTGGCCGTAAAGGCCTCGAGCTCGGCTGGGACGATCTGTGGGCCGCTCTCCAGCAGCTCGGTCTGATTACCCTCGTGCAGAATATTCAGGCAAATGCGCGTCTCACCGGCGATGGGCACAAAGTCATTCTTGACGCCATCGGCATCCATGAGCTCGGCCATATAGGCACCCATGTGACCGCCAAGCAGGCCGGTCGCAAGCACATCGTCGCCCAACTGCAGCAGCACACGACTCACGTTGAGACCCTTGCCACCAGCGGTCTTTTCGGGCGTTACGCGGTTAACATCGTCGATGACCAGCTTGTCGAGCTGATAGCGCGTATCAATCGACGGGTTCATGGTAACGGTCAGAATCATATTGAACTCCTGTTTAGAAAACCGGCCCGCGCCCCTCACAGAAACGCGAGCCGTCAACGGACTAGTTAATTACGCCGGAACCCCACTAGTCGTGGTATTCGCCGCGGTCCCACTTCTCCAGGAACTCGTCAAAGAAGTGCGGGTCAGCCTGAGCCTCGGCGTCGGCCTTATTGCAGGCATCGATCTTGGCGATCAAGGCATCGTGCTCGGGAGTCTTGTCGTAGGGCTCCTCCAGGAAGGCAAGCATGATGTCGGCCATCAGGAACTCGCCGGTGATCTTGCCGCCAAAGCCCACGATGTTGGCGTTGAGCTCGCGACGGGCATACAGGGCAGAGGTCATGTCGCGAACCAGGGCGCAGCGGGCGCCGGGAACCTTGTTGACGGCGTTGGTGATGCCGATGCCGGTGCCGCACAGGGCCACGCCAAAGTCGGCCTTGCCGCTGGCAACGGCCTCGCCCACGGCCTTACCGTAGATGGGATAGTGCGTACGGGTGTGGCTGTAGGTGCCGCAGTCAAGCACCTTGTAGCCAGCCTGCTCCAGGCGGTCGGCCAGATAGATCTTCTCGTCCGTAACGATATGGTCGCAACCGATTGCGATGGTCTTCTTCATCAGAACGTCCTTTCGTCTGAATTCACAAGTTGAGATAGAAGTTCGAGTTCTCGGTGGCTCTCGTTAGGCCATCTTATTGAGCATGTCGACACGGATCTGGTGACGGCCGCCGGCGTACTGGGCGCGCAGGAACTCGCGGGCGATCTTCTTGGCGACCTCGGTGCCCACAACGCCCGGGCCCATGGTGACCATGCGCGAGCCGTTGTGCTCGCGGGTCATGTAAGCGGAACGCTCATCGGAAATGTTGGCGACGACCATGCCCTTGATCTTGACGGCGGCCATATAGGAGCCGACGCCGTACTTATCGAATGCGAAGCCCTGGGAATCCTTGTGCTCCAGTAGGTCCTTGGCAACGGCGGTCGCGGAATCGACAAAGTCCGCGGCAGGGGTCTCGGAATAGTCGACGACCTCGTGACCGTCGGCGATGAGCATCTCCTTGATGGACTCCTTCATCGACATACCGTCGGCATCGGAAGCGATTACAACTCTCATGACATCCTCCTTGAGAGATACGCAGGTGCGTAGTTTCTGTTTGGAAGTGTTGAATCGCGTTCAGGTCCGGGCATCTGAATGTGCGGTTCTTCACTGTTCATGTTTATTTGAACACATTCGAACATTTACTGCAACAATTATTTGTTTATCTTTGTTCTTTTTTGAACAATTACCGTTCGCGGATGATTGCTGACCGTTTGGACTCAGAAAAGGCCCGGCTTACCGCGCATTCAACAAACAAAAGGGCGGCCGAGAACGTGTCTCGGCCGCCCTTCGGCGGTATTCCCCGGTATATACAGCTGTTTTAGCTACTCGGACTGCCCGCCCTTTTTGGCGTGCTTGGACGGAGCGCTCAGAAAGCGACCCGTCAGATAGTTCGCCGGGCCGGAAATATCAATCCCCAGTAGCACGTGCCCCAGCCACAAAAACGCCGCGAGCACCAGCAATGGAATCACGCACGAGGTCACGATCATCACGATGACGCCTTCGATGAGATCGGTCACTTGCCGCACAATTTCATCGGTCATCTGCTTGGCGCCGCTGGTCACCGACGTGACGAGACCCGAGGCACCGTCGGCAAGCTGCTCAAGCACGTTCTTGGACTCTGTGGACTCGGTCTTTTTCTTGCTTGTTTTGGAGCTATCGCTATCTGCCGCGCTCGCAGCGTCGGTCGCCTTTTGCTCGGCCGCCTCGATGCTAACGCGATACGTTTCGTCGACCTTTTGCGACACCCATACGCTTGCAGGCACCAACGCCATGCCAATTATGGCGACCACCAACACACGCGTTGCCACGCGGCGAATGACCGTGCTCGTACTCCAGCGCCCGTGAATGCCGAGCGACACCGCAAAGAGTACCAACGCAAACGGGATTAAGATGCCCAAGCCAACCGACCACAAAATCGTGAGCAAATATTTCTCTAGGTAGAGCACGGCAAGCACGATACCAAGGTTGCCTGAAAGCTGCGCGAGCTGCTCGGCAACTGGCGTTCCCGTATCGCCCGGCAGCGCAGTGATACCCGCAGATAGGGCGACGCACGAGGTCGTGAGCGCCAAAACATTGCCCTTCTTTTGATCGATGACCTCGATGGTGGAGTCCCAGGTCTTGGTATCGGCAAAATGCGGACGAACTACAAAGCCCGACAACAGCGCCAGTACCACGAGCGCAACGATAAAGCCAATCTGCAGCTTTTTGTTTGCGCACACGACATCGGACAGGCTGGGCTGCAGCTCGGTTACCGTCGTGTGCTCGGTTATCTGGACAGGACGCCCATGAGCCATCTCGTGCGCGTCTCCCTTTTGAATCAATCCGTTGCCCGGCATTTGGATACCTCCTTATTCCGGCCTGTATTGCGGATGGAAGTATACCCACCCAGCGAAAAACCGAACGGGAGGGCGTGCAGAAGCTCCATAACGCTGCTAGTCGAACAGTGCCATTTCAAAACTATGCCGGTTTACTACCGTAAAACCGATAGGACCGACCACATTTGCTATTAGCAGAAAATGGCAAGCTTTCTACCTGCGGCTTTGATAACGCTGTTCTTTCCATAGTTGAAAGAATACGATTCATCGTAGTAAACCGGCATAGTTTTGTAACCGACGGGTCGAGTCGGCACCGCAACAAACCTAATAACCCGTTTTCTTCCATCCTCAAAGGATCAAATGCATGGCAGGAGTGTCCCTAACTGCCGGCAGATAAGGAACGTCCCCAAGTGCCGGGTAAAAAGAAAAAGCCCTGTCGCGAGTTTGCGGCAGAGCTTTTGGAAGGGGACTTGGTTGTGCGGGCTCGTTAGGCGAGCTTGGCCTCGAGCTCGGCGATGCGCTTGTAGGCATCGATGGTAAAGCGGGTCTGCTTCTCCAGGATCATAGTGGTCATGAGAGTGTCCTGAGCGTGAGCCATGATGAAGGTCATCTCCATCTCGCCACCGCCGGCCTCCTGCGAAAGCAGCTTGGTCTGCGTGTCGTGGGCACCGATGAGCGCATCGCTGGCATCCTTGTGCAGCTGCTCGGCCTTCTCAAAATCACCCTCGCGAGCAGCATCGAGCGCTGCAAGCAGATCGGTCTGGGCGTCACCTGCGTATGCGACGATCTCGAATCCAACCATCGAGATTTCTTCTTTGGTTGCCATATTGCGTTCCTTTCACATATGAACCAATGGAGAGCATCGCGTCCGGGCATACGCGCTGCGTTCTGTATGGCAGAAACATTAACATTCAAACAAAAAAGAACAACGCAAAACATAATTTCAAGCTATGAACGGTCAATTTTCACCCGTGAACGGTTTCCAAACCATTTCGAACAATATCAAACATGATTAACGGAAACCCAAACAGGACCGCGCCCTAGCGCAAATCGCGCACCGTATCGCCCTCTACGAGCACGCCGGGGATCAGCATGTGCTCCACGCCAGACGCACCCCCCTCGGCACCGGCGATCTTATCGACTGCCCACATGCCGACACGCCTGTTGTCAAAGCGCACGGTGGTCAGGCGACGGTCGGGCACGATATCGCCCAGGCTGTCATCAACACCCACCACGCTCACGTCCTCGGGCACACGCCTTCCGCGCGACTCGAGCCCGCGAATGCAGCCGTAGGCCATGGCGTCGTTGGAGGCATAGATGGCAGTACAGGTCGGATCGTCCGCCAGAGCCTGGCCTGCGGCATATCCGCTCTGCGCCGTCCAATCGCCACGGATGAGTCGCGGCAGCTCAATACCATGTGCGCGCAATGTCTCGCGCCAGCCTTCCTCGCGCTGCATGCCCGAAAGCGAGCGCTCGGGGCACGAGATAAAGCGCACGGTCTTGTGCCCCTGCTCCAGCAAATACTCGACCACCTGGCGCGAGCAATCGAACTGGTCGTTATCGACCGTTGAACAAAGCGGGTGCTCCAACATCGTAACGAGCACTGTCTGCATGCCGGGCAGTGGCTCGAAGGTGCCAAAGTCCGCCGGCATGCGATTCATGATCACGACCATGCCATCCACCGGCAGTGCGCTCATGCGCGACGATGCGCTCTCGAGGGTATACGGATGCCCATCTACTTTCGTGAGGGTAATGGCGTAGCCGTGCTTATCGGCGGCGGCAGCAAAGCCCTCCATACGGTCGAGGTTGCCGGTACCGGTAATGTTGAACATGGCGACGCCGACGGTCTTAAACTTGCCGCGGCGCAGCGATCGACCGGCAAAATTGGGGCGATACCCCAGCTCGCGCATGGCGGCACGCACGCGCTCCTTGGTCTCGGGGCGCACGCTGGGCGAATCGTGCACCGTACGCGAGACTGTCTGCTCCGAGACGCCCGCGAGACGCGCCACGTCCTTAACGGAAACCGATTTTTTAACAGCGGCCATAGGTCGATCTTTCTATGTCAACGATGCCATTAGTGGCATCCTGCGCAGTCAAATGAAACGTCTTCAAGTATATCCAACGCCTCCCCCACCATACGCTCACCACCCAAAACCTACCGTTCACCGACATTTTTGCTTCCCCGAACGGCTTTTGTCGCCCAAATGTTAACGTTGCCATTGTGCAAACACAGAGCCACCGGGCGGCTCAAACGTTTACGCGCAAGGAATCGACGGTTCGCAGGCACAGGGACCATCGGTTCGCGTCTTATTTTGTGTCACAAAATGGCAACGTCAACATTTTGGCAACCGAACGCCAAAAGCTACCATCGTTGTTAACCCACCGACTCTTAGGAGCATTGCATGGAGCAACTTATCGCCATCATCGAAAAGGGCCAGCCCTTTTTCAACGCGATCGCCCGCAACAAGTACCTCAAGGCGATTCGCGACGGCTTTATCTCCGTCATCCCCATCATCATCTTCTCGTCCATCTTCTGCCTGGTAGCCTCGGTCCCCAACATCTGGGGTTTCTACTGGCCCGATGACATCAACAACGCCCTGTGGAAGTGCTACAACTACTCCATGGGTATCCTGGCCATCGCCTGCGCTGCCACCACAGCCAAGCACTTCGCCGACGCTCAGAACCGCGATCTGTCCAAGAACAACCAGATCAACTTCATCTCGTGCATGTGCGCGGCCATCATCGGCTTCTTGCTCCTTTCGAGCGACACGATCGCCACGGACGCTGCCAGCGGCTTCAACACCACCTACCTTGGTTCCAAAGGCCTGCTGACCGCCTTTATCGCTGCGTTTGTGACCGGCATCATCTACAAGTTCTTCATTAAGCGCAACATCACCGTCAAGATGCCCGAGCAGGTTCCGCCCAACATCTCGCAGACCTTTAAGGACATCATCCCCTTCTCCGTCTGCATCACCGTCTTTTGGGTCTTTGACATCGTCTTCCGCGCTGCCTTTGGCTTCTGCTTTGCCCAGGGCGTCATCCAGGTGTTCCAGCCCCTGTTCACCGCTGCCGACGGCTACATCGGCCTTGCTGTGATCTACGGCGCCATGAGCCTCTTCTGGTTCGTGGGCGTCCACGGCCCCTCGATCGTCGAGCCCGCCATCGCCGCCGCCCTCGTTGCCAACATGACCGACAACCTGGCTGCGTTCCAGGCCGGCCAGCACGCTTCCGCTGTCCTGACCCAGGGTGCCCAGTACTTCGTCGTCTGCATGGGCGGCACCGGCGCCACGCTTGTCCTGGTCTTTATGTTCTGCTTCCTGGCCAAGTCCCAGGAGATGCGCGCCGTCGGTAAGGCCGCCATCGTTCCCGTGTGCTTTGCCGTTAACGAGCCGCTGCTGTTCGCCGCGCCCATCGTGCTCAACCCCGTCTTCTTTGTCCCGTTTGTCTTTGCCCCGATCGCCAACATCTGGATCCTCAAGATCTTTATCGACTTCTTGGGCATGAACGGCTTTATGTATACCCTGCCCTGGACCGTCCCCGGCCCCATCGGCACCATCATGGGCCTGGGCTTCCAGCCGCTCGCTTTTGTGATGCTCGCCCTTATCCTGGTCGTCGACTTTGCCCTGTACTACCCGTTCTTCCGTGCCTATGACGCCCAGAAGTGCACCGAGGAGGCCGAGATCTCCCAGGAGGAGCTCGCCGCCAAGAACGCCGAGAAGGCCGCCAAGCTCAACGACGCCTTCCAGGGCAAGGCTGACGCCAAGAGCGTTGCCGCCGGCGCTGCTGCCGAGGCTGTAAAGACCGATGCCGCTCCCGCCTCTACCCCCGCTGCCGAGGCTACGGCCGCCAGCGACCTCAACGGCAAGCGCGTGCTCGTACTCTGCCAGGGCGGCGGTACCTCGGGCCTGCTCGCCAACGCGCTGGCCAAGGCTGCCAGGGAGCGCGGTATTAACCTCGAGACCGCTGCCGAGGCCTATGGCAACCACGTTGACATGCTCCCCGACTTTGACCTGGTCGTCCTGGCCCCGCAGGCCGCAAGCTACCTGGCCGACCTTCAGAAGGACTGCGAGCGCGTGGGCAACAAGTGCGTCGCCTGCCGTGGCAAGCAGTACATCGAGCTCTCCCAGAACGGCGACAAGTCTCTCGCCTTCGTAAGCGAGCAACTCTCGAAGTAAGTAACGCTCAGGGCCAGCCGACCATCCAAGACCGGCTGGTCCTTCGATTTAGACGATTGGATCATCATGTCCGTTAACCCTGCTAGCGTCACTAACCCGCCTGCGCAGTTTCCCGAGGACTTTGTCTTTGGCGGCGCCACTGCTGCCTACCAGGTAGAGGGCGAGACCCGCACTCACGGTAAGGGCAAGGTTGCCTGGGACGACTTCCTGGAGGCCCAGGGGCGCTTTTCCCCCGATCCCGCTTCGGACTTCTACAACCAGTACCCCGTCGATCTGGAACTGTGCGAGGAGTTTGGCATCAACGGCATCCGCCTCTCCATCGCCTGGAGCCGCATCTTCCCCAACGGCACCGGCGAGATCAACCCCGAGGGCGTCCAGTTCTACCACGACCTCTTCGCCGAATGCCATAAGCACCATGTTGAGCCGTTCGTCACGCTGCATCACTTTGACACGCCGCTGCCCCTCTTTGAGAAGGGCGACTTCCTCAACCGCGAGACCATCGACGCCTTTGTGGACTTTGCCACCTTCTGCTTTAAGGAGTACGCCGACCAGGTTACCTACTGGTTCACCTTTAACGAAATCTGGGCCGACGCCTCCAACACCTACATCGAGGGCACCTTCCCCGGCGGCGTCAAAGCTCATCTGGCCGAGGCCTTCCAGTGCGAGCACAACATGATGCTCGCCCACGCCAAGGCCGTGCTGGCCTTCCACAACGGCGGCTTTAGGGGCAAGATCGGCGTCATCCAGTCGTTGGAGTTTAAGTATCCGCTCAACGAGAACGACCCCGCCGACATCAAAGCCGCCAACAACGAGCACGTGCTGCAAAACCAGTTCTTGCTCGACGCGACGTTCCGCGGCGACTACGCGCCCGACACCCTCGAGTGCGCCAACCGCCTGGCGGCCATCTCGGGCGGCACCATCGAGATCCCGGACGAGGATCTGAAAATCATGCGCGAGGCCGCGCTCTACAACGACTACCTGGGCGTTAACAACTACCAGTGCCGCTTTTTGAAGGCTTACGACGGCGAGAACGACCTGCACCACAACGGTACGGGTGAGAAGGGCACCGGCCGCTGGCGCGTCAAGGGTATTGGCGAGCACGTGAACAAGCCCGGCATCCCCACCACCGACTGGGACTGGATCATCTATCCCGAGGGCCTGTTCGACCTGCTCGTCTACATCAAGCAGCGCTACCCCAACTACAAGCAGATCTTCATTACCGAAAACGGCATGGGCTACAAGGACCCCTACAAGGACGGTTTTGTGGACGACCAGCCGCGCATCGACTACATCGAGCAGCACCTGCGCTGGCTGCTCAAGGCCATGGAGGTGGGTGTCAACGTGGGCGGTTACTTCCTGTGGAGCCTGCAGGATCAGTTCTCCTGGACCAATGGCTACAACAAGCGTTATGGCTTCTTCTACGTTGACTTTGAAACCCAGAAGCGCACGCCCAAGGCAAGCGCCTACTGGTACAAGCACGTGGCGCAGACCCGTCGTCTGGACTAGCGGCTTGCGGGGTTGTCTGCCCACTGAACTGCATCCCATTTCTTGGACTTTGAAATTAAGGTTCGAGAAAAGGGAGGCATCGGAAATGCCCCGCAGGAAGAAGGCAAGATACGGTCGCGAGATGAGGGCACGCGCCGCCGACCTGTTCGAGGCCGGCCTCGGCTT
>JAXIZI010000033.1:0-28953 GCA_036304065.1 Collinsella sp. | reverse complement strand
CGTTCACCTCAATGGTCCTCCTAACGCCGGCGTGTTGGCACCACCAGCGTAGTGGCGGCGGGGAGGCACGGTGGCCATTATTCGGTGACCGGGATTGGTCAAAATAGTTTGACTATTAGCGGCTAAAATCGCCCGGCGCTAACAGACGCCCCTCAAGCACGGTCCCATCAGGGAAAAGGGCATATATCGACAAAGCGCAATTCAGACCCTTCCAACTTTGTATATGCAGCACCCCAAGTAAAACGCGGCGACCCCTTAGTTACCGCAGGCCGGACACAGGGTTACTTTCCAAATCTTTCCGCAGGACGGAGGAGCCCCCGCCGCACGTAGTGCGCAGCGGAGGCTCCGACATGTCCGAGGACGATTTGGAGAGTAACCCTGTGTCCGGCCGGAGGGACCCAAACACGGCCATGCTTCTTATGTGCAGCAAAGCTAATGCTGCTAAAATACAAAGCGCTCATGTAGTTTAAACGCACGACGATAAGGAGCACCAGTGGGTAACCACTTCCGTACCTCCGGTGCGGGCGATGATGCCCCCAAGACGCAGGCAGGCGTCCAGGGCAGTCGTTTCGCCACTCCGGATTCAGAGGGCCAGCCTGTTGCTCAGGCCCCCGCTCAGCCGGCAGATCAGGCACAGCCGGCATCCGATCCCTTTGCCTACAATCCAACCAGCGATGTCGCGCTTTCCGGTGCGGCGGGTTTTGAGCCCGTTCAGGCCGTGACCGCTCGCGTGGAGCAGCCTCAGGCTGGTGCCGCCACGCCGCAGCCTACCATGGCCGGCATTCCCGACCCCTTGGCCCCTGCGACGCCGGCTCCTCAGCCTGCGCAGTCCGGTCTCTTTGCCGCTATTCCCGACCCCACGCAGCCTGCTGCCCCGGTGGTCGAGAGCGATCAGGCCGCCGAGGTCGCAAGCCTCGATAACGCGCTCAACAACCCCGATTTTACGTCGGTGTTTGCGCCCATCGATCCGCAGGCCAGCCGCAAGAAGATGGCCAAGCAGGCCGGTGTCGAGCCCGTTATCCTTATGGAGCATGTCACCAAGATCTATCCGGCACAGCCCAACAAGCCTGCGCTCGACGACATCAACATCGAGATCTATCCGGGCGAGTTCGTTTTCCTGGTCGGTCACTCCGGCTCGGGTAAGACCACGCTGTTGTCGACGCTCAACCGCGACGTCAAGCCGACGAGCGGCCGCATCCTGGTTGCCGGTCAGGACCTCATGAAGATCAAGAACCGCAAGGTTCCGTTCCTGCGCCGCCAGATTGGCGCCGTGTTCCAGGACTTTAAGCTTCTGCCGCAAAAGACCGCCTACGAAAACGTGGCGTTTGCCCTGCAGTGCATCGGCAAGCCCAAGGGCGTCATTCGCAGCCAGGTGCCCGAGGTGCTGCGTCTGGTCGGCCTGGCCGATCAGATGGACTCGCTGCCCGACCAGCTTTCCGGTGGCGAGCAGCAGCGCGTTGCCGTCGCCCGCGCTATGGTCAACCGTCCGCCGCTGCTGATCTGCGACGAGCCGACGGGCAACCTCGACCCGGCGATCTCGCTGGGCATCATGAAGCTGCTCGAGCGTATTAACCGCACCGGCACCACCGTGATCGTCGCCACGCACGACCGCGAGATGGTCGATAGCATGCACCGTCGCGTGATCGCCCTCGAGGGCGGCCACGTCATCCGCGACCAGGAGAGGGGAGGTTACGGCAACTATGGCACCAACTAACGTGGGCTACTCCTTCAAAGAGGCAATCAGCCACTTCTTCCGTAACTGGACTACCTCGCTCGGCGCCGTCATCACGATCTTCCTTTCGCTGTTTATCATCGGCCTGTTCATCATGGGCTCTGCGATGCTGAACTCCGTGATCGGCACCGTCGAGGATCAGGTTGTCATCAACGCGTTCATTAGTGATGACGCCGATCAGGCCGATGTTCAGGCTTTTGAGGCCGAGCTTAAGACGTGGAATAACGTCAAGTCCGTGACCTATAAGGACAAGGACGACGCGCTGGCCGAGTATACGAGCAAGATGTCGGGCAACGCCGACGCCACCATGAGCGCGCTCGATGGCCAGAACCCGCTGCCGGCTTCCTTCGCTATTGAGATGGACGATCCGTCCAAGGTCGAGAGCACGGCAAAGAAGCTCAAGAAGGATGCCGATTTCCAGAAGATCGCGGATGACGGCGACGTCAACGCGAGCGTGCTGTACGGCCAGGAGGAAGTGAGCCGCCTGTTCCAGGTGACCAACTACATCCGCATCGCCGCCGTGGTGCTCGTTGGTCTTCTGACCTTTATCGCATTCATCTTCATCAACAACACGATTCGCCTGTCCATCACGGCGCGTCGTCGTGAGATTGCGATTATGCGTCTGGTCGGCGCCAGCAACGGCTTCATTCGTGGCCCGTTTATCACCGAGGGCGTGCTGCAGGCCATTTTGGGCTCGCTGCTTTCCATCGGCGTTCTGGAGCTGCTGCGCAATCTGATGATCCCGCGTCTGCAGGAGAGCATCGGCTGGATGTCGTTTGCCCTGCCGATGCAGTACTACCTGGTGACCTATGCTGCGCTGATTCTGGTCGGCGTGATTATCGGTCTCTTTGGTTCTGCCATCGCCATGCGCCGCTACCTGCGCGTGTAGGCATGCTTGGAATTCATCCCTTCCAACGGGTCGTCTCTTATGGGGCGGCCCGTTTTTTGATCCCTAGGGGACGGCAGGAAAGCGAATCATTTGGGTAGACTCTTTGGAGTTCGCAATCGATAGTTAGGAGGCGCCATGGGGCGCAATAACAAGCATAAGCGTGGAGCTCGCAATCAGCGCGGGCCGGTGCGCAGCGAACGCCGTCCGAGCCTGACCGGGCGCGTGCAGCTCCATGAGCATAGCGCCTACGTTGTAACCGAAAACGGCGACTACAAGGTCATGGGCCGCGGTAAGCGCGAGATCATGGATGGCGATACCGTTGCCGTGAGCATTAAGAACAGCCCGCACGGTGAGCGGCGCGCCGTGATCGAAAGCGTGGTTGAGCGCGCAGCCATAAGCGTGGTGGGCACGTACCAGACCGCCGGTCCGCTCGGTGTGATCGAGCCGCTCGATTCGCGTCTGAAGGCCGACTTCTTCATTCTGCCCGAGGATACCTCGGCGGATCGTCTGGGCGTCCACCCGGGTGATGCTGTTGTCGCGCGCATTTTGACCTACCCGACGCGCCTGGAATCGGGTACCGTGACGATCGAACGCCGCATCGGCGGAGATGGCGCGCCCGATTTGGGTGTTCAATATGTGATGGCGCGTTACGGCTATACCGATAGCTATCCCGAGGCCGCGCTGGACGAGGCCGAGGGGCTTTCGCTCGATGTGTCCGCGGCGCTTAAGGACCCGCTCCGCCGCGATCTGCGCGACCGCTTTGTCATCACGATCGACCCAGTCGACGCGCGCGACTTTGACGATGCCATTTCGTTGGAGCGCACGCCTGAGGGTGGCTACAAGCTGGGTGTGCATATCGCCGACGTTTCACGCTATGTGGCTTGGGACGGGCATATCGATCTTGAGGCTCGCCATCGTACGACATCGGTGTATCTGGCCGATCGTGTGCTTCCCATGCTGCCCGAACGCCTGTCCTGTGACCTGTGCTCGCTTCGCCCTGACGAGGACCGTCTTGCGTTTACCGTTGACATTGAGCTCGATGCACAGGGTCGCGTGCGGCATTACGATCCGTACCCCAGCGTGATTCGCTCGCGTGTGCGTATGGACTATGACGGCGCCGAGGCGCTGCTGGTGCGTGCCGGCGCGGTTGAGTATTCGGTGCTGGAGGGTGCAGCCGAGGATGTTGCGGCTGCCGAGACCTCGCGCGAGGAAGCGCTTGAGCGCGGTCTTGCGTGCGAGGAGGCCGCCCGCGGCTACAACGTCGACCTCGGCGATTTCCTTGTCGCCGCTAACGAACTCGCCGAACTCCGCCGTCGTATCCGTCGCGCCCGCGGCTCGGTCGATTTTGACACGGCCGAGATTCGTGCTCTGTTGGATGAGGACGGAGTGCCCGTGCAGATTGTGGCGCGTGAGCGTTCGTGTGCCACGTCGCTTATCGAGGAAGCTATGCTGCTCGCCAACGAGTGCGTTGCAGAGTGGCTGGCAGACCGTGATATCGAGGCCTGCTATCGCGTGCATGAGGATCCGAGCCCCGATAGCCTGCACGGTGCCGCCGTTGCGCTGGCGCAGCTAGGCATCATCGACGATCGCCGTGCTGCCGGTATTGCCCTGGGGAGCCCCGATGAGCTGCAGGCTGCAGTCGATGCTGCCGCCGGTACGGCCAACGCACCGCTCGTTAACACGCTGCTTCTGCGCAGCATGCAGCGCGCGCTGTACAAGCCGCGCAACGAGGGCCACTTTGCGCTCGCCGCGCCGTGCTACTGTCACTTTACGAGTCCCATCCGTCGCTACCCCGATCTGGTGGTGCACCGCGTGCTCAAACTGCAGTTGGCCTATGAGCGGCTCGGCGGCAAGGACGCCTTGGTCCGTACGCCGCGGCTGATCGGCAAGGGGCGCGAGTCGCTGCCGCGCATTCTGCCGCAGATCTGCCGCGCATGCAGCGATGCCGAGCGCGCGGCAGATGCCGCCAGCCATGCGACGCAAAAGATCAAGATTGCCCAGTACTATGAGGACCGTCTGGGTGAGCGCTATGCCGGAACCGTCTCGTGGGTTAGCAGCATGGGCCTCTTTGTGCGCTTGGACCTAACACAGGTCGAGGGCCTGGTTTCAATTAAGAGCCTGGGCAACGAGTGGTTCGAGTTCGACGAGGACGCGCTTACGCTGACGGGCGCCGACACGGGGACTCGCTATGAACTGGGCCAGCGCGTGATTATCGAGGTCTCGCGCGTCAATACCACGCGTGGACACTTGGACTTTAAGCTTATCCATTAGCCAAATCTCGACTCATGGCGGGAGAGCGGAGGGCGGTCTTTCGGGACCGCCCTCCGCATTTGGATCATGGCTACCTTGTCGTCTGCACGGCCGCCCGCTTACCTGCTATTGGCGAGGTAAATCCTACCAAAATAAACCTGTCCCTTTTTGGCAGGTTTACAAGAAAGCGGGGATGAGATGGCGACGGTGTACGGTTATGCGCGGGTGAGTTCGCGCGATCAGAACCTTAATCGGCAGCTGGATGCGCTGGGCGCCTATGGCGTGGGCTCGGCGAATATTTATGCCGACCATGCGAGCGGCAAGGACTTCGATCGACCGCGTTATCGCGAGCTGCTGCACGTCCTGGGAGACGGGGACGTACTGGTGGTGCTTTCTATCGACCGACTTGGCCGTAATTACTCCGAGATTCTTGAGGAATGGCGACGCATTACCAAGGAGCTCGGGGTTGCCATTGTGGTGTTGGACATGCCATTGCTTGACACGCGCGTCAGGGCTAGCGGCGCGCCGGATGTGACCAACACCCTGATTGCCGATATTGTGCTGCAACTGCTGAGCTACGTGGCGCAGGTGGAGCGCGAGAATATCCATCGGCGCCAGGCGGAGGGGATTGCAGCGGCGCGAGCGCGAGGGGTCCGTTTCGGTCGACCTCGCAAGCCGTGCCCTCCTCAGTTTGAGCTGGTGCGCGATAGCTATGAGGCAGGCGATATTACCCGCAGCCAGGCAGCAAAATGCCTGGGCGTGTGCGTGGGGACGTTCGATCGCTGGATGCGCGAGGCGGGGTAGGGGTTTGCGTCGCTTTGTCGCTTCCTGTTGCGATTCAAATTTTGATACGGTGACGATGCCATTTGTGGCTACACTCGCTGATATTCAAAAAAGGAGGTTGGCCCTTGGCTCGCGTAAAACAAATAATCGGATGGACCGCGATCGTTCTGTTCGCTGCAACGCTGGCGGGCATCTGGGTGCTGACGGAGCAAAATGCGGTGGAGACGTCGTTGCTGAGCGAGTCCACCGCGCGTGTGGTGGAGGGCCAGGCTACGGGCGTTCAGGCTACCGGCATCACGGGTGAAATTCAGGCGGGGGACGGCATGACTGAGAGTACCAATCCGGCTGCCTCGACGGTCCAGCCTGGTCGACTTGCTTCCATTCGCATGTGGGTAGGCGCAAACGTCCGTCGCGTCGCCCATACCGTAGAGTTTTTCTTCGTCGGATTGGTCGCCTCGGTGATCGTGGTCTGCTTTTCCAGGCGTCCATGGAGTGTGTGTTCCCGTTGCGTGCCTGTGTTTCTCTTTTGCGCTGCCTGCTCCGTTGGCGACCAGGTGCATAAGATCTTTGTTCCCGGCAGGCATTTCGACGTTATCGATTTAGGATTCGATGCCGCGGGCTATGTCACCGCCATGCTGTTGGTATTGCTGGCGGCGGCGTTGGTGCGCCATGCGACTCGGCCGATCGGCGCCCATGCGAGGCGCTAGCCGGTAACAAACCCGTTTCTGATAATGCGACCTTGTTGAATTATTTTGTGTCGCGCGTATTTCCGAGCGGTCGGATTTGAGGGGCGAGCGGTAGAACGCTCGCCCTTTGTGCGCCACGATGCGGCACAATGTACCGCAAAAGCTGTTTGTATCCGGTACGAATCGTTCGTTGGTCTTTAATTCTTCTCAACGGAGGTGTTTGAGATGGCAAACGGATTGCTTTTGCGGCTTCGCGAGCGTGAGCTCAGCGCGAGCCCGGCGGAACGCAATGTCATCGCATATGTAAGCGCTCATCCGCACGAGGTGGTCGGGCTGTCCGTCCGCGGTCTTGCCGATGTCACGTTCTCCTCGCCCTCGAGCATTTTGCGCTTTTGCAAGCGTTTGGGTTTTGCGGGCTACAAGGAGTTCCAGCGCGAACTGATTGCCGAGCTGGCGCTCTTAGGTGACAAGAAAGACATAGCCCTCGAGGACATCTCCATGGATGACAGCGTCGAACGTATCGTGGGGAAGGTGATGAAAAGCAACGTGCGCACAATCGAGGCGACGGCGCGAACGCTCGATTACACCGTCTTGGAGCGATGCGCGGCCCGTCTTAAGCGGGCACGCGCGGTCAATCTGTTCGGTATTGGTGCCTCTCGTTTGGTCGCGCACGACCTGGCGCAAAAGCTCATGCGTGTCGACAAAGAGTGCCATCTGTACGACGACTGGCATGATCAGCTCTTATGTGCCAAGAACATGCATGAGGGCGATATGGCAATCGCCTTTAGCTACTCGGGCTTGACGCAAGAGGTGCTGGACTGCACCGCCGAGGCTCAACGTCACAACTGTCCCGTTGTGGCCGTTACCAAAGTAGATGGATCATCCAAGCTTGCCACCATGGCCGATGCCGTGCTCGGCGTCGCTGCGAGTGAACCCTTGGTCCGCAGCGGTGCCATGGCTTCGCGTATGGCCCAGCTTATGGTTGTCGATGCCCTGTACGCTGCTTACGTTGCCAGCGACTACGAACGGGCGACGCATGTCATAAAGCAAAACTACATCGAGAAACAGGAAAGATGAGGTGAATGAAATGCTCGATTTAACAAAATTCACGACCGAACAGCGTAATCAAAGGTCAATGGACCTCGATACGATGACATCGCTGCAAATCGTCACGACGATGAACGATGAGGATCTTCGTGCCGTCCAGTCGGTCACGAAAGTGTTGCCCCAGGTTGCCATGGCAATCGACTGGGCTGCTGAGACACTCGAGCGCGGCGGGCGCGTCTTTTACATGGGCGCAGGCACCAGCGGTCGTCTGGGCGTACTCGACGCTTCGGAGTGTCCGCCCACGTTTGGCGTGTCACCCGATCTGATTGTCGGGCTCATTGCCGGAGGCGAGACGGCGTTTATCAAGGCTGTCGAAGGTGCCGAAGACAGCGAGGAGCTTGGCGCGAGCGACCTGCGGGAGCGTGGACTCTCGGACAAGGATCTTGTCGTTGGCCTGGCGGCAAGCGGCCGTACTCCTTATGTGGTGGGCGGCCTTGCGTACGCCAAGGCAACTGGGTGCAAGACCATTGCAATTGCCTGCAACCAAGGGTCGAAGATCGGGGAGAGCGCAGATCTTGCCATTGAGCCCGTGCCCGGTCCCGAGGTGCTGACCGGCTCAACGAGGCTCAAGGCGGGAACGGTCCAGAAGCTCATTCTCAACATGATTTCGACCGGTGCCATGGTCAAGATCGGCAAGGTATACCAAAACCTGATGGTCGATGTGCAACAGACGAACGAGAAGTTGGTGGTGCGCGGCCAGAACATCGTGATGGAAGCGACCGACTGCACGCGCGAGCGCGCTGTTCAGGCGCTTGCGGATGCCGGTGGCCACGTAAAAACCGCTATTGTCTCGGTGCTGTTGGACTGCGATGCCGAGCAGGCTGCGGTAGCTCTTGAGCGGGCGCGAGGCCATGTCCGTGCTGCGGTGAGTGGCCATGAGAAGAGCAATGCCGACGCCCAATAGGTGCGCGGCGTGAGCTGATATGACATCCAGACGAGATACCCAATACAAGGAGGAGTTATGACGAACAAAGAGCTGGCTCAAAAGCTGCTGGACCTTTTGGGCGGTAAAGACAACGTGCTCGCAAACGCGGCGTGCATGACGCGCCTGCGCGTGACCGTCAAAGACACGGGCAACGTCGACACGGAGGGCATTAAGGCACTCGACGGCGTGATGGGCCTGGTCGAGGACGACACGATGCAGCTCGTGCTGGGTCCGGGCAAGGTGAATAAGGTGCTCGAGGAGTTCTCCAAGCTCACCGGCCTTGCGAAAGGCGTTGCTGACGAGAGCGTGGTTGACGCTGCGGCCACAAACAAGGCCGCGCAGAAGGCCAAGTACGAGTCCAAGCCGGTTCAGGCCTTCCTCAAGAAGATTTCCAATGTCTTCGTCGCCCTGCTTCCCGGCATCATTGCGGCTGGCCTCATCAACGGTATCTGCAACGTCATTAACGTTTCGACGGCAGGCGCGCTTGCAGGCGAGTGGTGGTACCAGGGCATTCGTTCCATGGGCTGGGCCCTGTTTGCCTATCTGCCCATCTTGGTGGGCTATAACGCGGCACGTGAGTTTGGTGGCTCCGCTGCGCTGGGCGGCATCGCCGGCATGATGTGTATCGCCAACAGCGCCATGCCCCTGCTTGCGCCTGGCGCGGCTGATCCTGCCGCTGCCATTCTGCTGCCGCTCACCAGTGCGCAGTACAACCCTGCAGCGGGCGGCATGATCGCGGCTCTCATCGCTGGCGCATTTTTTGCCTGGATGGAGCGTCAGATTCGCAAGGTTATGCCCAACGCACTCGACACGTTCTTGTCCCCGCTGCTGGTGCTCATCATCGGCGCCTTTGCTCTGATGCTCGTCATCCAGCCGGTTGGCGCATGGCTGACGACTGCCATCTTTAGCGTTTTGACCTTTATCTTCGAGAAGCTGGGCGTCCTGGGCGGCTATATCCTGTCGGCAGGCTTCTTGCCGCTGGTGTCCGTCGGCCTGCATCAGGCGCTCACGCCGATCCACGCCATGCTCAACGATCCCGACGGCGCTACCAAGGGTATCAATTACCTACTTCCCATCCTTATGATGGCTGGCGGCGGCCAGGTCGGTGCCGGTTTGGCGCTGTACTTTAAGACCAAGAATGCCAAGCTCAAGAAGTACGTCGCAGAGTCCATTCCCGTTGGAATCCTGGGTGTGGGCGAGCCTCTGATGTATGCTGTTACGCTGCCGCTCGTTCGTCCGTTTGTGACGGCCTGCCTGGGTGCCGGATTTGGCGGCGCGCTCGCGGCGCTGCTTCACATCGGCACGGTTTCTCAGGGCGTTTCCGGTCTGTTTGGCCTGCTGATCGTCGTTCCTGGCCAGCAGCTCGGCTACGTTGCCGCTATGCTGCTTGCCTATGCCGCCGGCTTTGTCCTGACGTGGTTCTTTGGCGTCGACGAGCAGAAGATCAACGAGTTCTTTGGCGAGTAGTTTGATATCGCGAGCCGTGTTGCTCGGGGTTCGCGGCGCGCGGCAGATTTCTTGATGTTATGGTTGTGCCGGCGGGGCTAGCTGCTCCGCCGGCCTTTTTTAAAGGAGCGTTGAAGCGTGAAAACGGGTATTTCGATTTATCTTTCCAGCCCTTTGCAGGATATTGAGCGGACGATTGAGCGTGGCGCCGCGGCGGGTGCGCGCTACGCGTTCACCTCGCTGCATATTCCCGAGGATGGGGGAGCGGCGTATACCGATAAGGTCCGTCATGTGCTGTCGCTGCTTTCCGCCCGCGGCATTGCGCTCATTGCCGATGTGGGGCCTCGCACGTGCGATTTGCTCGGGCTTGAGCGCATTGAGGACCTGCGCGATCTGGGGTTGGAATACCTTCGTTTGGACTATGGCTTTAGCGCCCAGCGGGTCGCGGAGCTGTCCGGTGTATTTCGCATTGTGGTTAATGCATCGACGGTGAGTTCTGATGAAATCGCATCGTGGCGTGAGGCCGGTGCCGATGTGACTCGTTTTGCCGCCTGCCACAATTTTTACCCCAAGCCTTATACCGGTTTAGCTCTGGAGGACATTGCTCGGGTGAATCTTCGTCTTGCGGCGCTTGGATTCGAAATCATGGCTTTTGTGCCGGGTGATGCTAACGTTCGCGGGCCGGTATTCGAGGGACTGCCGACGGTCGAGGCGCAGCGCGGTCGCGCGTCAAAGGTTGCTCTCAATATGCTTGAGCTTGCACATGGCGCCGATTGCGGCATTGTGTTGGTCGGCGACCCCGATCTTTCCGATGCGGGCTGGGCGCAGTTTGCTCAAGTTTCCGCCGGATACGTGGACCTGCAATGCGAGCTTGAGCCCGGTTATGCCTATGTGCGCGGGCAGATTCATCACGACCGGCCCGACTCGAGCGTCCTCATCTTTAGGTCTCAGGAGTCACGTACGAAGTTTAAGCCGGATTCCGTGCCGACGGATGCTGGAGCCGGCCTGCTGCGAAAGGCGGGGTCGATCGCTGTGAGCAATAGCGGATATGGGCGCTACGAAGGCGAGCTTGAGATTGCGCGGGTCGATCTTCCCGGTGACGAGCGCATGAACGTTGCGGGCCATATCACGCCCGAGGCAATGGAACTGCTGCCGTTCATCAAACGCGGATTCGGGGTACGGTTCGTTTAACGTGTGACCCGCGGGCTACAATTGGCCCATCATACGAAGGCGCCTCGTGTGGCGTGTGCCTGCGTTGGCCGATCTATATTCGGAGGATTCCCATGACCGTACTGTTTGTTGAATATTCCAAGTGCTCGACCTGTAAGAAGGCCAAGGCATGGCTGGACGAACATGGGGTAGAGTACATCGACCGCGATATCGTTTTGGACAATCCCACGGCTGATGAGCTTGCGACTTGGATTGCTCGTTCGGGGCTGCCGGTGCGGCGTTTCTTTAATTCGTCGGGCATGAAATATCGAGAGCTGGGCCTGAAGGCGCGTCTGGATGCGGGCATGACGGATCGGGAGTGCTACGAGCTGCTGGCGACCGACGGCATGCTGGTCAAGCGTCCGCTGCTGGTGGGCGACGACTTTGCGATTCCCGGCTTTAGGGAAGCGGCTTGGGCCGAGGCGTTGCTGTAGCGGCTGCGGAAAGTGCGACCCGGAATTCGCTTCCAGAATGGGATGCACTTTCCCAAAGTGGCCGGTTGCGGAAAGCACGTCCCGTTCTGAGCTTCGATTGCGGGACACGGTTTCCGGTTGAGGGCTCGACGGGAAAGTAGGGACCAGTTTGAGCTTGAAATCTGGGACGCACTTTCCGCCGGCGGGCCTGCCCCAGTCAGTCCGCCAGCTGTGCCCATTCGTGCGGATCGTAGACCTTTACGTGTTTGTTGGGCTTGCCGCTCCAGTACTCCTCGTCCATAAAGGGCAGATATGCCTGAACGCCGGGGCAGATAAAGGGAATCCGCTGCTGTTGCAATCGCTCGCGCTGGCGCTGCTCCAGGTGCGCCTCGGATATGACGGTCGGCATACCGGACAACTCGACGAGGCTTGCCTGGATTCGCTTAAGGTCGGGGAGTCCCGCGTGCCATGACATCCGCATGATCAAAAAGGATGCACGGCGGTATTTTGCCTGCACCACAGTAATGGCGGGGCGTAACGTGGGGTGATTTTTGTCCCGTTCGGGCCAGAGGTCGGCAGTGATCTCGAGGCCCAGGGTCTCCCATAGGTAATCAAGCTCTTCGTCCATGGTACCTCGATATCTACGCGATCATTGATACTTCGATTGTGTTGCCTGGTGCTATCGTTTTCGCGGTAGAATCTGCCAACGGTTGACGGCTACCGCTCGCGGTGTTTTGCCCTTCGTGTACAGCGGTCGGCTTCACAGGTCCTTCACGGGTTGGACTAAATTAGGCCAATTTGACTGAATTTCAAAAAAGTCAAAATTGGGGCTTGCGTCACGGCGAGACTTCCCGTATATTTCTTTCTTGCGCAAAGGCACAGCCGAGCGCAGCGATGCAGTCATTGGGATGTCGTCTAATGGCAGGACAGCGGATTCTGGTTCCGTCAATGGGGGTTCGACTCCCTCCATCCCAGCCATTGCATTTGCTACATATGGCCCGTTCGTCTAGCGGTTTAGGACGCCGCCCTCTCAAGGCGGAGATCACCAGTTCGAATCTGGTACGGGCTACCAAAATTGAACGCCCGGGCCTCGTAAGAGACCCGGGTTTTGTGTATTGACCGTATATACGGCACCTGCCGTGTTTCGCTCAGATCGAGGAGTAGCCATGGATCTGCCCATCAGCTTGCAAGACATCACGTATGCCGAGAACTATCTGGCGCAGGGCGACCTGGCTACGGCGACGCCGCTGCTGGAGCGTCTGGTGGAGCTCGCCGAGGAGTATATCGACGCTGAGTGCAAGACGGAGGAGAAGCGCCAATACTTTAGCTTCGATAGCAAGTTTGAGCGCTTGGCCTATCGCCGCGTGGAGAAGGATCCGCGCGAGCTCGTGCAGGTCGAGGTGCCGTTTGACCGCCTGTACTCTGATATGGCGTTTGCCTACATTCGTCAGCAGGATTATGTGAGCGCTCGTAATGCCCTGATGCAGGCTGTGCGTTGGGACCCCATGAACTGCAACTATCGCTTGGATTTGGCCGAGCTGTTCCGCGCTCTCGAGGACAAGCAGGAATGGGCATCGCTCTCGTTCTCGGTGCTGGAGCGTGCAAGCGATGGCAAGTGCGCCGCCCGCGCTTACGCCAATCTAGGTCAGTACTTCTTGGAGCCCGAGACCGAGAACGTTTCGGCTGCCGTGGGCTGCGCGCGTCTGGCACTGCGCCTGGCGCCCAACGATGCGCATACGACGCGCCTGCTCAACAAGATCCATACCACCTATCCGGATGCCGCCGAGGAGAGCGACGAGCACGTGATGGGCGAGCTGGCGTTGCAGGGCGTTCCGACCTCACCTTCGGCCGAGATTGCCATCTGCCTGATTATGTGCGCGACCGATGCTGCAAGCGACGGCGACAAGCAGGAGGCGACGCGCCTGACGGTGCGTGCTCGCGACTTGGTGGGCGAGGAAGCCTGCGCGGCGATTATCAAACTGGTGCGCGAGAGCGATGCTGAGCTCAATGCCGAGCGCAAGGCAAAGCGCGAGGCTGCGGGCTCAAACGCCGATGGCGCCAAGGAGGCCGGCGATGCCCAGTAAGCGCGAGCGCAAGCTCATTTCCAAGAATCGCTCGGCACATCACGAGTACTTTATCGATGAGACGTTCGAATGCGGTATCGAACTGAGTGGCACCGAGGTCAAGTCGATTCGCGAGCGCGCCTGCCAGATTACCGATACCTTCGCGCTGATCCGCGGCGGGGAGTGCTGGCTCGTCGGCCTGCATATCCACCCTTATAGCCATGGTGGCGTGTGGAATCGCGATCCCGACCGTCGGCGTCGTCTGCTGCTGCACCGCAAGGAGATCGACTTTCTTGACGGCAAACTTCGCAACCGTGGTTATGCGCTGGTTCCGTTGGAGCTCTACTTTAATACCGACGGCCGCGTAAAGCTGCTGCTGGGTCTGGGTCGCGGCAAGAAGCTCTATGACAAGCGCGAGGACATGGCCAAGCGTGATGTCCAACGCGAGATCGACCGCGCCCTCAAAGAGCGCAATCGCTGACCACCCTTCATAAGTTGCGGTGGAATACGGACTGTTTTGCCTGATTGAGGGACTATTCAGTCCCTATTTCACCGCAACTGCGGGCGTCTCATCTTTCTTACTGTTCTGACACATATGTCTCAAAGGCGGCGTCCGTTATGGGCGTCGCCTTTTTTGTGGGTACATACATCCATGAGGTTCAATCCTGGGTTAGGGGAGTGATCGTTATGGACAAAACTGCGTTCTTTACGATGCCGAGTGGCCTGTACGTGGTGAGCGCCGCGGCGGACGGGCTGCGTGCCGGCTGCGTTATCAACACAGCAGTGCAGGTGACATCCGCCCCGCCGCGCATCTCGATTGCCGTGAACAAGGAAAATGTCACGTCCGGCGTAATCGTATCGGCTAAGGCCTTTGCGCTGACCGTGATCGATCAGACGGCCGATATGCTCTACATTGGCAACTTTGGCTTCCGCACCAGCAGCGATTACGACAAGTTTGCCAAGTACGAGACCCACGAGACCACTCTGGGCATGCCCTATGTGCCCGAGCACGCGGCGGCGCTGTTCAGCTGCCGTCTGATTGATACCGTGGATGTGGGCACGCACCTGCTCTTTATCGGCGAGGTGGAGGACGCCGAGCGCTTGAGCGGCGAGGCCCCGCTGACCTATGACTACTATCACAAGGTCTTGAAGGGCAAGACGCCGCCCAAGGCTTCGTCGTATCAAGGCTAGAAATGTTCTAAAAATACTTGCATTATATTATTGAGAATCTATACTAATAAGTGAAGTACATCACCAGTCGCGTTCGAGAGGAGAACATCATGGCTGAGGAGAAGAAGACGTATAAGTTCGTGTGCACCGTTTGCGGTTACGAGGTTGAGGTCGACACGCCCGAGCTGCCCGAGGATTACGTATGCCCGGTCTGCGGCGTCGGCCCCGATGAGTTTGAGCTCGTCGAGGAGTAACTCGTAGACACACGGCGATTAGCTATACAGAGCTCTGTCCAAGGGCCCCGGCTGGATATTCCGGCCGGGGCCCTTTTGATTTATCTGACGGTTTAAAACGGCCTTACGTGTTACAGATTGAGACGTTATATCTGGACGGTCACGCCATCCCAATTACATCCCCGTTAGCAGCACGATGTCGAGAATCGTCACGATGACGCCGATCCCTACGAGCAGCGCGTTGAGCGGGCGCGAGTTGGCGTATTTGCCCATAACGCGGGGCGAACTGGTGAGCCGTATGAGCACAAAGACCGTAATCGGCAGCTGAAGCGACAACAATGCCTGACTCCAGATGAGACCTTCAAAAGGATTTGGGACGACCAGGCACGCCGTCACTGCGCCGACGAAACAGGCCGCCACCCCGATCGAGGAATGTCGGTCGTGGATGTCATATTCCTCGTCGAACATGCCCGCGGTGATGGTGCCCGCCGCCATGCCCGCCGTCACACTACTCGAGAGGCCCGCAAACAGCAGCGCCACCGCAAAGATGGTCGAGCTCGCTGGGCCCAAGATGGGGGAGAGCGTGGCCGCTGCGACGGCGAGGTCGTCTACGACAATGCCGTGCGCAAAGAAGGTCGTTGCGGCTAGGATGACCATGGCCGAGTTGATTGCCCAGCCCACGCCCATCGAAAAGAGCGTGTCGAAGAGCTCGTAGCGCAGACGCTCTTCGATAACCTGCTCGCCTTGGCCTTCGAAGTGCATGGATTGGATGACCTCGGAGTGCAGGAAGAGGTTGTGGGGCATAACGACCGCGCCTAGGACGCTTACGATAATCGCGGCCGAGCCGGTGGGCATACTGGGTGTGATCCAGCTTGCGGCGGCCTGCGGCCAGTCGACCTTGGCCAGCGTAAGCTCAGCCAAAAACGAGAGTCCTACCACGCCTACGAAGGCGATGATCCATCGCTCGGCACGCTTGTAGGAGCTCGTCATGAGCATCGCCATCGATACTGTCGCCACGATGACGCAGCCCGCGCGCACGGGCAGCCCAAAGAGCATCTGGAGCGCGATCGCACCGCCCAGGACTTCGGCCATGGCGGTGGCGATGGTCGCGAGATAGGCGCTGGCGAGTACCGCGCGTCCCACGATGCGGGGGAGGTAGCGTGTCGTGGCCTCGGCAAGACAGGTGCCCGTGGCGATGCCCAAGTGCGCCGCGTTGTGCTGCAGCACGATGAGCATGATCGTGGACAGCGTGACGATCCACAGCAGCGCGTAGCCAAACTGCGAGCCGGCGGCCATGTTGGAGGCCCAGTTGCCCGGATCGATAAAGCCGACGGTCACGAGCAGCCCGGGGCCGATATGCCGGGCGATATCCAGACCTCCGTGGCCTCCGGTGCGGTGCGAGCCAAAGTGTTGTTTGAGATGGTTGAGCATGGCTGGTTCCTACGTTGGGGTGGCGCGGCGCTGCACTTGGGTTGCGCGGCGCCGCGCCCTGGGTTTAGGTTGGGGCTACTTGTGCGCTTTGCCCTGATTGGCCACGGCGTCGATCTTGGCGGCGATGGTCGCCGGGTCGCCGATGTAGCGCTTGTCGAGGACGTTGAAATCGGTATCGAAGGTGTAGACGAGCGGCACGCCGGTGGGAATGTTGACCTTGAGGATTTCCTCGGGTGTGAGGTGCTCGAGCTTCATGACGAGTGAGCGCAGGGAGTTGCCGTGTGCGGCGATGAGTACGCGCTTACCGGCGAGCATCTGGGGGCGAATCTCGTCTTCGAAATAAGGCCAGGCGCGGGCTATCGTGTCCTTGAGGCACTCGGTATAGGGCAGCTGATCGGGTGCGACATCACGGTATTGCTCCTGGGTGTAGGGATCGTGCGCGTCGCCCGGCTCGAGCGCCGGCGGGCAGACATCGAAGGAACGGCGCCAGATGAGCACCTGCTCGTCGCCGTGCTCCGCCGCGGCATCGGCCTTGTTGAGACCCTGCAACGCTCCGTAGTGGCGCTCGTTGAGCTTCCAGGATTTGATGACGGGCAGCCACTCGCGATCCATTTGGCCGAGCACGATGTTGAGGGTGTGGATCGCGCGCTTGAGGCGCGAAGTGTAGCAGATGTCAAAGTCGAAGCCCGCTTCCTTGAGGGCGCGGCCGCCTGCCGCCGCCTCTTCGCGGCCTGTGTCGGTGAGCTCGACATCGGTCCAGCCGGTGAACAGGTTGAGCTTGTTCCACTCGGATTCTCCGTGACGGATAAGGACGAGTTGCATCGTCTGCTGGTCTGCTTGGTGCGCCATAGGGGCCTCCTTGATCTGGCACGGTGTGCGTGCTGTTTGTTTGACGTCGCAAAGGATACCCGTTTTAGGCTCAAAAGTTAACCTAGACTAACAAAATTGTTGTATTTAAATAGGATGGTGAAAGGGGGCTGCCGAAATGTCTTGATCTGTAACAACTAGGGATGGAGATTGGGCCTAGGTGTTACAGGTCAAGACAGGAGGAAATGGTTCTATGGAAAATCTCGATCTGTAACAGTTAGCTGCAAAAACCGGCCCTTCGTGTTACAGATCGAGACAAACCAAAACTGTCCTGCAGAAAATCTCAAGCTGTAACATCTAAGCGCCAAAACCGGCTCCTCCTGTTACAGATTGAGATGTTTGAAGCGGTGAGTTTACAGGTCGAACTTGGGGCCCTTGTTGCCGTCCTTGAGGTCGGCGGTGTCCACTCGTAGGGCGTGCGTTACGCGATTGTTTCGAAACGGGCGGGAAACACAACGGACCGGTGATGCTTCTAGTATGCCTAGTCAACTGACTGTCTAACACCTAGGGGAGGATCGCGATGCAGGCAGATCCCGCTCAGCAGCAGGGCCTTTATCGCCCCGAATTCGACCACGATGCATGTGGCATCGGCGCGCTTGCCGATATCAACGGTGAGCGCCATCACCAGATTCTGGACGATGCACTGTCCATTCTGGTTAACTTGGAGCACCGCGGTGGTACGGGACTCGAGAAGAACACCGGCGACGGCGCTGGCATCCTGTTCCAGGTTCCGCATCACTTTTTCCGTAAAGAGGCTCAAAAGTGCGGTCAGATTCTGCCGGCAGAGGGCGACTATGGCGTGGCCATGCTGTTCTTCCCGCAGGACGACAAGGGTGTAGAGGATGCCCGCCGCGTGTTTGAGGAGGGCTGCGCCGAAGCCGGCGTGCCGCTGCTCTTCTGGCGCGAGGTGCCGGTCGACCCGCACGACCTGGGCGAGACGGCCCGCGCCTGCATGCCTACTATCCTGCAGGCTTTCCTGGGCCGTCCGGACGACACGCCCGCCGGCGATGCCTTTGAGCGTCGCCTGTACGTGTGCCGCCGCACCATCGAAAAGAAGGCCGACGCTGAGTTCGCCCTGCGCGACAAGATCTTCTATGTGTGCTCCATGAGCTCGCGCACCATCGTGTACAAGGGCATGCTTGTGGCCACGCAGATGCGCCGTTTCTTCATCGACCTCAACGACGCCGCCGTCAAAACGGCCGTGGCGCTCGTCCACTCGCGCTACTCCACCAACACCACGCCCAGCTGGGAGCGCGCACATCCCAACCGCTTTATCATCCACAACGGCGAGATCAACACCCTCAAGGGCAACGTCAACTGGATTCGCGCCCGCGAACCCAACCTGTACAGCCCCGTGCTGCAGCACGATCTTGAGCGCGTGATGCCCATCATCAACCGCGAGGGCTCCGACTCCGCGATTCTGGACAATGTGCTTGAGTTTTTGGTCATGAACGGCCGTCCGCTCACGCGTGCCGCGTCCATGCTGCTGCCCGAGCCGTGGGACCACAACGACAGCCTGAGCGAGGAGCGCCGCGCCTACGACGCCTACCAGTCCATGCTCATGGAGCCCTGGGACGGCCCGGCCGCCATCGCCTTTACCGACGGCCGTACCCTGGGTGCTGCCCTCGACCGCAACGGCCTGCGTCCCGCCCGCTACTATGTGACGCGCGACGGTCGTTTTATGCTGGCAAGCGAGGTGGGCACCATCGAGGTGAGCCCCGAGAACATCCTGACGAGCGGCTGTCTGGGGCCGGGCCAGATGCTCGAGGTCGACTTTGCCCGCGGTCGCGTCATCTACAACGACGAGCTGCGTGCCCGTTACGCCAAGGAAAAGCCCTACCGTGATTGGATTGCCGAGGAGACGCTGACCGTCGACGCGCTCGATGAGCCCGTTGCGGCAACACCCGCCGAGGACGACGAGGTGCCTACCGCCGTGCGTATGGCCAAGCTCGGCTATCACTGGGATGATGTTGACGAGGTCGTGCGCCCCATGGCCCAGCAGGGCAAGGCACCGCTCGCTTCGATGGGTATCGATGCGCCGCTGGCCTGCCTGTCCAAGAAGACGCGTTCGTTCTTCGATTACTTCTATCAGCTGTTCGCCCAGGTCACGAATCCGCCGATCGATGCCCTGCGCGAGCATATGGTAACCTCGACCACGCTCTACCTGGGCAACCACGGTAACCTGCTCGAGGACTCCCGCACGGCCTGCCAGCTGGTGCGCCTGGAGCGCCCGTTGCTCAACGAGGAGGAGTTCGACCGCATCTGCGCCATCGACCGCGTGGGCTTTAAGACCCGTCGCTTCCGTGCCGTCTACCGCCGCGACGCCGGCGAGGGCGCGCTGCAGGCTGCGCTTAAGCAGCTTGCCGAGGACGTTGAGGCTGCGGTCCGCGACGGTGTGAACATCGTGGTGCTGAGCGATCGTGCCGCTGCGGGCGAGGTGCCCGTGCCGTCGCTGCTCGCCGTGGGCTGCGTGCACAACCACCTGATCCGCGCCGGCGTGCGTACCTTTGCCGACATCGTGGTGGAGTGCGGCGATGCCGTGTCTCCGCACGACTTTGCGGCGCTGGTGGGCTACTCCGCGAGCGGCATCTATCCGTACAACGCGCATGCGTGCATTCGCGATCTGGCGGCGCGCGGCGACCTGGACGTGACGGCCGAGCAGGGCATCGACAACTACAATAAGGCCGCGACGGCGGGTATCGTCTCCATCATGTCCAAGATGGGCATCTCCACGGTGCAGAGCTACCATTCGGCGCAGATCTTCGAGGCCGTGGGCTTTACGCCCGAGTTCGTCAACGCGTACTTTGCCGGCACGGTGAGCCGTGTGGGCGGTATGGGTGTCGAGGACGTCGAGCGCGAGCAGAACGAACGCTACGACGCCGCGCTCGCCATTCTTAAGAGCCCGGCTCCCGATCAGTTGCCCACACTGGGCCTGACCAAGTGGCGCCCGTTCGGTGGTGAGGATCACCTGATCGACCCCCAGACCGTCTACCTGCTGCAGACCGCCTGCCGCGAGGACAGCTACGACACCTTTAAGGAGTACAGCGCCCGCCTGCACCGCACCGGCCGTGCCGTGCGCCTGCGCGACTTGCTCGACTTTGATGCCAGCGGCCGCACCCCGGTTTCGCTCGACGAGGTGGAACCTGCGCTCAATATCGTCCGCCGCTTTAACACCGGCGCCATGTCGTATGGCTCCATCAGCAAAGAGGCGCACGAGTGCATGGCCATCGCCATGAACCGCCTGCACGGCCGTTCCAATTCCGGCGAGGGCGGCGAGGATCCGCGTCGCGAGACCCCACTGGCTAACGGTGACTCCAAGAACTCCGCGATCAAGCAGGTAGCAAGTGCGCGATTTGGCGTGACGAGCCGCTACCTGTGCAGCGCCTTCGAGATTCAGATCAAGATGGCCCAGGGCGCCAAGCCCGGCGAGGGCGGTCACCTGCCCGGCAAGAAGGTCTACCCCTGGATTGCCGAGGTCCGTCAGTCCACGCCCGGCATCGGCCTGATCTCGCCTCCGCCGCACCACGACATCTACTCCATCGAGGACCTGGCAGAGCTGATCTTCGATCTTAAGAACGCCAACCCCGGCGCACGCGTGTCGGTCAAGCTGGTCAGCGAGGCCGGCGTCGGCACCATCGCCACTGGTGTTGCCAAGGGCGCTGCCGACAAGATTTTGATCAGCGGCCACAACGGCGGCTCGGGTGCCGCTGCTCGCGATTCGATCTGGCACGCCGGTCTGCCGCTGGAGCTTGGCCTTGCCGAGGCCCAGCAGACGCTGCTGCAAAACGGCCTGCGCTCGCGCGTGGTGCTCGAGGCCGACGGCAAGCTCATGGACGGCACCGATGTTGCCGTCGCCTGCCTGCTGGGTGCCGAGGAGTTTGGCTTTGCGACCATGCCGCTCATCTCCATGGGCTGCCTCATGCAGCGCGACTGCCAGCAGGATACCTGCCCGGCCGGCATCGCCACGCAAAACTGTCGCCTGCGTCGCGGCTTCCGCGGCAAGCCGGAGCACGTCGAGCACTTTATGCTCTTTGTTGCCGAGCAGCTGCGCGAGGTCATGGCGAGCCTGGGCTTCCGCACCGTCGACGAGATGGTCGGCCATCCCGAGTGCCTGCGCCAGATTGAGGTCCCGGGCAACCGCAAGGCTAACCTGCTGGATCTGTCGCCCGTGCTGGCGAGCGCGACCTGTGAGTTTGGTGCCCATATCCCGGGTGCCGACGGCCGTCACTTCCTGCCCCAGATGGCTGCGGACAGCGAGCTCGAAAAGACGCTCGACTCCACGTTGTTTGTGCCCTATACGGCCGATGCCCGTGCGCACCTGCGTCCGATTCGCTTCCGCGCCGATATCGCCAACGTCAACCGCTGCGTGGGCACCATCTTGGGCAACGCGGTGACCAAGGCGCATCCCGAGGGCCTGCCCGCCGGCTCCATCACCATCGATTGCGATGGTTCGGCCGGTCAGAGCTTTGGCGCCTTCCTGCCGCGCGGCATTACGCTCAACGTGTGCGGCGACGCCAACGACTACTTTGGCAAGGGCCTTTCGGGCGGCGAGGTGTCGGTGCGCCCCAACCCGCATGCGACCTACAAGTTCGACGAGAACATCATCGTGGGCAACGTTGCGTTCTTTGGCGCTACGAGTGGCCGCGGCTTCATTAACGGCCTGGCCGGCCAGCGCTTTGGCGTACGCAACTCCGGTGCCACGGTGGTGGTCGAGGGCTGCGGCAACCATGGCTGCGAGTACATGACGGGAGGTCTGGCGCTCATCCTGGGCGAGGTCGGGCAGAACTTCGCCGCCGGCATGACGGGCGGCGTGGCTTACGTCTTTGACCAGTACGGCACGCTCGATGCCCGTGTGAACCACGAGAGCGTTGAGCTTAAAGCCCCGACGGCCGGTGAGCTGGCGCAGATTCGTGCGCTCGTCCAGGAGCACGTGGACGCGACGCAGAGCCCGCGCGGCATTAAGCTGCTCTACAGCTTTGAGACGATGAGCAAGCACTTTGTGAAGGTCATTCCGACCGAGTACGAGCGCGTGCTGGCGATTGTCGCCGCCGCCGAGGCCGTCGGCAAGACGCATGAGCAGGCCGAGGAGCTGGCGTTTGACATTGTGACCGGTCGCGCCGACGCCGCCGATGTCGCTCGCTTTGATGTGGCGGGTGGTGTCGCTGGCGCTGTGCCCGCTGCCGCCAGCTCTGTTGCTTCGACCAAGAAGGAGGCGTAAGTGCCATGGGTAAGCCCGGTGCTTTTCTTGATATCGATCGCGTGACCCACGAGCTGCGCCCCGTGGAGGAGCGCAGCCGCGATTTCGATCCGCTGTACGTGGAGCTCGACGACGATGCGCGCCGTGCCCAGGCGAGCCGCTGCATGATGTGCGGTGTGGCGTTTTGTCAGATGGGCGCGAGCTTTGGCAAGGCACGTCCGAGCGGCTGTCCGCTGCACAACCTGATTCCCGAGTGGAACGAGCTGGTGTACCGCGGCCGTTGGGACGAGGCTGCCGAGCGCCTGTCACTCACCTCGCCCATGCCCGAGTTCACGAGTCGCGTGTGCCCGGCGCTGTGCGAGGCCGCATGCAACCTGGGCTCGGTCGATGGCCAGCCCACGACGATCCATGACAACGAGCGCGCGATTAGCGACCATGAGTGGGCAAATGGCGGTCCGCACCGCTTTGAGCCGGCAGGGGAGGGTGCACCCACGGTTGCCGTGGTGGGCTCCGGTCCCGCTGGTCTGGTGGCAGCATGGGAGCTTGCGCGTCGTGGGGCCCGCGTGACTGTGTTTGAGCGCGACGACCGCCCGGGCGGTCTGCTCATGTACGGCATTCCCAACATGAAGCTCGAGAAGTCCGTGGTCGAGCGTCGCGTGGCGCTCATGCGCGAGCTGGGCATTGTGTTCGAGCTGGGTGCTGACGTTACGAACCCTGCGGTGGCGGCCAAGCTCAATGGCTTTGACGCCGTCGTGGTGGCTGCCGGTGCTCGCGCCCCGCGTGGGCTGGCTGCTGAGAATATTGACGCACCCGGCGTGGTGTATGCCGTGGACTACCTGACGGCCTCGACCGTCTCGGTGCTCGATGGCGGCGAGCCTGTCGTCGATGCACACGGCCTGGACGTCGTGGTCATTGGCGGCGGCGATACCGGTAACGACTGCGTGGGCACCGCGGTACGTCAGGGTGCGCGCAGCGTGCGCCAGTTTGAGTTCTTGCCGGCGGCGCCTGATGCGCGCGCGGCGAGCAACCCCTGGCCGCAGTGGCCAAACGTTAAGAAGACCGACTACGGCCAGCAGGAGGCCATCGCTGTCATGGGCGGCGAGATGCGCGCTTGGGGCGTGGATACGCTCGAGGTGCTGCTGGACAAGAAGGGCGCGGCCGCGGGCCTGCGCGTGGTCGATCTGGATTGGTCGGCTGGCAAGCCCGAGCGCATCGCGGGCTCCGAGCACGAGGTGCCGGCCCAGCTGGTGCTCATCGCCTGCGGCTTTACGGGCCCAGAGCACGGTGTGTTCGACGCCGTTGGCGTGCCCGTTGCCACTGCTGGTCGTCCGCTGCCTGTGATGGCCGCCGAGGGCTCGCATCTTGCGGCGCGTGTTGGCGGCGTCGCTGTGGATGCCGCGCCGGTGTATGTTGCCGGTGACGCTCGTAACGGCAGCTCGCTCGTGGTGAACGCTATGGCCGACGCCCTGGCCTGCGCTGCCGAAGTCGCCGACGCGCTGGAGCTGTAAGGCGGCTGTCCACAGCTGAATCGTCAAGGGCTGTCCCCGAATGCCGGCCCAAAAGGAACGTCCCCAAGTGCCGGCAGCTGGGGACGTTCCTTATGTGCCGGCATTCGGGGACACTCCTTGCGAGTTCGCAGGCGACTTTGTCATTTGCCGACGTGCAAGTGTTCATTCGTCGACGTTTGCGACTGTGCTACTCTGCTCTTTCTGTGGTGGTAGCGGGCGTTTGCCTCAAATGAGTGAACTGACTGTCTATATCTACCTGCGGTTTCTTTGCGGTGCGCTCATTCGGTCAAGTGTCCCGTCAAGTGTTTGGTCAGCATCTGGTTTGCAGCCGGAGGCCTATTTTGCCCGCGCTGGTCGTGGCTGCCCACCCTCCTCGTAAGCTCAAATTGAGGTTCATCAGTTTGAGGAGGATGCCGTGACTGACCACGTTTTAGACCGAGCGCATCTGGCCGAAGCCGTTGGCAACGATATTGCCGACATGGCCCATTTTTGGATGCTGCGGAAGTTTCAGTTTTTGGAGCCGGCGCGCGAGCAGTTCGAGATCATTGTCGACCCGTGGCTCGGCTATTGCACCGAGCCTTCCCAAAACGAAATCATGGCCTACAACATGGCATTTACCGATTGGCTGCTCTTCGAGCGCCCCTATCGCCATGGCAAGACGCTGCTCGAGCTGTATGTTGATGAGCCGCCGGCATCGCTTTCGCCTGCCTCGCTCAAGCGGCTCGAGCAGGTATGCGACACGCAGTATTTCTCGCGCTTTGGCATTTTGGACAAGGATCCTGCGACTGGTATGGTCGCGCTGAAGGACACACGCACCGACCGTCGCTTTGACGTCTACGATCCGCATATCGTGCAAAAGGAGCATTGGAGCGACGGAGCGATTGCGGTGCGCCTCGCCTGCGTCGACGATGTCTGGCTGACGGCGGGACAACTCTATCTGTATGACATCGCACGCCTGAGTGACACGGCGGTCGATGGGCCTGGTGCGGTGCATCCGGAGGACCTGCAGGATGGCTTTGACACCTCGTGCATCAGTTTCTTCTTGCGTCTGGTCCGCGACATCATGGGCGCCCAGGGGCGGTACGTAAAGTCGCTCAACATCTACGAGCAGGAGTGGGAGTAAGGGATGGGCTGTCGCAGCGCCGCCGCGTGTCTATTTGTCTCGATCTGTAACGTTTAGGGACAAAAAACCGGTCTACCTGTTACAGATCGAGACGAATGCTTGGGCGCTGCTGATTTGTCTAAATCTGTAACGTTTAGGGCCCTGGAGAACGTCTAACTGTTACAGATCGAGACGTTTGGCACCTGGTTGGGGGAATGTCTCAATCTGTAACATCTACAGGCCAAAACTCGACCTACCTGTTACAAATTGAGACAAAGGTTGGACGCGGTGTCGAAAGATCTCGATCTGTAACATCTAGCGGCCAAAAATCGGTCTTCCTGTTACAGATCAAGACATTTGTCAGCGGAGGCAACGGTGACGATGGTCCATTTGTCTGACGTGGTGGTGATGAAAGTGTCTAATACCGTTCTCAAACACAAACATGCGACTCGCAACACGTTGGCGCGGAACAGGATGCTCGCGCGGCTCACGGAGGCGACCGAGCAAGGTACGCTGCTCGCAACGCATGACAATACCGAGCTCATGTGGTTGCGACGCCATGTTGGAACCGACGATATTGCGGAGCCCGAGCCGTACCTGTTCTGTTTTAAGCATGATTGGGATGCATTGACGCTGACGGAGCGAGCACTGAGGACTATCAAAGGGCTTGCGGAATTTCATCCCGATTGGGCGTTTTGGGGCTATGACGCGGCGCTTTTGTGGGGTTTGGAGGTGCCGAATGATCTGCTTGGGCCACGATATCTTGTTAAGACGGGTTGCTCGGTGCCGCTGAGTGCAGGGTGTCGGCTGTTGCGTCCGCAGGCGGCGGGTGTACTTGAACAAGTCGACGGCGTGCAGGTGACGTCGTTTTGGCGCACGGTGGAGGATTGCTTGCTGCGTGCGCCGTTCTCCTACGGATTGGCGATTGCCGATTCTGCACTGCGGGCGAAAGGCGTATCGCGCGATGACTTTTGTGAGCGGCTTCGTATAGATTGTGAAGGCAAGCACGGGCATCGCAGAGCACAGGTGATTGCGTCGTATGCGGACGGGCTGTCCGAAAACGGCGGCGAGTCTCGGTTCCGAGCGTTCTTTATTGCGTACGACTTTCCGGTTCCGGAGCTGCAGGTGGAGTTTCGCGACCCGCTCGATCCGAGCCAGGTATTTCGCGTCGACTATTTTTGGCAGCTCGAGGACGGGACGTGTGTCATCGGCGAGCTCGACGGAAAGGTGAAGTACACCTTGCAGAACGGCGAGGGCCGGGAGTCGGTCGACCCATTCGTGGCAGAACGTCAACGGGAGTCCCATCTGACAATGCTCGGGCACAAGGTGCTTCGGTTTACGTTTGATGAGCTCAAGAATCCGGGGAAGCTGGTTGAGAAGATGAGGCTGGCGGGTATTCCGCGACGGCCCGATTTGGCTGAGGAGTGGAGACGTCAGTGGTATGGGCGCTGAGAGGTTTTGTCTCAATCTGTAACGTTTAGAGGTTATTTGAGCTCGTAATTGTTACAGATCGAGACAAGCCGGTGAAACGTTGACCGAATGTCTCGATCTGTAACATCAAGGGGCCCAATAACCCTGTACCTGTTACAGATCGAGACATTTCCCTGTTGTCGGTGGGGTGGGACTGCAGCATATTCCGTCTCCCACATCCCCTCTTCCCTCCGTTAACCGATGCGTCTGCAGCAATCCAGCGGGACTAGGTGATAATGGACAAATGTCCAAGTTAATCGTGAGGGAGGAGCTCGATATGGCGTCTGCCGATCGTTCCACGTTGTTTATCAATGCGACCATTCTGGATGGCTCGGAGCATATGGAGCCGCATCCCGATATGGCCGTGACTGTTGAGCGCGGCGTCATCACCTGGATGGGGCCGAGTGCTGTGGCGCAGGCGCCCGCGGGTGCCGAGGTTATCGACCTGGGCGGTGCGTATCTCATGCCCGGTCTCATCAATATGCACGTGCACCTGTGCGGCTCGGGCAAGCCTGTCTCGGCCGGCGATGCGGGCGCGCTGATGAAGAAGCTCGATAATCCCGTGGGGCGCGCCATCGTGCGCCATATTCTTAAGGGCAGCGCCCAACAACAACTGGCAAGTGGCGTGACCACGGTGCGCGGCGCGGGCGACCCGCTGTTTGCCGATCTGGCCGTGCGCGATGCTATCGATGCCGGCAAGTATCAAGGTCCTCGCCTGGTGGCGCCGGGAACGGGCGTCACGGTGCCGGGCGGCCATGGTGCGGGCCTGTTCGCCCAGGTGGCCAACAGTCCCGCCGAGGCAGCCGAACAGGTGCGCGACCTGTATGCGCGCGGTGCCGACGTCATTAAGCTGTTCGTGACGGGCGGCGTGTTCGATGCGACCGAGGTGGGCGAGCCGGGCGTGCTGCGTATGCCGGTGGAGGTTGCCGCGGCGGCATGCAAGGCGGCGCACGATACGGGCCTTCCGGTTATGGCCCATGTCGAGAGTACCGAGGGCGTGAAGGCCGCGCTTGAGGCCGGCGTTGACACGATTGAGCACGGCGCTCCGTTGACACCCGAAATCTTGGAGCTGTATCGTGGCGCCGCGGGCACACAGCTCGAGGGGCGTGCGCCGAGTGTGACCTGCACTATCAGCCCGGCGCTGCCGTTTGTATTGCTCGACCCGGAAAAGACCCATTCGACCGATACGCAAAAGAAGAACGGCGACATCGTGTGCTCGGGCATCATCGAGAGCGCCCGTGCCGCACTGGAAGCTGGCGTTAAGGTGGGCCTTGGCACGGACTCGAGCTGCCCGTTCGTGACGCAGTACGACATGTGGCGTGAGGTGGCCTATTTTGCCAAGTATGTCGGCGTGAGCAACGCTTTCGCACTGCATACGGCTACGCAAGTCAACGCCGAGCTGCTGGGGCTGGACGGCGAGACTGGCACGATCGAGTGCGGCAAGGCCGCCGATATCTTGGTGACGCGCGAGAACCCGCTCGATGACCTGTGCGCTCTGCGTGAGCCGATGCACGTGATGTGTCGCGGCGATCTGGTGTGCAAACTCAAGGTGAAGCGCATCCCCGAGGTGGATGCCGAGCTCGACGCGATTATGGCCATGCCAGCCGAAGCTCTGGCTGAGGAGCTGGCCCGCGACGGCGTAGCATAGGTGTGACAAAGGGACAGCTCCGTTGTCGCATACAAAAAGCCGAGGTCTCAGCGCGAGGCCTCGGCTTTTATTTGTCCTATGGTATGGCGGCTAGGAGCGCGTCTCCATCTTGGCGTGGCACTTGGGGCAGGTGACGCGGATCTTGCCCTTGCCCTTGGGGACGGAGAGCATCTGGCCGCAGTTGGGGCACTTGAGATAGGCCGTGGTCTTGCGGCCCTTCCACATCTTCTTGGCCGTGCGCTTGGCACGCTCAAAGTCTTCCTTACTGGTGCCGGCCGCGCGTGAGGTGCTGGCCGCTGCGGTTCCGCCGCCCAAGCTGGCGACGAATTTGCCCAGGCAGGGGACGTTTGCAGTCGCGGCGACAAAGGCCTCGTTCTCGTTGTGACGTGCGTCGATATTTTTGGACAGGCCGCGCAGCACGCCAATCACGATTACGGCGATGGCAATCCAGCTGAGCCACTGGATGCGGGCTATCGATCCGATCATCGCGATGACGATGCCGGCAAAACCCATCACGATGGTGAGTTCATCGGCACCATTGCGACCCTTCATAAAGTCATTCATGCAAATTGCCTTTCGTTCGATATGCTGCACGCCTTTATACCCGATTTAGAGCAAGGGGGACAGGTTAATCTGCACCAATGTGGTGCAAACATACCTGTCCCCGGAATACCAAGACGGTGCAAATGAACTGCGTCCCGAATCTTGGCCTTCTTTTATTAGAAGCGAACACTAGGACGCTTTCAATAGCCGTTTCCGAAACTCCACCGGGGTGAGGCCGCCGAGCGCCACCTGGCGACGCCTCGTGTTCCAATGCACGACGT
>JAXIZI010000032.1:0-7275 GCA_036304065.1 Collinsella sp. | reverse complement strand
TTTCCGCTCTTTCCGGACATGACGTCCTCCGATCTCCCGGGGCCGGCCGATCCGGCCCTCAGGGTATCGGGTTCCCACATTCATCCGTACATGTACGGATGAATGTGGGAGGTGTTCGGATGAAGTCGATAATCAAGGGATTTCCGTCCAGTCCAAACCAAATCTCTCGGTCTTCCTGCAATTTCGAACATGTGGCCTATAATGTTGCTTTGGTTACGCTATATATTGCGCAGCCATTTAATACGTCGCCCACCGGGGGCCATTAATTCCTATCGCCATATTGGCTAGGAAGCAATCAAAGGAGGTATCCGTGGCAGCAGAGACGCCTTGCTCGGTCCTCTATAACGATATTCGCTCGTTCGGCGGTCTTAAACATCTCGAGATCGCCCGAATGCTCATCAATGGAAACTCTTATCTCGGCAGTACCCTGCTCGAGAAATGCTCTTCCAACCGCTCGTATCTCACCCGTTACATCGTCCATCGCAAGCCTGACCAGTGCGCGCCCTCCATCTACAGCGACTTTACCGTCACCACGCTCAACCTTTCCTCGGCAATCTGCAGCAAGCTCGGCGGCGGCGAGTCCGCCTATCGGGCAATCGCCGAGCACTATCGCGGTCCGGCCGCCAACGAAATGATGTCGGCTCTCGCCAGCTACAAACTGGACAGCCGCCTATATGCAAATGCCCTCAATCGCATCGACAACTTTGACGGCAATGCCGTGCGCGAGAAAAGCACGCTTTACCTTATGCTCTTTGTGTCAACGGGGGCGCTCGCCGACCCCGTTCAGGGCGTGGCCACCGTCGAGCGCTTTTGCGACAGCAAGACGGGCGGGCACTTTGGCACCACCGAAACTACCGTCGGACGTGGCTTTATGAGCAGTCTGGAGCAGCCGCGCACCGTCGCCCCCAACCTCGGTCTGCTCAGAACCCATGCCGACAACTGCGCCGACATGCAAATCCATCCCCTCACACGCGATCCGCGCGGCACCGTGATTGGTTCTTTGCCCAAAACCTCGCCCAGCATCACCGATGTGGGCGCCGACGCATCGCGCGAGCATCTTCGCATTTGGCTTGAGGGTGAGCACTGGTACGCCCAGGGCCTTGGATCGACCAACGGCACGGTACTCGAATCGGGTGCAGGCGACGGCGATATTGTGATTGAGCCGCCGCGCGACCAACGCGAGCCCGGCAAGATCTATCCCCCCGTGGAAATCGAAAACAGCGACAGGCTCCATCTGGGTCTCTACACGACATTCCTTGTCATTGTGGACTAGAGCGGACGGCGATCGAAAGACGGTCGCCGTCCGTCTTTCGTCTTCTACCTTCTGCGTCGTAAACGACAATACTCAGCGGTATACGTGGACAGTGCGGCTATCATGGTACTTTACCGATATCCGCACTGCTCACGTATACGCGCGGCAACCCATGCCAGACAAAGGAACGCCATGGATACTACCGATAGCGCCTATGGCGACAAACTCATCCGTCTTGACACGTTCGACACCGCCGTGGCGGTCGACCCCAGCGCCGAGGACGACGCCAAGCGTCGGTTTATGACGCTTATTCTCCAGACGGCCCACCGCAACAACGGCAACATCGGACACGTGCTGCGCGCGACCAACACGAGCGGCGAGGTCTTTGCCGTCAAGCTACTCAAGGACAACGCCATCCTTTCCGGCCAAGCCCCCGACCGCTCCGCCGAGCAATCGGCAGCGCACCTGGCCAGCACCGCTGCGCTGTTCGAGGAGTACCGTCATCTGTGTACCGTCTCGCACCTGCGCGGATTTCCGCGCGTCTATGGCTACGGATCGTGCGAGGATGACCCTCTCATCCTCATGGAGTGGGTCGAGGGCACCTCGCTCAAGCAGGCGCTGCCCCTGCTTCCGCACGACGCCTCGGGCGGGCTGACCACCCAGATGGTCGCCGCCGTCGGAAACGCCGTGCTTCGTGCGCTCTTGATGACCCAAGGCCTCGTGAATCCGGTCATCCATCGCGACCTGTCGCCTGCCAATATCATGTTCCGCACCACCAGCCGAACGCTCGAGCAGCAGATTGCCGATTGCTCCTTTGACCCCTGCCTCATCGACATGGGCTCCGCGACCATGGCTCTCGGCGACGACACGATCACCCGGCGCGCCGACATCTGGCGTTTTGCCACGCCCGCATACGCCGCGCCCGAGATGCTCACGCAGGATATCGAAGGCATCGCGGCCCTTCGCCGTTCGCCGGCAATCGACGTCTATGCGCTTTCGAGCATTCTGTACCAGCTCTACAGCGGTCGCAAACCGTTTGACTTTGAGTCGACGGACGCCGCTGCAACCGGCTCGTTCTATCTCGTAAAGACCAAGACCAAGCCGGCACCGCTCGAGCCGCGCTGCGAGGGCGATGAGGCGCTCGTCCAGATCATCATGAAGGGTCTCTCAGTCGAGCAGTGCGATCGTCCCACCGAGCAGCAGATGCTCGAGGTGCTCTCGGCATACCTCACCGACGCCGAATCCGAAGGCCGCGAAGGCGCAGGAGACGAGGCCGCAATCGATATCGATTCTGGCACGCACCTTAAGGTCGACGTCGCCGGCGAGCGCGCGCGAGAGATCCTGGAGCAGGCCCGGCACGACGCCATGACCCGCCGCCGCTTTATTATCGGTGGCGTTGTCGCAGCCGTTGCGGGGCTCTGCGTTATCGGGGCCGCAACCCGTGGCTTTGGCATCCCCGACTACCTGGACGGCATCCGCGGTTCACTTGACGACTACACTTGGGATCAGCTGCAGGAGATTTCGCTCAAGATTAAGGCCACCGAGACCCGTAGCGAGGCACGCGAGATTGCCAGGCGCTATCATCTGCTCGATGCCGATGGGCATATCCCCTATCCGTGTACCAAGCGTGTCACGCTCACCAACGGGCTGCAGGTTGGCGCGCAGCTTGTGGGCATCCGCCACGATGAGCTTCTGGACGGGACGGGCAAGGCCGGACTAACGTTTATGTTCGACGCGGGTATTGCCGAGCGCAACGCTGCGGCTGAACCGCCGAGCGCCGGCTGGGCAGATTGCGAGCTGCGGGAATGGCTCAACGGCGACGGCCTTAAGCTGCTGCCCAACGAGTTGCGCGCACTCATTAAAGGGGTCAAGAAGGTCTCGAACAATGTGGGCGCCGCCAACAGCGCATCGTGCCTGAGCGAGTTGCCCGCAACCCTTTGGCTGCCCGCCATGGTCGAGCTGTGCGGTACGCAACCGCCCGATTCGTTTACCGAGGGCTATCACTACCTGGCAGACATCTACAACGGCGAGGGCAGGGAGTATCAGCTCTTCCGCGAGCTCAAGGTGAGCCCGTATTCCACGAACGAGACGATGGTCCGCCAGTGGAAGGGCAAGGACACCTGTTGGTGGGAGCGCACGGTGAGCCCCGACACATCGGAGAGCGAAGGCACGCTCTATATGAACCGCGTGGGGCACGACGGCGACGTCTTTACGTACGCAACGCCTGCGGAAAAGCCAAGCAAGCTAACCTGTGTGATCCCCGGGTTCTGTATCTAGGCGGCGGGCGTCTTGCCGTGACGGGACCCCTCCCCGGCAATTGTCTCGATCTGTAACAGTAAGGGGTCAAAAACCTCTCTAGATGTTACAAATCAAGACATTTGAGTTGACCGCGGACGGTTTGTCTCGATCTGTAACATCTAGCAGGAAAAACGGTCCTTAGGCGTTACAGGTTGAGACGTTAAGTTGTGGCTCGATGTAATGTCTCGATCTGTAACAGTTACTCGACAAAAACGGGTCTAGTTGTTACAGATTGAGACATTAGACCGGCTACGGTCCGCCGACCTGGCTATCACCTCGACCAATACCAGAATGTCATACATTTCAATCTCCACTGGACACCACCAGGGGGTATGGGTGTATAGTATCGGATGGTTAACATTTCCGACACTACGCCACAGAAAGGAGAAGCCATGGCTCAAGATAAGTTCGATGTGGGCGGCATGACGTGCGCCGCCTGCCAGGCGCACGTGGACCGTGCCGTGAGCAAGCTCGACGGCGTCCAAAGCGTCGCGGTCAACCTGCTCGCCGGCTCCATGCTGGTCGACTACGACCCCGCGCAGGTCTCCCCCGACGACATCTGTACCGCCGTCGATCGCGCGGGTTATTCGGCCTCGCCCGTTAGCACGGGCACCGATGCCGCCAACTCAAACGGCAACGCGCAAGCCAGGTCCGGCGCCGCCCATATGGAGTCGCCGACCAAAAAGTTGGAGGCCGCCGCCTCTGCCATGCGCACCCGCCTCATCATCTCGATCATCTTCCTCATCCCACTGTTCTACATAGGCATGGGGCACATGCTCGGTTGGCCACTGCCCGGCGTCTTCACCGACCACACCCACAGCATGACGCTCGCGCTCACCGAGCTCGTCCTGCTCATTCCCATCGTCTACGTCAACGACGCATACTTTATCAACGGGTTTAAATCGCTTACGCACGGCGCGCCTACCATGGACGCCCTTATTGCCGTGGGCGCCACCGCGTCCATCGCCTGGTCGCTCTACGCCATGTTCATCATGGCCGACCAGCTAGCCGCGGGTCAGGTCCACGAGGCCATGATGACGAGCATGGACAACCTGTATTTTGAGAGCGCCGGCACGATCTTGTCGCTCGTCACCGTAGGCAAATATCTCGAGACACGCAGCAAATCCAAGACTGGCGGCGCCATCGAGGCGCTCATTGACCTGGCGCCCAAGACCGCGACCGTCGTGGCCGTCGACGGTACCGAGACCACCGTCGATGTCGATGCCATTCTGCCCGGCCAGGTGCTGCGTGTGCGCCCCGGCGAGTCCATCCCTGTCGACGGCGTGGTACTCGAGGGCGCTTCGGCCGTGGACGAAAGCGCACTGACCGGCGAGTCCATCCCCGTGGAGAAGACCGCCGGCGCCACCGTCAACGCCGCCACCGTCAACCGCACCGGATCGTTTACCTTCCGCGCTACGCGTGTGGGCGCTGACACGTCGCTCGCCAAGATTATCCAGCTCGTCGAGGACGCCAACGCCACCAAGGCACCCATTGCTCGACTGGCCGACAAGGTCGCCGGCGTGTTCGTGCCTGTGGTATTCGTGATCTCGGCCGTGACCTTTGTGGTGTGGATGGCACTGACCAGCGACGTGAATGAGGCGCTCACCTCCGCCGTCGCTGTGCTGGCGATCAGCTGCCCGTGCGCGCTGGGCCTGGCCACGCCCGTCGCCATTATGGTCGGCACCGGCAAGGGCGCCGAGATGGGCATTCTGTTTAAGAGCGCCGAGGCGCTGGAGAACCTGCGCAGCGTGGGCACCGTGGTGCTCGATAAGACGGGCACGGTCACCCGCGGCAAGCCTGCCGTGACCGATATCGTGGTAGCCACGCGCGCTGACGGCTCGCCCGCCATGAGCGAAAAGGCGCTGCTCAAGTTGGCCGCCGCGTTGGAGCGCTCGAGCGAGCACCCGCTGGCCGAGGCGATTATGGCCGAGTGTGAGACACGCGGGATCGTCGCGCGCATGGTCGAGGACTTTACTGCCGTGCCCGGGCGAGGCGTTACGGCACGCGAGGGGCAAAACGCCATTGCCGCCGGCAATATGCGCCTGATGGACGAGTTGGGCGTTACCGTGCCCGCGGGTCTTGCCGAGCAATTTGCCGTCGAAGGCAAGACGCCGCTGTTCTTTGCCAAGAACGGCGAGCTTGCTGGCACCATTGCCGTGGCTGACGAGGTCAAGGAGACGAGCGCCGGGGCCATCGCCGCACTGCGCTCGCTTGGCGTCGACGTGCGCATGCTCACCGGCGACAACCGCGTGACGGCCGAGGCCATCGCCCGCCGCGTGGGGCTGAGCAGCGAACAGGTCATCGCCGACGTCCTCCCCGCCGACAAGGAACGCCACGTGCGCGAACTGCAGGATGCGGGCGGCAAGGTCGCCATGGTGGGCGACGGCATCAATGACTCCCCCGCCCTGGCGCGCGCCGACGTGGGCCTTGCCATCGGCACCGGCGCCGACATCGCCAAAGAAGGGGCAGATGTGGTGCTCATGCGCAGCGACCTCATGGACGTCGCCCGCGCCATCGAGCTTTCGCGCGCCACGATCCGCAACATCAAGCAGGACCTGTTCTGGGCACTGTTCTACAACGGCATCGGCATTCCGCTGGCGGCGGGCGTGTTCTTCCCGCTCACCGGATGGCAACTCTCGCCGATGTTTGGCGCCGCGGCCATGAGCCTGTCGAGCGTGTGCGTCGTGTCCAATGCCCTGCGTTTGAAATCCTTTAAGCCTAAAGTGGCAAAATAGGCTCACCATTAAGTCCATTTAGAACGGGTTTTCCAAGTGCCCGAGATTGACCTGAAAGAGGAGCGACGCGTACTTTGGTACGCGAGCGACGGTTTGAAGGTCAAGGTCGGGTGCCTGGGAAAGCCGACACAACAGAGAGGAATACCCATGCGTTTCACAATTAAGACTTCCGGCCTTATGTGCGGCCACTGCGACGCCACCGTCGAGACCGCGCTGCTCAACGTTGCGGGCGTAACCGACGCCGACGCCGACCACGAGACTCAGACCGTCCAGGTGGAGTGCGCCGACACCGTAACCGCCGAGCAACTCGCCGCCGCTGTCGAGGCCGCGGGCGAGAAATTCCACGCCCTGTCTGTGACCGCCGCGTAGCAGCTGCCGCACCAACAGGCACCACTGCCGGCTGACATAGCCGCTCAGCAACCGCCACTCAACCAACCCTTCAGAAGTTGCGGTGAAATAGTTCCTGTTTTAGCGCTTCAAGCCTGCAAACAAGAACTATTTCACCGCAACTGACGGGGGCATCCGGAAGATCGACCAGAAACGAGGACCCGACATGATGGCAGACCATAAATCGGTGACCCGCATGCTCAAGACGGCACGCGGTCAGATCGACGGCATCCTGCGGATGGTCGAGGAGGACCGCTACTGCGTCGATATCTCCACGCAGCTCATGGCCACACAGGCGCTCCTCGCGCGCATTAACGCCGACGTGCTCAAGGCGCATATCGAGGGCTGCGTGACTTCGGCAATCGAATCGGGCGACGAAGACCTCAAAGCCGCCAAACTCGCCGAAATCGAACGCGTCGTCGACAAACTCTCCAAGTAATTGGGGCATTGGGGACAGGTACGTTTTGAACTGCATCCCATTTCTTGGACTTTGAAATTAAGGTTCGAGAAAAGGGAGGCATCGGAAATGCCCCGCAGGAAGAAGGCAAGATACGGTCGCGAGATGAGGGCACGCGCCGCCGACCTGTTCGAGGCCGGCCTCGG
>JAXIZI010000031.1:0-38733 GCA_036304065.1 Collinsella sp. | reverse complement strand
GCATGGGAAGCCTCCTCCCCGCAGGTGCGGTAAGGGCTACCGCACGGGCCGATACTCAAAGCCCATTGTGGCATCCCGAGCCCGCGGAAAGAAGCTGCGCCGCGGGGGAGGCGACCCAAATGGCTTTCTCATATCGTCTTGGGACGGGCCTCTTATGACTACTTTTTCCTGCGCGCTTGCCAGGCTCGCCATGGAGTGTCCCAAAGTGCCGGCATAAAAGGAACGTCCCTAGCTGCCGGGCATGGGATACCATGGTGGCAACCTAGCGAAAGGATGTTTCATGGCACATGTCGATGACCAGCGCGTGGCGCGCGTGCTCGATGCGCTCGAGGCTCAGCACCCCGGCGCACAGCTGCTCGTAAACGACCCGTGGTCGATTTATTACCTGACCGGCTTTTATGCCGATATGTTCGAGCGTTTTTGCGGCGTGCTGCTCGCACGCGGTAACGAGCCAGTGATCTTGGTCAACGCTCTGCATCAGCTGCCCGAGTATGACAATGCCCGCGTTGCCTACCACACCGATACCGACGTCGTGGCCGATGCCATCGCTCGCGAAATCGATCCGACCAAACCGCTCGGCATCGACACCGTCATGCGCTCCGGCTTTTTGATGCCGCTCATGGAGCGCCATGCTACGAGCGAGTTTTTCCTGGGTGACTTTGCCGTCACCGCAGCGCGCACCCACAAGGATGCCACCGAGCAGGAGCTCATGCGCGCGTCCTCGACCGCTAACGACGCCGTGATGGCCGATGCCATCAAGCTCGTCCACGAAGGCGTGACGGAACGCGAGATTGCCGACCAGATGCTCGGCTTGTATCGCAAGCACGGCTGCGAGGGCTTTAGTTTTTCGCCCATCGTGAGCTTTGGTGCCAACGCCGGCGACCCGCACCACGAACCCGACGACACCGTGCTCAAGCGTGGCGACGTGGTGCTGTTCGACATTGGCGGACGCCGCTGCAACTACTGTTCGGACATGACGCGCACGTTCTTTTGGGGCGAGCCGGACGAGGAGACGGCGCGCATCTACGACATCGTGCGCCGTGCCAACGAGGCCGCCGAAACACTCATCGCACCGGGCGTGCGCATGTGTGACCTGGACCGCGCCGCACGCGACGTGATTGAAGACGCGGGCTATGGGCGGTACTTTACGCATCGCCTGGGTCACTCGATCGGCCTGCAGGACCACGAGCCGGGCGACGTTTCACTCGTCAACGAGCAGGTCGTAGAGCCGGGCATGACGTTCTCCATCGAGCCGGGCATCTACCTCCCCGGCCGCACCGGCGTCCGCATCGAGGACTTGGCCCTGGTGACCGAGAAGGGCGTCGAGATTCTCAACGCCTACCCTCACGACCCATTCCGCCTAGACTAGCCTGGTCCCCAAGCCCCCAAACTAAGTTGCGGTGGAATAGTTCCTGGATGGGCTGCTAGAACCCAAAAACAGGAACTATTTCACCGCAACTGATGAGGGGATGGGCTAGCGCAGCAGGCCGGCTACTTCGCCGGCTAGGGTGATGGTGCCGGCGGCAACGAAGGACTCGCCCACGGCGTCAAAAGCCGCGAGAGCCTCGGGCACGCTAGGGTACACACCGGCAAGCTTGTTGGCGTCCACCAGGGCAGCAAGTTCCTCTGCCGGCAGGGCGCGATCGGAATCGGTCTGGGTTACGACCACACGCGGGAAGGCCGGAATCAGAACATCGACAATACCGGCCACATCCTTGTCGGCCAGTGCGGCGCACAGCAGCGTGGGGCGATTCTCGACGCACGGATCTATCTCGTCCAGCGCGCTCACAAAGTTCTCGCAGCTCTGAGGGTTATGGCAGGCGTCGATCAGCTTGAGCGGATCGGTCCCCAGCACATCAAAACGACCCGGCGTGGGGCAGCCCATAAGCGATGCATCCAGCGCATCGTGGTCGAGCTCGCGGCCCAAATACCCCTCGCACAGCATAATCGCGCACGCAGCATTCTGCGGCTGGTAGGCCGGCTTAACCATGCTTGACGTATAGATCGCACGCGGCGTGGTGCAGCTAAACTCAACCGTGTCGCCCACGTGTGCCGGAACCTTGGTTGTGGCATGGTTCACCACGAGCGGCACCACACCGCACTCACGGCAACGGGCATCCATCACGCGCTGAACGCTCGCCTCATGCGTACCCTCGCCCAAAACAACAAAGCGCCCAGGCTTAATAACCGCAGCCTTCTCCCCCGCAATGGCCTCGAGCGTGTTGCCCAAAATACGTGTATGATCGAGCCCAATGCCCGTAATGGCAACGGCGACGGGATCGGTCGCACTCGTGGCGTCCCAACGCCCGCCCATGCCAACCTCAAGCACGGCTACGTCCACGCAAGCCTCGGCAAACACTACAAGTGCAGCAGCCGTCAGCAGGTCAAACGGTGTGATGGTATAGGCGCGCTCCCCTGCCGCCACACGGCGCGCATTCACGCGATGCCCCGCCTCGACAGCTGCCGAAACGCCATGGGCAAAGGCCTCGTCGCTCACGACGCACCCATCAACCTCCATGCGCTCGGGATAGCGCACCAGCTGTGGCGACGTATACAGCGCGGTTTTGAGCCCCTCACCACGAAGAATGGCAGCCGAAAAACGCGTAGTCGAAGTCTTGCCATTGGTACCGGCAACCTGGATGCAATCGAAATACTCGTCCGGACGCCCCAGCTCATCGAGCATATCGACAACCGTCTCAAGCAGAGGACCAGCATCCCCAGAAATCCGCCCCGTATCAGCAGCAAGCCCCACAGCCTCATCAAACGAAAGCAACTCAAACGAGAACGGCACAGAATACGACCCAGAACGCTTAGCCATAACCCAAAGTCCCCTCAACATAAAAAGAGGCCCGAATCAACAACGAGCCCCTCCCATTCAAAATGTCAGCCAAACACCGCTTTGCAGCAGAATCAAGGCCACAACCAAGTGGCCCTAACACGCCAGTTGCAAACAACCACGTAAACGAACTAGGAGCGGCCCGACGCTTTGCTCGATACAAGTTCCGCACGCAAAGGACAGCACTTAATGTGCTGTCCGTCTTGCGCAGGACTGTCCGCAGTAGCGAGCAAAGCGTCGGGACGCGCCCCTCAGCGCAATTTACGAGAAGTCAGCAACCTGAGCAGTCAGCGCCGCCAGGATCTCCTTGAGCTCAGCTGCACGGTCCCTCTTCTTCTGGACCACCGCAGGCGCGGCCTTGGCCACAAAGCCCTCGTTGGCGAGCGTCTTCTCGCAGCCGGCGAGCTCCTTCTGCGCCGCGGCGATCTCCTTCTCAAGACGCGCCTTCTCGGCCGAAAGATCGACCTTGCCCTCGAGCACCACAAAGACCTCGACGCCGCTGTCGACCACGGCGATGCTCGCGGCCGGCTTCTCAACGTCGGTACCCATGACCAGCGAAGCGGTGTTGGCCAGCGGCTCAATGGTCGAACGCAGGCTCTCGAGCTTCTCGATGTCCTCGACACCGGCGCGCATGACCACGTCGAGCTCGGCCTTGGGGCTCAAGCGATAACGCGAACGCGTGGCGCGGGCGGCGGAAACGACGGCGCGGCACAGCTCAAACGCGCGCTCGGCGTCCTCGTCGACATACTTGGCGTAATCGGCGGGCTCGGGCCACTTGGCAATCATGAGCGCCTCGGCGCGGTCGACGTTGCCCTCGGCATCCAGGTCGAGCACGCTGGCCGGCATGTTGTCCCAAATCTCCTCGGTGACAAACGGCATGAGCGGGTGCATCAGGCGAATGGAGGTATCCAGCACAAAGATCAGGTTGCGCTGAGCCTGCAGACGGCCCTCGCCCTTCAAGCGGGCCTTGGTGACCTCGACGTACCAGTCGCAGACCTCGTTCCAGAAGAACTGCTGCACGCCGCGGGCCATATCGCCAAAGGTGTAGTTCTCAATACCCTCGGTGACCATCTTAACGGCCTTGGCCAGGCGGCTGAACATCCAGGCGTCGGCCGGCGTCTCCACGACGGGCTCGCCGGGCGTGTAGCCCTCCATGTTCATGAGCAGGAAGCGGCTGGCGTTCCAGATCTTAGTCACAAAGCTCTTGGCCTGGTCGGTACGCGGGCTGTCGATGAGCTTCTTGGTCTTCTTGTCGATGTTCGCGTCGAACTTAACATCCTGGTTGTTGGTGCACAGCGTAAGAAGGTTGTAGCGCATGGCGTCGGCGCCGTACATACCGATGAGGTCCATGGGGTCAACGCCGTTGCCCTTGGACTTGGACATGCGGCTGCCGTCCTTGGCAAGGATCGTCGGGTAGATGACGACGTCCTTAAACGGCACCTCGTCCAGGAAGTACAGCGAGCTCATGACCATGCGGGCGACCCACAGCGCGATGATGTCGCGCGCGGTGACGAGCGCCGTCGTGGGATGATGGCCCTCGAGCAGCTCCGGCTTTTGCGGCCAGCCCTGCGTGGCGAAGGTCCACAGCTGCGAGCTGAACCAGGTGTCCAGCACGTTCTCGTCCTGATGCACGTGATGACCGCCGCACTTGGGGCACACATCGGTGTCCTCGGTAAGGGCGTCCTCCCAGCCGCAGTCCTCGCAGTAGAACACGGGAATGCGGTGGCCCCACCACAGCTGGCGGCTAATACACCAGTCCTTGAGATTCTCCATCCAAGTGGTGTAGGTCTGCGTCCAGCGCGCGGGGTGGAAGGTGACCTTACCGGAGTTGACGGCGTCGAGCGCCGGCCCCTTGAGCTTGTCGACGGCCACGAACCACTGCTCGGACAGCCACGGCTCAAGCGCGGCGTCGCAACGGTAGCAGTGCATGACGGAGTGGTCGTGCTCCTCGACGTGATCGAGTAGGCCGTGCTCGTCGAACCACTTGATGACCGCCTCGCGGCACTCCTCGCGGGTCATGCCGGTGAACTCGCCATAGCCCTCGACGACCACCGCGTGCTCGTCGAAGATATTGATCTGCGGAAGGTCGTGGGCCTGACCCATGGCGTAATCGTTGGGGTCGTGGGCCGGAGTAACCTTAACGAAGCCGGAACCGAAGTTGGCGTCGACATGCCAATCCTCAAAGATGGGAATCTCGCGATCGACGATGGGGAGCTTGACGGTCTTACCCACGAAGGCGGCCTTCTCGGGATCCTTCGGGGAAACGGCGACGCCCGTGTCGCCGAGCATGGTCTCGGGGCGCGTGGTGGCGACGACGATGTAGTCCTGGCCGTTGACCGGCTCGGTCAGCGGGTAGCGCAGGTGCCACAGATGGCCCTTCTCGTCCTTGTACTCGGCCTCGTCGTCCGAGATGGCGGTGGTGCAGTTGGGGCACCAGTTGACGATGCGCTTGCCGCGGTAGATCAGACCGTCGTGGTACCAGTCGCAGAAGACCTTGCGCACGGCCTGCGCGTAGTCCTCGTCCATGGTAAAGCGCTCGTTATCGAAGTCAACGGAGCAGCCCATACGCTTGATCTGCTCGACGATGATGCCGCCGTACTCGTGGGTCCAATCCCAGCAAGCGTCGACAAACTTGTCGCGACCGATCTCCAGGCGGCTAATGCCCTCGCTCTTGAGTTTCTTGTCGACCTTGGTCTGCGTAGCGATACCGGCGTGATCGGTGCCCAGCACCCAGCGCGTGGACTTGCCGCGCATGCGGGCCATGCGGATGATGGCGTCCTGGATGGAGTCGTCGGTGGCGTGGCCCATGTGGAGCTTGCCGGTCACGTTGGGAGGCGGAATGGTGACGGTGCAGTCGCCCACGCCCTCGCGGCGCTTATAGTAGCCGCCGTCGAGCCACTTCTGCAGGATCGCCGGCTCGCTGGTCGACGGATCGTAGTTCTTGGGCATCTCTTCCATATATCTCTCCCTGTCCCGCCGGGGAGGAATGTAGGCCCACCAGGGCCTGCATTCCTCCCCTTAGGTATCGATTACTTCAGTCTGATATGACTTCGCTGAGGCTTAAACAAACACACAGAATAACACAGGTAGTTGGGGTTATTGCGTATATATAAAATAGCCTCCGACCACGGATGGTCAGAGGCTATTTGCAAGCACGTTTTTGGCTGGTTTAGCCGTAGATGCGCTGGGGCTGCTCTTCGCCCTTTACGGAGGCTTCGGTCACAACGACCTTGGAAACGCCTTCCTCGCTGGGCAGGTCGAACATCGTCTGCTGCAGAACGTCCTCGCAGATGGAGCGCAGGCCGCGGGCGCCGGTCTTGCGGGCGAGCGCCATGCGGGCGATCTCGTGCAGGGCGGCGTCCTCAAACTCAAGCTCAACGTCCTCGAGCTGGAACATCTTACGGTATTGACGCACCACGGCGTTCTTGGGCTCGGTCAGGATCGACACCAGGTCGTCCTCGTCAAGCGCCTGCGTCTGGGTGACGACGGGCGTACGTCCCACAAACTCGGGGATCATGCCAAAGGCGTTGAGGTCCTGCGGAAGCACCTGACGCAGCAGGTCGTTCTCGTCGACCGAAGTGGGGCCGGCGATCTCGGAGTTAAAGCCCACGCCCTTGTTGCCCACGCGATCGGCGATGATCTTGTCCAGACCCACAAAGGCACCGCCGCAAATGAACAGGATGTTGGTCGTGTCGATCTGCAGCAGCTCCTGCTGGGGATGCTTGCGGCCCCCGGTGGGCGGAACGCTGGCCACCGTGCCCTCAAGAATCTTAAGCAGCGCCTGCTGAACGCCCTCGCCCGAAACATCGCGGGTAATGGAGAGGTTCTCGGCCTTGCGGGCGATCTTGTCGATCTCGTCCACGTAGATAATGCCCACCTGCGCGCGCTCAATGTCGCCATCGGCAGCATTGATGAGCTTGAGCAGGATGTTCTCCACGTCCTCGCCCACATAGCCGGCCTCGGTGAGCGCGGTGGCATCGGCGATGGCAAACGGCACCTCGAGGATGCGCGCGAGCGTCTGGGCCAACAGGGTCTTGCCGGTACCGGTGGGACCGAGCAGCAGGATGTTGGACTTGGCGAGCTCTACCTCGTCCATATCGTCATCGAACTGCGAGCCCATGTCGTCATCAAAGGCAGACACCGCAGCGCCGCCCTCGATCACGCGGCGATAGTGGTTGTACACGGCAACCGACATGGCGCGCTTGGCGTCCTCCTGGCCCATTACATAGGCCGAAAGCTCGTCATAGATCTCGTGCGGCGTCGGCACGTGCGTGATGACCTGACGGTCGTCCTCGAGCTCAAAGCCCTCGGTCTCGGGGTCCACGGCGGGCTGGGATGCAGCCTGACCGTGGTCGTTGAGGAAGCCCGGCAGCTTGCCGTTGCGGGCGGCGTCCATAAAGTCCGAAGCCAGCGACTCCTCCAAAATCTCGGAGCAGGCGGCAACGCACTCGTCGCAGATAAAGATGTTGGTCGGACCCTTTACAAGGCGGCGAACCTGCCCCTGCTCTTTTCCGCAAAAGGAGCAGCGGATGGGGTTGCCGTTCTCGTCAAAGTTGTCCTGCATGTTACCTGCCATCCTAGGCGTCCTTCGCGGCGAGATCGCGCGAGGTGACAATACGGTCAATCAGGCCGTAGTCGAGGGCCTCGGCAGCGGTCAGGTAGTTGTCGCGCTCGGTGTCGGCCTGGACCTTCTCAATGGGCTGGCCCGAGGCATCGGACAGGATCTGATTGAGCTCGCGGCGAGTCTTCTTGATCTCCTCGGCCACGATCTCGATCTCGGTCTGCTGGCCCTGGGCACCGCCGCTGGGCTGGTGAATCATGACCTTGGAGTGCGGCAGGCAGAAGCGTTTGCCCTTAGCACCGGCCGAAAGCAGCACGGCGGCCATGGACGCAGCCATACCGACGCAGATGGTGGAGACCTGCGGCTTGATAAAGTTCATGGTGTCAAGAATCGCCAGGCCGGAGTAAACCTCGCCGCCGGGCGAATTGATGTAGAGCGAGATATCCTTCTCGGCATCCTGGCTCTCAAGATGCAGCAGCTGGGCAACGACCAGGTTGGCACTGACGGAGTTGATCTCCTCGCCCAAGAAGATGATGCGGTCGTTGAGCAGGCGCGAATAGATATCGTAGCTGCGCTCGCCGCGCGGCGTCTGCTCGATAACGTATGGCACGAGGGCGGAATCGAACTTAGCGATCATACGCATCTCCATTTCTCTCTTGCGGACCAATAATGGTTCTAGACAAACGTACGGTGCCCGCATGCTATGCATTGGCTGGCACCGTACGAAGCGACCGGATAACCGGTTTATAACTTTACCCCATCACGGGCGCACGCATGCGCTCGCGGGCAAGGTGGCGAGAATTACTCGGCGTCCTTGGCGGTCTCGTCGACCTCGGTCACCTTGGCGTTCTCGACCAGGTGGTCGACGGCCTTGGAGCGACGGATGGACTCGCGGACGGCAGGCATGCGGCCATCGGCGATGAACTCGGCCTTGGAAGCCTCGACGTCCTTGACGCCGGCCTTCTCGAACTCGGCGTTGATGTCGTCCTCGGTGACCTCGATCTTGAGCTCACGGGCGAGGGCGTCCAGAGCCAGGGACTCACGGGCAACGTCGTTGGCCTGCTTGTGCAGGTCGCCGATGAACTGCTCCATGGTCAGGCCGGAAGCGGGCAGCCAGGTGTCCAGGGTCATGCCGCGGGCAGCGAGGTTGGACAGGAAGTTCTGGCCAAGCTCCTCAAAGACGGACTGCTCGTAGTCGGCGTCCATCTCGTCGAGCTGCAGACGCTCGGCGAGAGCGGAGACGCAACGGTTCTCCTTCTCGGCCGGAAGGCGAGAAGCCTTGTCCTGCTCGATCTCGATCTTGATGGCGTCGCGCATAGCGTCGATGCTGTCGAAGCCAAAGTCGGACTTGACGAGCTCGTCGGTGAGCTCGGGGGTGTTGCGGACCTTGATGCCCTTGACGGTGACCTCGACGGTGTGGGTCTCGGCCTCCTCGCCCTCCTCGACCTCGTCGGTCCAGGTGACGGTCTTGACGTCGTCAACGTTAGCGCCGATCAGGGCCTCATTGAACTCCTTGGGGTTGCTGTCGCTACCGGCGATGAGCATACGGCCCTCGGCGGCAAAGTTGTCGGCGTTCTCGACGGCCTTGAGGTCGACGGTGACGTAGTCCTCGGCCTCGACGGCGCGACCCTCGACGTCCTCGAAGGTGGCACGGTAGTTGAGGAGCATCTCGACCTGGTTGTTGATCTCGGACTCGGTGACCTCCGCAGGGGGCATCTCGATCTCGACGGCGTCGAAGGAGGAGAGCTCAGCGGCGGGACGCAGGGAGAACTCGACGGTGTAGGTGTAGTCCTCGTGATCCTTGGCGAGGTCGAGCTCCTTGTAGTCACCGCTCTTGGTGGGGACGATGTCCAGCTCGTTGAGGACGGCGGGCTCGTTGGCGGCGATCAGGTCGTTGGTGGCCTGAGCGAGGGTAGCCTCGGCGCCAAGAGCGGAGTCGATGACCGGACGGGGGGCCTTACCGGCGCGGAAGCCCGGGAAGCGGTACTTCTTGGCGGTGTCCTTGTAGGCCTTCTTGATCGCGGCGTCGACGTCGGCGGCCGGGATGGTGACCGTAGCGGTGAGCTTGGCGTCCTTGACGTCAGAAGCGGTGATGTTCAACACGTTCCTCCTCATACTGCCCAGCTTATCTGAGGTGCTGGTACCTTTATGCAACAAAGTGTCGCGACGGCCAGGGCCGACGCAGATGCGTTGGTGCGGGCGAAAGGACTCGAACCTTCACGGGAATCCCACCAGAACCTAAATCTGGCGCGTCTACCAATTCCGCCACGCCCGCATGAGCGCACAGACTAGGAATGATAGCAGATACGAACGGCAAGCGCACGCACACGTTTTTAGCTCACGACCTCACCACGAGCGCAAGGCATCCCATCTCATAAGTTGCGGTGAAATAGTTCCTGTTTGGGGCTCCAGTCCTCCAAAACAGGAACTATTCCACCGCAACTTCGGTGCGACTCGGCAGTCTGGCGGTGCTGGCCATGCGCCGGAAAGCGTGTCCCAGCTTGGGGCCTCGGAATGGGATGCGGCTTCCGCTATAGCCATCAACCGGAAACTGCAACCCGTTTTGAGCCCCTATTCCGGGATGCACTTTCCGCCGAGGGCCTCAAACGGAAACTGCAGCCCACAATTCGGTCGAAAAGTGGGCTGCAGTTTCCCCGGGCTAGGCAAAGAGCGGCGGATGCGTCGCCTCGTCTACTCCCCCAGCAGGGCCTTCTCGGGCGTGATCGGCAGCGAACGAACCTGGTGGCCGGTGGCGTGTGCGACGGCCGAGGCGACGGCGGCGAGCGGCGTGTTGATGACGACCTCGCCGATCGACTTGGCGCCAAACGGGCCCGTCGGCTCGTAGCTCGGCTCAAAGGCCACGCGAATACTGCCGATATCCAGGCGCGTGGGCAGCTTGTAGCTCATAAAGTTACCGGTGCGCAGGCGGCCGCGGTCGTCGTGCTCGACGATCTCGTAGAGCGCGTGACCGATACCCTGGGCAATGCCGCCCTCGGCCTGGACGCGCGCGAGCGCCTCATTGATCACAGTGCCGCAGTCCACAGCCGCCGCATAGTCCACCACAGTCACCTTGCCGGTAGCCTTGTCGACCTCGACCTCGGCAATGCCGGCCATAAAAGGCGGAGGCGAAACGGGCAGGCAGGCAGAGGCATGCGAGGTGAGCGCGTCGCCGCCCGCGATGTTCTTGACGCACAGGTTGGCAAAGTCGCGCAGCGTGAGATAGCGGTTCTGCTCGCGCGCGGCACGCTCGTCGGACAGGCGCACGTACTGGCCATCGAAGACCACGTCGGCGGCGTCCACGTCCCACATCTGGGCAGCCTTGGCGCAAATCTTCTCACGCAGCTCGGTTGCGGCGTTCTTGGCGGCAAGGCCCGTCACGTACGTGCCCGAGCTCGCGTACGAGCCGGCATCGAACGGCGAAACGTCGGTGTCCACGCCGCGCACCACGATCAGCGAGCTCTCAACGCCCAGCTCCTCGGCGGCAATCTGCGCCAGGATCGTGTCGACGCCCATGCCGTTATCGGTGGCGCCGGTGCCGATGGTAATGAAGCCGTCCTCTTCCAGGCGCATGTCGATGCCGGCGATATCCACGTTGGAAATGCCCGAGCCCTGCATGGTGAGCGCGCAGCCCAGAGCACGCACGCGATCGCCCAGGTCGATGGCTAGCGGCTTGTCGCGCCAACCGATCATGTCCATCGCGCGCAGCAGGCAGCGGTCGAGCGCGCAGGCGTTGAGCTTCTCGTTGTAGTACTGCGGCATGATCTCGCCCTCGCGCACGATGTTCTTAAGGCGCAGGTCGGCGGGGTCCATGTGCAGCATATCGGCGAGCTCGTTGACGGCGCTCTCCACGGCAAACTGGCCCTGGGTGGCACCGTAGCCGCGATACGCGCCGCCGCGGTTGGTATTGGTGTAGACGGCGTCCCAGCTAAAGCGGCTCGCCTTCACGTGGTTGTAGATGGGCAAGCTCTTGTGGCCCGAAAGACCGATCGTCGTGGTAGCATGCTCGCCATACGCGCCGGCGTTGGACAGCGTGTGCAGATCGATGGCCGTGATGGTACCGTCGTTCATGGCGCCCAGCTTAACGGTCATCTGCATCTGGTGGCGCGAGTTGCCCGCAGTGATGGTCTCCTCACGGGTGTAGCAGCAGTAACTCGGACGACCGGTCTGCTGGGTCACAAACGCAACAAAGATCTCGCAGCAGCCCGTCTGCTTGGAGCCAAAGCCGCCGCCGATGCGCGGCTTAATGACCTGCACCTGCGACTGCGGGATATCGAGCGACTGCGCGACCATGCGGCGCACGTGGAAGGGCACCTGCGTAGAGGTGGTCACCGAGATGCGCCCGAACGCGTCGGTCGTCGCGAAGGCGCGGAAGGTTTCCATGGGCGCGGTCTGCGTGGCCTGGCTGGTGTAGGTGCGGGTAAAGACGATGTCGCTCTGGGCGAAGGCCTCGTCCAAGTCGCCAAAGTCGCTCGTGCCGCTGCATACCAAGTTGCGCGGGACGTCGCCGCCCTGCGGGAACATAAAGGTCACGTCGCCCTCGGGGTGGACCACGATGTCGTTATCGAGCGCCTTGGTAAAGTCGAGCAGCGGCTCAAGCACCTCATAGTCGACCTTAATGAGTTTGAGCGCCTTGTCGGCAGCCTCCTCAGTCTCGGCGGCGACGATCGCCACCTCCTCGTTTTGGTAGCGTACGAGGTTCTCAAGGATCAGGCGGTCGTAGGGACTCGGCTGCGGATAGCTCTGGCCAGCGATGGTAAAGCGGCGCTTGGGCACGTCCTCGTAGGTGTAGACGCCCACCACGCCAGGCACCTTCAGGGCGCGCGACGTGTCGATGGAGCGGATCTTGGCGCGGGCATACGGGCTGCGCTTGAGCTTAACGATGAGCGCGCCGGCGGGCACCATGTCGCCCGTGTAGACAGGACGGCCCTCGAGCAAGGCCTTCGAATCCTTCTTGGGCTGCTTGTGGGTGATCTGCTTGTAGGAGACACCGTCACAGCTGGTGTCGTTGACCGGCAGCTCGGGCATCTCAAAGCCAACCTGCACGCCGGACTCGTTGAGGAAGCGCACGATAGCGCGCAGCTGGCTCTCGTAGCCGCTGCAGCGGCAGAGATTGCCGGCGAGCTGGCGCGAGAGCTCCTCGCGCGTGGCAACGAGGCTCGGGTCCTCCTTGGCGGCGCGGGCAAGCGCCAGCACGTTCATGATGAGGCCGGGGGCGCAAAAACCGCACTGCTCAGCGCCTTCGGCAGCCATCGCACGGGCGAGCGCCTCGGACTCGGCCTTGAGGCCCTCGAGCGTGGTGATGGTGTGGCCCTCGACACGCGCGGCGGGAACCGAGCAGCTCAGCACCGGGTCGCCGTCGAGCCACACCGTGCACAGGCCACAGTTGGTGGTCTCGCAGGCGCAGCGCACCGACGCGCAGCCCTGCTCACGCAGCAGCGCAAAGAGCATGGTGTCGGGGGCAATCTGAACCTTGACCTTACGGCCGTTGAGCGTAAAGGAAAGATCGATGAGTTTGGCAGCCATTAGCGCACCTCGCTAGAATCGACGCCGGGCACGCGGCGGCAGGAATACTCGTCCGTGGCAAACTTAGGAATCTGCACGCCCTCGAACTCGCGGGCAAGCGCGGCCGAAAGCTCGATGCCGGCGGCGCGGCGCACGGCCTGAATCGCTAGCGGAGCCGAGATGCGGCGGCGGTAGTCGGCCGAGCCCCACATGTTGGTGCCGTAGCTCAGGGCACGCACGGATGCGGCCAAGGCGCGCAGCTCGTCCTCGGAAGGCTGCTCGTTCACCAGACCGCACGCCTCGCCCTGCAGCAGGGTCGCGCGCAGCGGGCGAGCACCCACGGTGACGTGCCAGGTGTTGTCCCACCAGGCGGCGGTGACGTTGAGCGAGGGGAAGTCGGTCGCAGCCTTGCGCACGGCCTCGTAGCTCGCACGGTAGTCGTGTTTAACGACCACGATGTGCTCGATCACGTCGCGCACGTAACCCATGTCGACGAACTCGGCGAGCGGCACGCGGCCGGCGCCCGTCAGCTCAACATAGGAATCGAGCGCCAAAAAGGCCGAGAGCACGTCCGAGAAGCCAAAGCGACCGTAGATGCTGCCGCCCACCGTGGCGGTGTTACGCAGCTGCACGCCCACGATATCGTGAACGGCGAACTCAAAGACATGGTTGACGAGCACGTTGAGCTCGGCATGGCGCTCGAGCTGGCGCAGGGTGCACATGGCACCGATGCGAAACTCGGTCTCGGTCTCCTCGATCTGATCGAGCCCGCAGGCCGAAAGGTCAATCGCCGTCGCCACGCGACGCGAACCCAGGCGCATCCAAATGCCACCGCCCACAATCTTGTTGTTGCGGTTCTTCTGCAAGAGCTCATAGGCTTCGGCCGCGTTTCCAACACGGACGTAGGTACCGAACTTGAGCACGTTCTCCCCCATCTCTCCACTTGTCCAGTACTTTTAAGTGTACCAAACGAGGGGCCGCACACCGTTTTAGGACAAAATCCACCCACCCATCCATAACTTGCGGTGATATACGGACTGATTAGCCGTTCTGGGACGCTTAACAGTCCGTATATCACCGCAAGTTATGAGGAGTCCTCCGGGATAGAAAAGGCTCCCAGCCGGAATGGCTGGGAGCCTCATCACATGCTATATCGAGCGAAGATTTAGCAGACGCCCTGGGCGAGCATGGCGTCGGCGACCTTCAGGAAGCCAGCGATGTTGGCGCCCATGACAAAGTTGCCCTCCTGGCCATACTCCTTGGCGGTGTCGTCCACGTTGTGGAACATGCCACGCATGAGCTGCTCGAGCTTGCCGTCGACCTCCTCGAAGGTCCAGGACAGGTGCTCAGCGTTCTGGCTCATCTCAAGGCCGGACACGAGCACGCCACCGGCGTTAGCAGCCTTACCGGGCATAAAGGCGACGCCGTTCTCCTGGAAGTAGGTCGTGGCCTCGATGGTCGTGGGCATGTTCGCGCCCTCGCCGACCACCTTGCAGCCGTTGGCGACGAGCGCCTGGGCGTCCTCGAGCAGCAGCGTGTTCTCGCGAGCGCAGGGCAGCGCGATGTCGCAGGGCAGCTGCCACACGCCGCGGCCGTCGCCCTCGTGCCACACGGCGTTGGGCTTCTCGTCAACGTACATAGCGAGCGTGACACCCTTGTCGTGGCCGGAGCGCTTCTTGTTGTAGACATGCTCGAGCACGGTGTAGTCGATGCCGTCGGGATCCTCGACCCAGCCATGGGTGTCGGAGCAGGCCAGCACCTTGCCGCCGAGCTGGGAGACCTTCTGGACCGCGTAGATGGCGACGTTACCGGAGCCGTGAACGACGACGTTCTTGCCCTCGAAGGAGTCGCCGCGGCTCTTGAGGTACTCGTCCACAAAGTAGGCCAGACCGTAACCGGTGGCCTCGGTACGGGCGAGCGAGCCGCCAAAGGAGAGGCCCTTGCCGGTAAGGACGCCGGTCCACTCGTTGGTCAGGCGCTTGTACTGACCGAACAGGTAGGCAACCTCGCGGCCGCCAACGCCCAGATCGCCGGCGGGAACGTCGGTGTTGGGGCCAATGTGGCGATAGAGCTCGGTCATGAAGGACTGGCAGAAGTGCATGATCTCGTTGTTGGACTTGCCCTTGGGGTCAAAGTCGGAGCCGCCCTTGCCGCCGCCCATGGGAAGGGTGGTCAGGCTGTTCTTGAGGATTTGCTCCAGGCCCAGGAACTTGAGCATACCCAGAGTGACCGTCGGGTTAAAGCGCAGGCCGCCCTTGTAGGGTCCAATGGCAGAGTTGAACTCGACGCGGTAACCGCGGTTGACCTGAACCTTGCCCTGGTCGTCGACCCAGGGGACACGGAACATGACGATCCGCTCGGGCTCGACGAGGCGCTCAAGCAGGGCGGCCTCCTCGTACTCGGGATGGGCGTCGAGCGCCGGCTGGATGGTGCCGAGAATCTCGGTCGCGGCCTGGATGAACTCAGGCTGCTCGGGATAGCGGGCCTTGAGCTCTTCGAGAACTTTCTGCGTGTAGCTCATGCTTCCTCCAATTGATGGAAAAGAAAAGTGTCGTTCGAGGCGCCCCATGCGCCGCGAGCTTTATCGAGTATGGATAATATCGCACTGTTGCAGCGAAGTTTCGCATAAGCCGACGAGCAGATGTTTCGTTTTGATTACGATGCAGGTAGAAGCGTTTTTGAGTGCCCAACGCGCAAATCGCGTGTTTCGAAGCTGTTTCGTCCACATGTTCCAAACCACCACATTGGGCACCTTTGTGGTGGTGTTGGTGGTTAGAGGACGAGCTGATGGTAGTCGGCAGGGGTTATGCGGCCCTCGGTGGCGGCGCGGAAGGCGGCGAGCGCATCGCCCGAGAACGGCATGGCCCAGCACAGGCCGCAACCTGCGGTAATGGAGCCGGGCAAAGGCATAATGCGCCCGGGCACGCCGGCATCCAGGCAAAGCTGCTCGCACTCCATCACATCGAAGGTGCTGTCGAACGAAACGATAATCTTGCGCTCGTGGTCGAGGGCATCACCGGACGGGCCTTCGCGATGTGCCTCGCGATACGCCGCGGCGTCCGCTTCCTCTTCCGCAGTATGTCCACAGCCACCGCAGCCGCAGGTACAGGGCTCGGAACCATCGCAAGTGCAAGGCTCTCCCGTGTCGGGACAAATATCGTGAGACATGGCAACTCCAATCGTCTAGGCGAGTAACTCGGCCGCCGCAAACTCCTCGGGCGTATTGACGTTTTCGAAGCAGAGCGTCGAGCCCGCGGCCTTAACGATCTGCGGTTCATCTATATAACCAGCCTGAACGCGATTGATCAGGCAGCGAATGCGTTGGCGGTCGCAGGAGAGCAGCTCTTGGGCAACTGGCGCACATGCGTCACGGCGCCAGACGGCGCAAAGCGGCTCAATGCCACGCTCCTCGCGCGGCACGCACACGTCGAGCGCCTCAGCCTCAACACGATCGGCGAGCGCGCCGATGAGTTCCGGCGAGACAAACGGCATATCGCAAGCGACGATCGCCACGAACGGCAATCGCGCCGCGGCCAACGAGCTCGCGATGCCGCGCATGGCACCGGCGGGACCGTCGACGTCCATCACCACGCGGGGGCGCAGGCCATCAAACATAAGCTCCTCAAGGTAGGCAAGCTCGCAGGGGCGCGACGTCGTCACGACCAGCTCGCCGGCAACTGGCGCCAGCCGACCCAGCACGCGCTCGATGAGCGGCTCACCGCAAAACGCCATGCGCGCCTTATCGCAGCCCATGCGCGACGACATCCCGCCCGCTTGAACGACACAAGAAAGATCGGCCCGTCTTACGGTAGTCATACGGCAAACCACCCCCATCGGTATGCTCAAAACTCGACGCACGAAGCCAAATACCGTCGCCGATAAAGCGGGCGGCACGGCAAACCCATGCAAAAACAAAACAGCGCCTTTGCGGCACGCAGCAAGACCGCGAGCACAAAAGCGCTGGTAGCGTATGGCGGGAACGTATGTGAATCGAACACATCCAAGACGTTTTGCACGCCTCGCAACGGTTTTGAGGACCGCGGAGCCCACCGGAGCCCATCCGTTCCCAAGTGCGGCGGTATTTTACCAAACCGAGCGGGCCCCATCCCAAATAGACAAGCAAGAAGTTGCGGTGGAATAGTTCTTACTTAGGCTGCAAGACCCCAAAAACAGGAACTATTTCACCGCAACTGAGGAGGCGGGAGCGGGTAACCGGCCTAGCGCAGGGAGCGCAGGCCGCCGGCATCCTTGTCGAGCACCGTAAAGCGCACGGCATCCAGGTGCTCCAAGATGCTGATGGCGCGTTTGCGCGACACGCCCAGGGCCTCGCGCAGCACGCTCGTGGTGGCAGCGCCGCCGGCCGCCTCAATGGCGGCGGCGACGAGCTCACGCGCATGGGCCTCGGCAGCAGCGGACAGGGCAACGTCGCGCTCGACCTTAACGATTGCGCGGTTGAGGGAAAGCTCGCGCAGGGCACGCGTCATGGTGTCGCGGCCGAGCTGCAGCTGTTCGCCCACCTCGGGAAGCGCCGGTGCATCCAAGCCGGCCTCGTCAAGCAGCGCGACGATGCGCTCGCAAGCCTCTCGCACCACGCGTGCCGCCGCGGCGGCCGAATGCGGATCGAATACCTCGGCGCCCTCGGCGGCGCACACGCCACGCGAGCAGCCCTCGGCAATCAGAGCCGCGGCAACGGCTTCATCAGCGGCAGGCCACGCAGCATGGGCAACGGCACCGGGCGTAAAGCCCGTCTCCTTGGGAGCCGCCGCATGCATGGCTGACAGGGTCGCCGCCAGTGCATTCATCGCGGCGTCGAGCACGGAAGCATCTGCATACAGCGAGCCATCCGAGCCAGCAAGCGCGCGAGCAGCGCCCTTCGCCACCAACACGCGCAGTGCAGTATCGACCTCGCCGACGCCAAGATCCAAAGCCGCGGCAACATCAACCGCCGTAACCGGCAACGTCTGCAGCACCAGCCAAGCGCCCACACCGCCCGCGATATCGCCGGACTCGATCGCCGCATACAGCGCACGCTCTCCTTCGGCAAGCTCGCGCGAGCGACGGCAGCGCGAAAGCAGCACGCGCCCGCCGCCAATGAGCATCACGGGCGAATAGGACAGCACCACGACATGGTCCCCGGCACGTAGCGGCAGCGAGTTTTCCAAGCGCACCTGAACATTACGGGTCTCGCCCACCGCCATGGGGGCCTCGCCCTCCATAAGCATGATGCGGCCGACAACCTCGGCCGTACCCGCCATCACATGCACGCGCGCGCCCGACTCGAGCACACGCGGTTTAGCGCCCTCGCGGCCCAGGTAGGTAAACGTCATCATAAAGCGCAGCGTCTGGCCAAAACGGCCCTCCACGCCGAGCATCTCGCCGCGATCGAGCGCGGCGACAGCATCGCCCACCAAGTTGAGCGCCACACGCTGACCGGGCAACGCCTGCTGCGTGTCGCCATGCACCTGGATCCCGCGTACGCGGCAGACCGTGCGCGACGGCAGCGCGACGAGCTCATCGCCCACCGCAACCGGCGCATCGTGCAGCGTTCCCGTCACGACGGTGCCGGCGCCCTTGATCGTAAAGCAGCGGTCAATCGGCAGGCGCGGCGCGGCATCGCTCCGCTCGGCACGCTCGCGACAGGTATCCCAGCAGACACCCACCTGCTCGTCGAGCACCGCAAGCAGCCCGTCAATCCCCTCGCCCGTCTTAGACGACACGGGCACAATTGGCGCGCCCGCAAACACAGTACCCGACAAAAAGTCATCGACATCGAGCTCGGCAAGCTCGGTCATCTCGGCATCGGCCAGGTCACACATCGTCAGCGCCACCACCATATGCGTGACGCCCAGCAGCTCCAGCACATGCACGTGCTCGCGGGTCTGCGGCATCACGCCCTCGACGGCTGAGACCACCAGCACGGCAACGTCGATGCCCGTGGCACCCTGCACCATGGCGCGCAAGTAATGCGCATGGCCCGGCACGTCGACAAGGCCGACGATCTTGCCACTCGGCAGCGCCAGCTCGCCAAAGCCCAACTCCACCGTCATGCCGCGGCGACGCTCGACCTCAAGGCGATCAGGATTCTTGCCGGTCAGCGCCTCGATCAGTGCCGACTTACCGTGGTCAACGTGGCCCGCCGTGCCAACGATAACGGGACACTCCACCAGCGCCTGAACCTCACTCATCGAGCAATCGCCTTCTCAACGCATGCGGCAAGCGTCGACGCCGCCGTCTCGATATCGCGGTCGCCCACGAGCGTACGGACGTCAAACAAAATGCGATCGTGCGAGGCGCGCGTGACGACCGGCGTGTCGAAATCTTGGACGAGTGAGCGCTTGAGTGCGTCAACGGAAAGACGCTCATCGACAAGACGCACGGCAACGCACATGGTGGGCAGCTCGACGGTAGGCAGCGAACCGCCGCCGGGAGTCGACGACTCCTCGACGATCTCCACCTGAACGGCGCACAGGCAACCGGCCTTGTCGAGACCGGCGACCATACGATCGCGCAGCTTGCGGGCACGTCGCTCCAAATGGGTCTGCGGAAGCGTAAGCATGCTGAGCACCGGAATATCGCGATGGGCAACATCGGCGCCATCCATGTAGATACGCAGCGTGGCCTCGAGCGCCGACAGGGCCAGTTTGCCCGGGCGCAGGGCGCGCATAAGCGGATGTGACCCACAGGCCTGAACCAGGTCACGACGGCCCATGATAATGCCCGCCTGTGCTGCACCGAGAAGTTTATCGCCCGAGCACGACACCAAATCGAGCCCTGCCGAAACCGAAGCCGGCGTGGTTTCTTCGCCTCCGCGCACCAAGATGTCGTCGGGCAACAGCGCGCCCGACCCCTGATCTTCATAGAACAGCAGGCCGTGCTTATGGGCCAGTGCGGCGAGCTCCCGAGAGCCCACTTCCTCGTGAAAACCCTCGATGCGATAATTGGAAGGATGAACCTTGAGGATCATGGCCGTATCGGGCGTAATAGCTTGCTCATAATCTGCCAGGTGCGTGCGGTTGGTGGCGCCGACCTCGACGAGCTTGGCGCCCGAGGCCGCCATGACATCGGGGATGCGGAAGCTGCCGCCAATCTCGACAAGCTCGCCGCGGCTGACGATAACCTCTTTGCCCGCGGCATGGGTGGCAAGCACCAGCAGCACCGCGGCGGCATTGTTGTTGACCACGAGCGCGTCCTCGGCACCGGTGAGTGAGCGGATCAGCTGCGCGGCGTGCTCCTTGCGCGAACCGCGCGAACAGGTGTCCACGCTGTACTCGAGCGTGCTGTAGCCGCGCGCGACCTCGGCCACGGCCTTGGCGGCCGACTCCGCGAGCGGGGCGCGACCCAAGTTGGTATGGATGACCACACCCGTGGCATTAACCGCTGGGCGCAGGCTCGGCAGCGCGGAGCGGTGCGCACGCCACTCGATAGCCGAAGCCAGGTCACGTTTGGAACGCGGGGCGGCGCCGGCGCGAATGGCGGCGCGCTCCTCGTCAAGCTCGGCCGTGACGGCGGCATGGACCACCGCGTCGCAGGTCTCCCCTGCCGCCTTCACCACCGGCCACTCGGTGAGCAGCTCGTTGACGGAAGGAATGGCACGCAGACGGGCGCGCACCTCATCGGACATGTTCTGGCTATCGCTCATGTGCGGCCTTTCAAAACCAAAGGTGAATCAATCGTTCGAACGTCAAACTATCAGCCAATTCGATCGGCTGAGTCAATCAATCGTTATTATCCACGTGCTCCGTGATCTTTTCCACGCGAACGGCGTTTTCCTGGGTGAGCGCGGCACCTGTCAACGGATCCCAACGCAACGGCGTATGGTCGAGCGGGCCCACGCCCAAGGCTTGAGCGCCACCGACATCGGCGCCAAGCGAACGCCCGCCGGGGGCGGCCGACGTGAAGATGCACGCCGGATGCAGATAGGGCGTCGTCTCCACGCGCACGCGGTCGCGGCCCATATCGCTCACGAGCTCGACGATCTCGCCGTCGGCGATGCCCATGTGCGCAGCAGCATCGGCATTCATCTGCACGGCATCCAGGTCCGATCCAGCCTCGGCGGCACCTTGAGCCGCAAGCCTGCGCGAGGTGTGCGACTCAAAGGGACGGTTGCCACTAATGAGGCGAAACATCCCCGGGCCGGGCTCCACAATGGGCGCAATCCAGTTGGGCACACGACCCATGCCGACTCGTTCCCATACGTCGCTTGCCAGCGCAATTTTGCCGCCGGCAAGCGGAATCACCGGCTCACCCGTGCGCGACGGCAGCGCCACGCCCGTATCGGCCCAGCCGCGCTCCTTGAGCTCGTCCAGATCGATCCCAAAAGGCGCCACCTGGGCAGCCGTCAGATCGTCAGACGTAAACTGGAAATACTCGCCCACGCCACACGCCTGCGCCAGACCGGCAAAAATCTCCCGACCGGGACGTGTGCCGTCATGCTGCACGGGCAGCACGGCGTTGCGGTAGAACACGCGCGAATCGTTGACGCCCACGACCGTGCCCACACCGCGGTCGGCCTCCAGATACGTCACGTCGGGCAGCACGAAGTCAGAAGCACGCGCCGTCTCGGACCAACGAATATCAATCGTCACAAGCAAGTCGAGCTGCTGCAAAATACCCAACCAAGCCTGTGCATTGCCATAGCCCGCACCGGGGTTACTGGCATAGACGATGAGCCCACGCAAATCGCCGGCAAGAATCGACTGACCGATGGTCGTGCACAGTCCGCGCACCGGATCGACCAGTGGATAGCGCTCGGACCCCAGCTTGGGCTCGCGCGGCACCGGCGGCGTCGCAAAGCGAGTGGGATCGAGGTCGCCCAGTGAAAGCGGTGTGGGCGGATTGAGCGCGCCACCCGCATGTCCAATACAGCCCAGCAGCACATCGACCAAGCAGATAGCGCGTGCGGTCTGGGTGCTATTGGCATACGCGATGCCGATGCCACCATGAAAACCCGCATCCACCACAGCGGCAGGCGCGGCGGCAGCGAGATCGCGCGCCGTGGCGACAATCTCTGCGGCCGGCACGTCGCACATCGATTCGGCCCACTCGGGTGTCCAAGCACTGGCCGCCTGCGCCAGCTCGTCAAAGCTTGTGGCGTAGCGGTCCACGAACTCGTGATCGTACAGGTCTTCGGCTACCAGCACATGTGCGATACCCAGCAGCAACGCCAGATCGCATCCAGGACGTACGCGCAGCCAGCGGTCGGCAAGCGCAGCCGAGCCACTGCGCCGGGGGTCAACCACGATAATCTTAGCCCCACGTCGACGGGCATCGTTGAGCGCATCAACGGCCCCCATCGTCGACGAATCGACAATGGAGCGCCCCAGATACATGATGCAATCGGTATGCGCCAGGTCGGAGGCGGGGCTGTAGCCCAGACTGTGCTCCCAGCCGGTAAGTCTGCTTACCTCGCAGGCACCGTCGGCACCGTATACGTTGGGCGAGCCCAGCGCATGCATAAAACGATACGCCCAGTAACGGTCGAACGAGGGCACGCCGAGCGTCATGCCCAGCGCGCGCGGACCATGCCCGTCAACAATCCCCAAAAGGCACTCGGCAATCTGAGCAAACGCCTCGTCCCACGAAATCGCATCAAACCCCGAGCCATCAGCTCGTCGGCACATGGGGTGCACAATGCGGTCGCGCTCGTCAAACGGCATTGCCAGGCGATGCCGTCCGCGGGCACACAGGGCACGCGCCGCGCACGGATGCCCTGGCACCGGCAACTCGGCCGCCACGCGACCGTCCTCAACTCGTGCCGCAAAGGCGCAATCGGCATAGCATCCCCCGCATGTGGTCACCACGGCGCGACCGTCACGCTTCACAGCAGATGCCATCTCGATTACCCCTTTCACAAGCCAAACACAACAGGCCAAAAGCCCGGCAACGAGCCCCCAGACCCAAAAAGCCTCCCGCACGGCAACGCCCCGCGGAAGGCCCAACGTCAAACAGACGGTACCTTACGCCTCGGACTTCTTAGCGTAGATAAACCAGTAGCCGAGCGCGACCAGAACCGCGCCGCCCACGATGTTGCCCAGCGTGGCGGCGGACAGGTTAAACGCAATGCCCGCGGCGTTGAGTGCATCGGCGCCGGCGACGTCGGCACCGTAGCCGCATGCATGCATCACGGCACCCATGGGCAAAAAGTACATGTTGGCAACGCAGTGCTCAAAACCGCAGGCCACAAAGGCGGCGATGGGCAGCAGAATGCCCACAACCTTATCGACCACGGTCTTGCCGGCGGTACCAATCCACACGGCAAGGCACACAAAGATGTTGCACAGGATGCCGCGGAAGAAGATCGTCACCCAGTCGATTGTCACCTTGCCGGCGGCGACGCTCACCATGGAATTGGCGACCGCCTCGCCGTTGAGCTTGTAAATGCCGGCCATGTACACCAAAAAGACGATGAACAGGGCACCGACAAAGTTACCGACCCATACGACGACCCAAGCCTTGAGCATCTGGACCAGGGTGATCTTTTTGCTCTTGAGCGCGCAGACCATAAGCGAATTACCGGTAAACAGCTCGGCACCGCACACCAGCACCAGCACCAGGCCCAGGCAAAAGCACAGGCCGCCCACGACGCGCTGGGCACCCCAGCCCAGCGTGCCGTCGCTCAAAAACACCGTAAAGAACAGGCCGCCGAAGGCGATGAACGCGCCGGCGAACATTGCCAACAGAAAGGCCTTAGCGACCGGCAGGTTAGCCTTGGTCACGCCGGCGGCCTCGGTCTTGGCCTCGATCGCGGCGGGCGCCAGGCAATCGGGAGTGGGATACTCCACCTTGGAATCTGCCATGTCAATCACTTCTTTCCTAACAAAATGGAACAAGTGCTCCTACTGCTCTTGCCCCAAGCGGACAAAGTGGGAAAAGTCGTTGGCGGCCACGGCGTCGTACACGGCGTCGACGGCCTCAAAGACCTCCGGGGACATGGGGTTGTAGAACTCCGTATCGCCCGGCTGAATCCCTATGAAGACGATATCTTCGCACGATTGCTCAATCTCTTCGATCAGAATCGACAAAGGGAGCGAATGCGTGGTGAACATCGACTTGCGGGCCACGTCACGTTTGTCGAGCAAGCGGATGGAACCGACGGGCAGCGCCATGTCGGCGGCATCGACCAAAACCAAACGCGGCGGACGCTCGCGCTTGACCTCGATGATGTCATCCTCGGGCGTTTGCCCGCCGTCGATGGTGTACCAACCGGCGATGGGCGCGTCCTCCATCTTTTTGGAGAGCACGGGGCCGGCGGCATCGTCGGCACGCAGCACGCTTCCCGCCGTGAGCACGATACCCGCAAACGGGGCGCCGTTCACGCGGCCATCCACAACGCAACCCATTACTGCAGCCTCCCCGTCAGATACACGCCCGACACATCGCGCACGCGCTCAACCAGATCGCGAAACTTCATTAAGAACGCGACCTGCTGGGCATGCAGGCCAAAGTCGTCATCGAACACCGAGATGCCGGCCTTGGCCGACCCGCGAAAACCGCGCTCGTCGAGCAGCGCATCGCAGGCCTCGAGCAGCGACGGCACCGCCGCCTTGTCAAGCTGGCACTCGCCAAAGGAACGGATGGCCTCGAACTTGGTCTTGGCCTCCCCCTCCGGCAGCGCGTCGACGAGCGAATAGAACACATCCACCGGCACCGACAGGCGCGGCTCAAAGCAATCGAGCACGCCGGTGTGGTGGCCCACGGCGAGCGTGTAGTACAGCACGTCGCAGGCCTCCTGGGGAACGTCTTCCTCGGTCTCCACAAACTTACGCGTGAGCTCGTAGAAGACCACCTGGTCGGGCGTATGGCCCAGGCAGGGGTCGGCGACGCCCTCGGCGGCCTCGTCGCTTGCGCGCGAGGCATCGCCAAAAGAGCCGCCGAGCATACCGGGGCCCGCAAAGTAACCAGAGCGGTCCGTGAGCTCCATCTAGCGACCTCCGGCCAGCACCAGATCCTGCAGCGCCGAGTACACCTCGACGCGGCGCGGATCGTCCTGCTTATCGATGAGCAGCGCCATGGCACCGCGGATATCGCCCTTGGGCGCGCCCTCGAGCGTATCCATAAACTCATTGGCCAGGTCGCGGCCGTAACGGTAGCCGCTCATGGCGCGAGCTTCGCGCTCGATGGCCACGCGCAGCTTGTACGGCACGCCGGGGTGCAGGATATCGGCCTGCTCGCCGGCGGCCTCCACCGTGGTCTCGGCATGGAGCTTTTGGTCCAGCAGACCGAGCGCCATGGCAAAGCCGTAGACGGTCTGCGCGGGGCTGGGCGGGCAGCCGGGGATATAGACATCGACCGGCAAAATCTTGTCCGTGCCGCCCCAGACGCAGTAGTTATCGTAGAAGATGCCGCCGGTGCAGCCGCACGCGCCGTAGGACACCACGATCTTGGGATCGGGTGCAGCCTCAAAGGCGCGCAGGGCCGGCATGCGCATGGCACGCGTCACGGCGCCGGTGTACAGCAGCACATCGGCGTGACGGGGCGAGGGCACGACCTTGATGCCAAAGCGCTCGACGTCAAAGACGGGCGTGATGGAACCGAAGATCTCGATCTCGCAGCCGTTGCAGCCGCCGCAGTCAACACGGTAGACGTACACCGAGCGCTTGATCTTCTTAAGAAGGGTCGCCTTGGCCTTCTCAATGCTCTCGTCGAGCTCGATCTTGGTCGGGCGGTACTGAAGCCGCTCGGGCAAAAGCGTGGGTTCGGCCATGGTTACTCCTCCTTCGTATCAAAATCCATGATGATGCCCTCGACCGGCGCAGGACCGGCAGGAATCTCGGGCGCATCGGGGTTGAGCTCGCGGTCGATATACTCCGGGTTCACGCCGTGGCCGCCCAGATACTCCATGCCGGGGCCCTGGGGCTCACCGGACGCAAGCGTCTCGTTGGCAGCCATGCCGGCAGCGTTGCCGGTCTTTACGGCCGAGGCGGCGCGCAGGGCGTCGAGCTCGCGCTTGCACTCCTGGCACATACCGACGGTACGGGCGGCCTGGATGGCCTCCATGCCGCCGGTCTTTTGCAGCAGGCGCTTGGCGTAGTCGATCTCCTTGTGCGGGGCAAACGGCTTGCCGCAACGCGAGCAGTGCTCGAGCGTGTAGACGCTCTTGCTGGTGAGGTCGTCTTTGCTCATGACGGCCAGCTCAAACTCCTCGGTGAGCTTGATGGCCTCCATGGGGCAGGCTTCCTCGCAACGACCGCAAAAGATGCAGCGGCCGTAGTCGATCGACCAGGTGATGGTATCGGCCGCAAGGTCGGTGTCCATGCGAATGGCATCGGCCGGGCACGCCACGCCGCAGGCACCGCAGGCGATGCAGAGCTCGGCATTGTGCTCGGGCTTGCCGCGCATGTCCTTGTTGGTGGGGAACGGCGCAAACGGGTACTTGACCGTCGCGTCGCCGGCCTTGGCGTTAACCTTCCAAAGCTTCAGCATATTAGAGCGCCTCCTCATCGAGCGGAGCGGCCATGGTGCCCTCACCCGCAAGCGGCGACTTGTCGCGCCAGACGTTCTCGAACTGCTCCTTGTCGAGCACGTGGTCGCGCTTGGCGGCGACATCGGTCACCGTCACGCGATCGGTGCAGGAGTAGCACGGGTCGAGCGAGCCGACGATCAGCGCCGCGTCGCCCACGGTGTTGCCGCGGAACATGTAGCGCAGGACCGGCCAGTTGCTGTACGTGGCCGCCTTGGCGCGCCAGCGGTAGCACTTCTGGTTGTTGCCGAGCATGGCCCAGTGCACATCCTCGCCGCGCGGCGCCTCGGTGGCACCGATGGCGTACTTGTGCGGGGTGTACTCCCAATCCGTGGTAAGGATGGGGCCCGACGGGCAGTTCTCGAGCATGGTCTCGATCATGTCGATCGAATCGTAGACCTCCTGGATGCGGACGGCGGTACGGCCGAAGGCATCGCAGGTGTCGGCCGTGGCGGCGTGCATCTTTTGGACGTCCGGATCGGCGTAGCCGTCGAAGGGATGGTCAAAGCGCACGTCGCGGGCATAGCCCGAGCCACGCATGAGCGGGCCGACCGGCGAGAAGTCGCGTGCGATCTTGCGGTCCAAGATGCCGATACCGCTCGTACGCTCAATGAAGTTGGGCGTGGAGAGCAGCACGTCGACGAGTTCCTGAACCTCGGAGCGCAGCTGGTGGATGGTCGTGAGCGTGGAGAGCTTCTGCTCGGCCAGGATATCGCGACGCACGCCGCCGATCACGTTGAGGCCGTAGGTCTTGCGGTGACCGGAGAGCTTCTCGGCCAGGTCCATGGACTTCTCGCGGACGCGGAAGAACTGCTGGAAGCCGGAGTCGAAGCCCGTGTAGTGCGACGCCAGGCCAATGTTGAGCAGATGCGAGTGCAGGCGCTCGACCTCGAGCATGATGGCGCGGATGTACTGGGCGCGCGGCGGGACATGAATGCCCTGGGCGCGCTCGACGGCCTCGGCGTAGGCCACCGAGTGGGCGCAGCCGCAGATACCGCAGATGCGGTCGGCGAGGAACGTCACGGCGTCATAGTTCAGGCGCGTCTCGGCGACCTTCTCCATACCGCGATGCACGTAGAACAGGCGGTAGTCGGCATCGACGATCGTCTCGCCCTCCACGAACAGGCGGAAGTGGCCGGGCTCGTCGGAGGTGATGTGCAGCGGTCCCATGGGGACGAGCGTAGTCTCCTTGCCCTTGGTGTCGGCCAGGAATTCGTAGTTTTCCATGTCGCTCGCGGGGGCGGGGCGGAAACGGTAATCCATCGAATCCTTGCGCAACGGGTACAGCCCGCTGGGCCAATCGTCGGGAAGCACCAGGCGACGGCGGTCGGGCAGACCCTCAGGGATCAGGCCAAACATATCGCGCAGCTCGCGCTCGCCCCACACGCAGGCGGGGACGAACGGCGTCACGGACGGGAACGTCATCTTGGCGGGGTCGACCTCGGCACGCACGGTAACCCAGCCGGGGTCCTCCCCCTCCATGGAGATGACGTAGTACACGGCGTAACGGCCGCACAGGCTGCGCTCGTCGTTGCCGACAATCACAGGAATCCAGCCGTAGCGCTCGTAATACAGGTAGTGGACGGCCTCGGGCAGACGGTCCAGCTTGACGGTGATCGTCAGCTGGTCCTCGCACTGCCATTCGACCTTCTCGATAGCGCCCGGCACTGCAGCACGCAGGGCCTCGACGTGGCTTTCGCAGCGACGAGCGTAGTCCTTCTTTTCAGGTTCTGCCATGGTGCTAATTCACCTCACTTGTCTTGGTCTGGGAACTGAACACCATGCGGTAGAGAGGGGCCTCGTGGAGCTCTTCGACGCTCTGGTTCAAAACGACGGACGTTGCATCCTCGACGCCGCTCGTGATGGCGACCGGGGTGGCGATACCGAACCACATGACCACGATCGCGAGGGCGATCTCGGGGATGATCATGAGGGCGGGCACCTCGTGGCGCTTCATGCCCTCGGGCGCCTTGCCGAAGATGGACTTGAGCGCGATGCCGGTAAGGGCGAAGTACACGCCGGTGAGGCCGATGGCCACGAGCACGACCACCCAGATGGGACCGGACTGAACGCCGGCCACGAAGGTGAGGAACTCGGAGATGAACAGGGCGAACGGCGGGAAGGCGGCGAGCGCGAGCAGGGCGATGATGGTGAGCGCTGCCGTGACGGGAGCGATCTCGACGACGCCCTTGATCTTGTTCAGGTCGCGGGTGTGGTAGATGTGCTGGATGTTACCGGCCATGCAGAAGGCGAGCGCCTTCGTGAAGCCGTGGAAGATGCAGTGCAGCAGGCAGGCGGCGATACCGAGCGGGCCACCGATACCCAGGCACAGCGCGACCACGCCGACGTTGTCGACGGAGGAGTACGCGAAGCGGCGCTTGATATCGTCCTGCTTGAAGATGCACAGGGCAGCCACCAGGATGGACAGCGTGCCCAGGATGAGCAGGAGCGTTCGCGGATAGGTGTCGCCCACCGTGATGATGGACAGGGAGTAGAAGCGGATGATCACCAGCATGGCGCACTTGAGCAGCACGCCCGAGAGCAACGCGGAGACCGGGCTCGGAGCCTGGGAGTGCGCGTCGGGCAGCCAGGTGTGCATGGGGAACAGGCCCGCCTTGGTGCCGAAGCCGATGACGATGAACGCGAACGCGAGGCGCACGAGCATCGGGTCGAACTGGTCGGCGTAGGGCATGATGGAGGTGAGGAAGGCGGCCTCATGCGCGTTGGGCATGATATCGGCGGCGTTCGCGTAGATGAGCAGCGTGCCGAACAGGCCGAAGGCCACACCGGCGGTGCAGACCATCGCGTACTTCCAAGACGCCTCGAGCGCCTGCTTGTTCTTGTAGATGCCCACGAGGAACACGGTCGACAGCGTAGTGGCCTCGACCGCCGCCCAGGTGAGGATGATGTTGTTGGACAGGCAGGCGAGCAGCATCGTGAAGACGAACAGGCTGAACAGCGCGTAGTACTGCTTGGTGCGCTCGGCCGGCATGGTCTTCTCCTCGATATCGATCTTGATATAGGAGATGGAGTACACGCCGGTGATGAACCCGATGATGCCTACCAGAAGGACGAAGATCGACGAGAGCGAATCGAGATGGAGCCACAGGCCCAAAGCGTCGATATTCTGCCCGCTCGAGAGCATGGTTCCCGCGGTGACGACCGAAAGGATAAGGGTCGCCGTGACGGAGATGGTGTTGAGCCCCGCGAAGACGTTGTAGGACGTCGTCTTGGGGAGCGCAGCCATAATCAGGGAGAACACGAGAGGACAAGCGAGCAGGGCGACCGTCAGCATTGAAACATCCATGGCCTACCCCTTCAATTCGGTCAGGTCGTGGGAGTCGAGCGACTTGGTGTCGTTCCAGATCCTCACGACGACGGCGGACATGATGATGACGGCGAAGATGGCGTCGGTGGCGATGCCGATCTCGATGATCTCGGGGGCCGTGGGCGCGAGCAGAGCGAGCGTCACGTGGCTACCGTTCTCCATAAGGCAGTACCCGAAGATCTGCTTGAGGATGTTGCGCTGGGAGATGATGCACGTGAGGCCGACGAAGAAGTGCGCGAAGCTGATGGCGAGGGCCGGAGTGGCCACCTCGGCGGTGGGCAGGCTCAGGCGCGTGACCACCGCGAAGCAGACGGCCACCTCCAGACCGGTGAGGATGATGGTCCAGGCCGGCTTGATGGAGGAGGTCAGCGTGCTATCGGCAGGCGAACCCATCTTCTTGTAGGCACGGTTGAGAATGAACGGAACGAGGATCACCTTGGTGACGAAGGCCGACGCGGCCCACATGAGAAGCTCGGTGGCACCGGTGGTGAGGCCCAGGGTGAGCAGCACGCCCACCAGGACAACCGACTGGATCGCGTACCACTTGATGGCGGACGGGATGGTCTTCGAGACGACCACCATGGTGGAGGTCACGATCAGAAGACCGCCCAGGATATTGACTAACGAATAACCCATGTCCTACCTCCTAACCCATCCAACTAGAGGACAGAGGACCGGCGACGACGACCATGATCATGAGGACGACGAACACGAACGCCATGGCGCGCGGAAGGGGCTGGCCGGCGGCCACGGTCTCGCTCGGCTCACCGGGCAGGACCTTACCCATCCAACGCAGGAACCATGCGAAGGTGGCGACGGTCTCGACGACCATGACGCACACGAGGACAAAGATGACCGTGTTGGTAGCACCAACCGCGAAGCCACCGGAAATGATCTGGAACTTGGAAAAGAACGTGCTCATGGGGGGCACGCCGGCGATAGCGGTCGCGGCGACCGCAAAGCCCACGCCCGTGACCGGGTACTTCTTCATGAGGCCCTGGATCTTGGGCAACATACGGGTTCCCAGCGTGAAGCTGAGAGAGCCAGCGATGAGGAAGAACAGGGTCTTGGTGAACGCGTGGTTGAAGATGTGCTCGACGGCGCCGTTAAACGCCATCTGGCTTCCGAACACGGAGAGGCCCAGGCCAAAGAACACGTAGGCGAGCTGCGCGATCGTCGAGAAGGCGAGCAGGCGCTTCATATCCTTCTGGGGCAGGTACATGAGGAAGCCGAAGAGCATGGTCACGACGGCGTCGATGATGGCGACCCAACCGACGATCTCGGGGATATCGCCGGCGCTCGCAAGAGCGCGGGCGAACACGCACACGCCGACCTTAACCATGGACGCGCCATGAAGGTAGGCGGAAACGGGCGTGGGGGCCTCCATTGCGGAGGGCAGCCACATGTAGAGCGGGAACTGGGCGGACTTGGCCCAAGCAGCGAACAGGATGAGCAGCAGCACGACGGTCTTCATACCGGAATCGAGCTGGGAGATCGCGCTCAGCGCGAACGTGCCGGTTCCGGCGAACAGGAAGGCCGCGCCGATGTAGAGTCCCAGAGCGCCGATATGGGTGATGATGAGCGCCTTCATACCGGCCTTCTTGGCCGTGGGCGTCATGTAGTAGCTGATGAGGCCCCAGGAGCACACACCGGTGATCTCGAAGAAAACGAGCTGGCCGACGATGGTGGAGCTGTAGGCGAGACCGGCCATGGCGCCGATGAACGTGGAGAAGTACACGTAGAAGCGACGACGGGGCGCGTCGGGATGCTCCTTATTCTTATCGCTCATGTACGGGAACGAATAGATGACGACGAGCAGGCCGATAGCGACGAACGCGGGTGCGAGCAGCGTGCTCATCCGGTCGAATATGAAGCCCATGACCAAGGTCTGGCCCATACTCGCCCAGGTTACATCGACCGCGTTCATGCCGTTTCCGGCAAACGTCGCGGCCAAGCCAACGGAAGCGACCGTGGCGATGCCGCCGGCAAAGGCGCAGATCCATTTAGCGTAGGGACGCGGCAGCATGACGATGAGCAGGGAGCCCAGCATGGGGACGGCGATCGCCACCATGGCAAAGAGGGACAAGCTCGATTCGATTGACATAGTTTCTCCCTTCTCCCTACACGCCTACGACGACGAAGACGAACGCGAGGACCGCGATGCCGACGACGGCCCAGGTCTGGTTGCCGAGCACCTTGAAGCGCGAACGGGAAACGGAGTTCTCGAGCACGCCGCAGACGACGAAATCGACCAGGCACTTGACGAGGAAGACGACGGCGCCCACGAGAGCGGTGACGCCGATGGTCGCGGGCTCTCCCCAGGGGATGAAGATGGAGGTGAACCAAGCGACGACCACGACCTGCTTCATGCCCATGGCGAGCTTCATCATGGCCAGGGACGGGCCGGAGAGCTCGGCGAGCGGGCCCTCCTGGAGCTCCTGCTCGGCCTCGGCCTGATCGAACGGAAGCTTGCCGAGCTCCATGTAACAGGCGGCCGCGAAGGCGACGCCGGCGAGGATAACGGCGACGACGCTCGAGACGTTGCCCGTAACGATGTGCTGACCCATGGTCGCAATGTCCGTGGAGCCGCACACGATGGCGACGGTGAACAGCGCGATGAGCATGGACGGCTCGATGAGCACGCTCATGAGGAGCTCGCGGATACCGCCGAAGCCCGCGTAGGCGTTGGAGGAATCCACGCCGGACAGCGCGAAGAAGAAGCGGGACAGCGCGAGCGCGTACATGATGGTGATGGCGTCACCAAAGACGGGCATGGGGCTCTGGAGCGTGAACATGGGCAGGCCCATGGCGAGCATAAACGACACCGCGAGGAACAGCGGCGGCATGATGCGCAGTACGAAGCTCGAGTCGGAACTCACGGACTCGGGACGCGCCATGAGCTTCGCGAGGTCCCGGTAATCCTGAAGGATGGACGGACCGCGGCGATTGTGCATCTTCGCGCGAATCACACGGGCGAGGCCGGAGAAGAAGGGCGCGACCAGCATGACCACGAGGCCCTGCGCCATCGCAAGAACGATGTTCATAATATCCTCTCCCCTCTCTAGACCATGACCACGGCGAGCACGAGGAAGACCACGAGCGCCGCGACGATGTAGCAGATGTATACGGAGTAGTTGCCGCCCTCGATCTTGGAGGCGAGGCCGGCCAGCTTGTCGGCACCCTCGCTCGGTGCATCGACCAGGAAACGGTCGGGCAGGGGCTCGACGCCCTGGGCGACACCGGTGAGCTTCTGGAACACGTGCGCGATGGACCAGCAGATCTTGGTGCATACCTCGCGCAGGGTGTAGAGCGGGCCCATGAAGAGTTCGACGTCGGACGCGAAGCTCGTGGCGACGACGGGCATGTGCTCGTTGGGCTCGTAGCCGCACGCCCAAGGGTCGGTCTTCTTAGCGGGGGCCTTGGCGCCGAGGCAGGACCTCAACGCGAACGCGAGGCCGGTGAGGACCACGAGCGCGATGGCGATCGCGGGGGTGGAGGTGGCGGCACCGGAAATCTCGTTCACGAGAGACACGCCCGAGGTGGCTGTGACGGCGGAGCCGGCAAGCACGCTCTGGGCGACGTCGCCCAGAACCGGGGCGATGACCGGGGAGCCGATTCCCAGTACCACGCAGATGGCCGCGAGGAGCATCTGCGAGAACAACATCGGAGCCGGGGACTCCTTGGCGTTCGCGGCCTCCTGGGAACGAGGGCTGCTCGCGAACGAGACGCCGTAGGCCTTCACGAAGCACGTGACGGCCAGGGCACCGGTGATGGCGAGGGCGGCCGCGGAGGCGACGGCGAACACCATGACGACCGGGTCGGAGAGCGTCGAGATGTTGAACAGGGACTGGTAGGTGAACCACTCGGAAACGAAGCCGTTGAGCGGCGGGATGGCCGAGATGGCAAGGGCACCGATGAGGAAGCAGACGGCCGTGACCGGCATGCGGCGGAACAGACCGCCCATCTTCTCCATGTTGCGCGTACCCGTGGCATAAAGCAGGGAGCCCGCGCCGAGGAACAGCTCGCCCTTGAACATGGCGTGGTTGAGCGTGTGGTAGAGGGCGGCCATGAGCGCGATCGTCGCGATGACGTCGTTGCCCAGGGCGTGCGCCGTCATGGACGCGCCGACACCGAGCAAGATGATGCCGATGTTCTCGACGGAGTGGTAGGCCAGCAGGCGCTTAATGTCGTGCTCGTGGAGGGCGTAGACGACGCCCAGGACCGACGAGATGGATCCGAAGACCAGGACCATGAGGCCCCACCAGAGCTGGACGCCCGAACCCGCGAGCAGGTCGAGACCGACCTTGAGGATTCCCAGGATGCCGATCTTGATCATGCCGCCGGACATGAGGGCGGACACGTTGGACGGCGCCTCGGGGTGCGCCTGGGGCAGCCAGGAGTGCAGCGGGATGATACCGGCCTTTGCGCCGAATCCGAAGAACGCGAGGACGAAGCACGCGGAGGAGACGGCGGGTCCAAAGTCATGCGTACGGAAATCACTGAAGCTGAAGGAACCGCCCACGCCGTTAGTCATGAGCAGGAAGCTCGCCATGATAAGGACAAAGCCCACGTGCGCGATGACGAAGTAGAGCCAACCGCCCCTAATGGAGTTCTTGTTCTCCTCGATAACGACAAGGAAGTAGCTCGTAAGGGACATGAGCTCAAAGGCGACCAGGAACCAGAACACGTTGTCGGCGGTGATGACGAGCATCATCGAGGCGACGAAGGTGTTCATGAAGAAACCGGCGCGCCCGACCTTGCCCGGGTACTCATCGAAGTAGGACAGACCGTAGATGAAGCCCGCAAAGGCGAGGATTGAGATGAGGACCACGATCAGGCCCGCAAGGCCGTTGAGCAAGAGCTCGAGACGGGCGAACGGGAAAAAGAAGACCGTGTTGAGGGACGAAACGTCGCCAAGCACGGCCTCGAGGCCCGCGATGAACGACAGCACGGCCGCGACGGCGCCGATCAGGCAGCCGGCGGTCTTGGCGGCGTTATCGGCCTTGATCAGCAGAACCGAGGCGAGCGCACCGATGCACGAGACGGCAAGCGATGCGATAAACAGCGTCATGCTATCCATTGTTTACGCTCCCATCTGCTTTCTCGGACAGGCCCTGGGCCACAGCGGTAACGTCGACGACTGGACCGTTTTCGATCGAGCGCAGGCGCCTGGCCTCGTCGAGCTCGCGATCGGCCGCGCCGCCCATGACGGTCAGCGCCTTGGTGGGGCACGCCGCCACACAATGCGGGCCGTCCGGATCGAAGGCACACAGGTCGCACTTGACGGCGCAGGTGTACTGGCCAGGAGCCCACGTAAGCAGGCTGCTCAGGGACTTAGGATACGAAGGCGTCGGGTCGCACATGCCTGCGACACCGGCGATAGACGTGCCATCGGGATGGATGGCTCCGAAGGGGCACGCGATGGCGCACAGCCTGCACCCGATGCACTCCTGCTCCTTGACGTGGATGCGATCGCCATCGTGCTCGATGGCATTCACCGGGCAAACCTCGGCGCAGGGAGCACCCTCGCAATGGTGGCAGGCAAGGGCGGCCGAAATACCGCCGGTCTTCACGAGCGCCAGGCGCGGCGTATCCTGAAGACCCTGCATCCGGTGGGCGTCGGCACAGGCGGACTGGCATGTTCCGCAGCCGATGCACCTCTCCGGGTTGATGTCGATGAAGCGGTTCATCCCCACTTCCTTTCAAAATAACGGGCCGGGCTCCCGAACGTACGGGACGCCCGGCCCAAAAAGCCAACGAGAACGGGACTACACGATTTGGTTCACGTGCGTCTCGTCGTCGAACTTGGCGGCGCCGGGCTCAACGTCCTGGGGAGCAGCGGCGTCCACCAGAGCCTGCTTGAGCTCGGTGTACTGACGCTCTACCTCGCCCTCTGCCCAAACCTGGTCGGCAATGGCGTCGACCTGGCAGGCGGAGAACTTGTCCTCGGGCGTATGCGAGACCGGGTCGACCTTGTGAATGGTCAGCTCGTTGCACTTGCCGATCCACCACTGGTAGGTCATGTAGACCGTGCCCTTATTGATGCGATCGCTCACGTCGGCGCGGCTGTATACCTGGCCGCGGCGGCTATGAATCGAGACGATGTCGCCGTTCTTGATGCCGCGCGCCTGGGCGTCCGCGGGATTCATGCGAACGAAGCCGGGCTCGTCGGCAAGCAGTGCCAGCGTCTTGCAGTTGCCGGTCATCGAGCGGCAGCTGTAGTGGCCGACCTCGCGAACGGTGCACAGGATGAGCGGGTACTCATCGTCGGGAAGCTCGGAGGGCGCCTCCCAGTCGTGCGCCATCAGGTTGGCGCGGCCGTCCTTGGTGGTGAACTTGCCACCAGCGAACATGTCGGGCGTACCGTGGTCGTTCACATCGGTGCTCTTGACGGGCCACTGGGCGTAGCCGCCCTCGGGAGCCATCTTCTCGTAGGTCGCGCCCACAAAGTTGGGGCACAGGCTAATGCACTCGTTCCAGATCTGCTCGGTGTTGTCGTAGTGCATGGGGTAACCCATGCGCGTGGACAGGTCCGCGAAGATCTCCCAGTCGTGACGGCACTCGCCCTTGGGCGGAACAGCCGCGTCAAAGTGCTGGAAGCTACGGTCGGATGCGGTAAAGACACCCTCGTGCTCGCCCCAAGAGGTAGCGGGCAGGATGACGTCGGCGAGCATGGTCGTCTGCGTCATAAAGATGTCCTGACAAATGAACAGATCCAGCTCGGAGAGCGTCTTGCGCATACCAGCCGAATCGGGCTCGGTCTGCACCGGGTCCTCGCCGTAGTTGTAGAAGCAGTGCACCTTGCCCTCGTCGACCAGGTGGCCCAGGTCGGTGAGCTTGTAGCCCTCCTCGAGCGGGAGCTTTTCCTCGGGCACGCCCCAAGCCTTGGCAAACTTGGCACGCACTGCCGGGTCGGTGACCTTCTGGTAGCCAGGGTACAGGTTGGGCAGCATGCCCATATCGCAGGAGCCCTGGACGTTGTTCTGACCGCGCACGGGCGCGAGGCCGGAATTGGGTTTGCCGATCTGGCCGGCAACGCAGGCGATGGAGGCGATGGTGTGCACCGTCTTCAGGTTCTGCTTCTGCTGGCATACGCCCATGCCCCAGCCAATGATGGCGGAGGGCTTCGCCGTGGCGTACATCTCGGCAGCTTGGTGGATCAACGCGGGCTCGACACCCGTGATGTCCTGTACGGATTCGGGAGTGTAGTTCTTGATGGTCTCCCACCACTCGTCAAAGCCGTTCGTATGCTCGGCGACGAATTCCTTGTCGTAGAGGCCATCGTTGACCAAGCAGTTGGCAAAGGCGTTGAGGAACGCGACATTGCAACCGTTCTTGATCGGAAGGTAGAGATCGGCGATACGCGCGGTTTCGATATGGCGCGGGTCGGCGACGATGATCTTGCAACCCTTTTCTTTGGCTCGCACGATACGCCTTGCGACGATGGGGTGCGAATCGGCAGGGTTATAGCCGAAGAGGAAAATGCAGCCCGCATCCTCCATACCGGGGATGGAGCATGACATGCAACCTGAACCAACCGTGTCCATCAGACCGAGGACAGTAGGGCCGTGTCAAGTACGGGCGCAGTTGTCTACGCTGTGGGTGCCGATGCACGCACGCGTAAACTTCTGCATGACGTAGTTCGCCTCATTGCCGCCGCCTCGCGAAGAGCCGGTGGTCATGACAGCGTTAGGACCATATTCGTCAATTATGGCCTGCATCTTAGATGCGGTGAAATCCAGTGCCTCGTCCCAGCTTACGCGCTCAAGATCCGCGCCCTTGGTGCGGCGGATCATCGGGTGCAGTACGCGAGGAGTCAAGATCTTAGTGTCGTTGATGAAGTCATAGCCGCTCATGCCCTTAAGGCACAGCTCGCTCTGGTTGGTGATGCCGTTGAGCGGTTCGGTACCCACAACCTGGCCGTTTTGGACCAAGAGGTTAAACTGGCAACCGGCGCCGCAGTACGGGCAGATCACTTTATGCTTCTCCATGACACCCTCCTTCCTTTCTCTGCTACCGAATACTCGGTACTTATTTGACAATCATTGGGCCTGTCGCCCGACGCTTACGCCTCGTTTTCGATGGTGGCGCGGGCACGCTCGGCAGTCAGTTCTGCCAGGCGCTCCTCGTCTACCAGGGTGAGGCCCTTGGTCGGGCACGCCTCGGCACACGCCGGACCGCCGGGACGGTCCACGCACAGGTCGCACTTGAGCACGAAGCTCTTGGTCTGCGAACCCACGCGAACGTCGCCCATCAAGACCGGAACCTGCGTGGTTGCCACGCTCACGGCGCCAAAGGGGCATGCCATGACGCAGCTCTTGCAGCCGATGCAGTTGTCCTCGTTGACGCCGATGCGATGGTTCTTTGGATCAAAGAACAAGGCGCCCGTAGGACAGGCCTTCGCGCACGGGGCATCCTCGCAATGATGGCAAGCCACCGGTGCGGAGATCTCGTACGTACGCGTCACACGCAGGCGCGGCGCGGCGATGTTACCGGGGATGTCGTGTGCCTCGATGCACGCCGCCATACAGGTTTGGCACCCAATGCAGCGTGAGGAATCAGCCACGACTCGTTTATTGCCCATGTTGTTCACTCCCTCCTGAATCCCATGCCGGAGAGACCCTGCCGACGTTGCCCCGGACCGCCCGTGGTCCGGCATCGGCGTATCGAGCGCATGCGGCGAAACAGGCACTTCGATAGAATTCCTCCAACGATATACAGGTTAAATATACGCAGTTGCAGGGGGCAAACTTGAGCATAGGCCCTGCAATACGGGTGTATTGCAGGGGTTTTGGCAGGTTGGAATTATTCTCTAGAAGCTATAAAGGTTAGTGTATTACATGCGTACATCCAGGGGAGATTTCACGCTCGTTTATAAAGGATGTAATACGTTTGATATATATTTCGGGTTGATTTCCGATCTCAGCCGAACACATTAGGCGGACAGGCCGTTCCCGCAGCTAGCCGAACGCCCCCGCGGCCCCTCCTGGGGTCCGGGGGCGGCATTTCCCCAGTTGAAGGAACGGTGGAGATGTGTTTCGATGGGT
>JAXIZI010000030.1:0-42650 GCA_036304065.1 Collinsella sp. | reverse complement strand
GGGACAGGGTGCCCTACGCCGCCTAGTCGAAGCGCTCCGAACAGATTGGAGCCCATCGGCCGAAAGGCCTGGCGTTAGCATGTCGCGATTCAATCTCGAAAACAGCATTGCCCAGTTGACAAAACTATAGGAACACCCCCCATTAGCTGCAATTCCAAGCTAGTTAGCACTTTTGGACTCAGATCGTCATACTGAACAAGAATTTGAGTTGAGTTTTCAGGGACAGATGCGCCATCGGCACACCAAAAACAGTCACCAATATCGATAAAAGGGATGCTCGAGCGCGTGAGGGCCCGTGCAAAAGTGCTTCCGCCCGTTCCACGCTCCGCAACCACGATACAGTAAAGGCCCGCGTCTGCATGCTCGATCGAGACTTCCCCTGCCGGAAACGCCTTCCGCACAAGCGCCGCCAGGCCATCGCGCGCCTCGCGAGCGCGCACGCGCACGCGGTTCACATGTCGCTCGTAATCACCCGATTCCAGCAAACGAGCCAAAGCGACCTGGTCAACAGAGCTAACCGACGAGGCGTAAAAACCAAGGTTGCGCCTAAACCGCTCCATTAGCTCATCGGGCAACACCATGTACGCTAGACGCAACGCCGATGACAGGCTCTTCGAAAACGTGTTGGTGTAAATAACCGACTGGGCGGCATCGATCGATGCGAGCGCAGGAATCGGCTTGCCAGCAAGGCGAAACTCACAATCAAAGTCATCTTCGATGAGATACCGACCTGGTCGCTCGGCGGCCCAGCTCAGAAGCGCATAGCGACGCGCAATGCTCGTCACAAGGCCGGTCGGATACTGATGGGACGGCATCAGGTGAAGGACATCGGTCCCGCTTTTCTGCAGAGTGCTCAAGTCCACGCCCTCATCATCCAACGGGATATGTCGAACTTGGCAGCCCATAGCCTGATAGATACGCGTCAGACGCAAATAGCCCGGATCCTCAACCGCATACACCTTGTCCGCGCCAAGCAACTGAACCAACATGGTATCGAGCAGCTGGGCGCCCGCACCGATAACGATGTTGTTGGGGTCGACATTCATACCCCTTGTCCCGTGCAGATGGTGAGCAATTGCGCGTCGCAGCCGAGCAGTGCCCTGCGCCGGTGCGGGCGAAAAGATTTCGCGCTCGTCTTCGGATGCCAGCGTCGCCCGTAGCGCGCTTTGCCAAAGCCGCGCCGCCTCCAAAGCAGAAGGAGAAAGCGCATCGAATCGCTCGACCTGTCCGTTGACATCATGCACGCTGGGGCCCACAGAGACGGCATCTCGGTCGATGCCCTCCGCAGCCGAAGCCAAAACCGGTGCATCCGGAAGCTCGCAAGCGTAGTAGCCACGACGTGGTATTGAGCAAATATAGCCCTCAGCGAGTAACTGGCTATATGCATTCTCGATGGTAATAACACTGATTCCCAGATGACTGGCAAAGGCGCGCTTAGACGGCAAATGCTCCCCCGCCACAATGCGTCCAGCTACGATATCATCTCGAATTTGCTGGTAAACATACTCATAGAGCGATGCTTCGCCGCGTTTTTCCAAATTGTAGTCAAGCATGAGCCTATCACCTGACCTTATTAAGTCATTCAATCTGGTATTAGTCTGACCTTGTAATTATCTCGAAAACTGAGTATTTTGTCATACCCAGCTCCCCGATAGGATGTTCCGTCAAGCAATGCACATGCCAACCAAGGGAGCAACCATGGCAGAACAGAACAGCAAGGCCGACCGCGTCAAACTCAATCGCGAGCTCGCGCAGATGCTCAAGGGCGGCGTCATCATGGACGTTACCACGCCCGAGCAGGCACGCATCGCCGAGGAGGCAGGCGCCTGCGCCGTCATGGCCCTCGAGCGCATCCCGGCCGACATCCGTGCCGCAGGCGGCGTCTCGCGCATGAGCGACCCCAGGATGATCAAGGGCATCCAGGAGGCCGTCTCCATCCCCGTCATGGCCAAGTGCCGCATCGGTCACATCGTCGAGGCGCAGGTCCTGCAGGCCATCGAGATCGACTACATCGATGAGTCCGAGGTTCTCTCCCCTGCCGATGACGTCTATCACATCGACAAGACCCAGTTTGACGTGCCGTTTGTCTGCGGCGCCCGTGATCTGGGCGAGGCGCTGCGCCGTGTTGCCGAAGGCGCCACGATGATTCGCACCAAGGGTGAGCCGGGTACGGGCGACGTCGTTCAGGCCGTGCGTCACATGCGCAAGATCCAAAAGCAGATCCGTGACGTTGTTGCCCTGCGCAACGACGAGCTCTTTGAGGCAGCCAAGCAACTGCAGGTTCCGGTCGAGCTGGTGCGCGAGGTCCATGCCACGGGTAAGCTTCCCGTCGTGAACTTTGCCGCCGGCGGCGTAGCGACCCCCGCCGACGCCGCGCTGATGATGCAGCTGGGCGCCGAAGGCGTGTTTGTCGGCTCGGGCATCTTTAAGAGCGGCGACCCCGCCAAGCGCGCAGCCGCCATCGTCAAGGCCGTGGCAAACTTCACCGATGCCAAGCTCATTGCCGAGCTTTCAGAGGACCTGGGCGAGGCCATGGTGGGCATCAACGCCGACGAGATCGAGATTATCATGGAAGAGCGCGGGCGCTAGTCCAGCAGAAAGGATCGCACATGAGCGATTATGCAGACCAAACGGTCGCCGTGCTGGCGGTCCAAGGCGCATTTGCCGAGCACGAGGCAAGACTATCCGAGCTGGGCGCGCGCTGTATTGAGCTGAGGCAGGCGGCTGATTTAAAGCAGGACTTTGACCGTCTGGTACTTCCCGGCGGCGAGTCTACCGTTCAAGGGAAGCTGCTAGATGAGTTGGGCATGCTCGAGGAGCTTCGCACCCGCATTGTTGAAGGCATGCCCGTCCTGGGCACCTGCGCCGGCCTGATTCTGCTGGCTCACGACCTTGCCGCCCATGACGATAAGGGCACGCCGCGCCTGGCAACCATGGATGTGCTCGTTGAGCGCAATGCCTACGGCAGGCAGCTCGGCAGTTTTCGAACCAAGGGGCAGGTAGCTGGCATCGACGGTGAAGTGCCGCTGACGTTTATCCGCGCGCCCCGCATCGTCGAGGTCCACGGCGACGCAAAGGCCTTAGCGAAAGTCGACGGCCGTATCGTCGCCGCGCGCCAGGGCAACCAGCTCGGCGTAACCTTCCACCCCGAACTCGACGAAGACACCCGCCTCCACGAAATGTTTCTACAAATGTAGGCATCGAAATCAACAAACAAAATGAGAGTGGATAATCTCCCACTTTGAGCTTGAATGCAGACTCAAACCGGGAGATTATCCACTCTCATGCTATGCAATCGTTGGGGACGTTCTTAAACGACTAGTCAAACAAGAACGTCCCCAACGACTATCTTTTAGCAGGTCTGGATCATGGCAATGCCGATGTTTTGGCACCGACAGCGAGCGCCTACCAGAGCGAACAAATTGGCATGAAAAGAGGACGGCATAGACCTTCTGGTCATGCCGTCCTCTTTGAATGACAAGTTGTCGCTCTGGTGGGCGCGCAGCGTCAACTAGTTACGCGGTTTGGTAAAACCGCGTAACCCAACTAGAAGCGGTTACCACGGAAGCCGCCACCGTTGCGGCCGCCACGGTCGCCACCGCGACCGCCGCGGTCGTTACCACGGTTGCCGCCGAAGCCGCCACGGTTGCCGCCGCGGTCGCCATAGCCACCACGGTTGCCACCAAAGCCGCCGCGACCGCCACGGTCGCCGCCACGGTCACCAAAGCCGCCACGGCCGCCACGGTCGCCACCGCGACCGCCGCGGTCGCCACCACGGCCACCACGATCGCCAAAGCCGCCGCGGCCGCCACGGTCGCCGCCACGGCCACCACGGTCGTCACGGCCGCCGCGAGGACCGCGATCCTCGTCCAGGCCCATGGCGACGAGCGGAGCGATAACCTTATCGAGAGCGGCCATCAGCTCGGTGGCCTCCTCGTAAGAAAGCTCGGGCAGGAGCTTCTCCTTCTTGTTGGCAAGCTCGACCAGGCCCTCAGCGGCATCCTCGGCGGCGAAGACAACAATCTTGCGCATATCGCCCTCGGCGTCGTCGATGCGGCCGACCAGATCGGCAGCCTCGGCCTCGGCCATCAGGCCATCGAGCTCACGAAGGCGCATGCCCAGCAGGTCGGACATTTCCTTCTGCTCCATCTTGGGCTTGAGGTCAAGAAGCTTGATGGCGCGCTCGATGTTCGCCATGCGCTCGGCCTTGGCCTCCTCCTCCTTGGAAATAGCAAAGCGACGGCTACGCAGCAGGCGGGCGGCCTTCTGCATCTTGTCCATCAGCTCTTCGTCATCGTAATCAACGGCGGCCTCGACAACCTCGGCCTCCTCCTCGGCGGAAACCTCGTCAGCAGCCTCAACCTCGGCAGCTTCGGTCTCCACGGTCTCGACTGCCTCGACCTCGGCAGCCATGGTCTCGTTCTCGGTCTCGTTCATGATCTCTTCGTTCTCGGACATGAGACTCCTTCTTGGCCCTCTCGGGCATCATCGCCCCATTCGCGGGGCCCGTCGCGCACTCTTTGCGCTTTAAACAATCATGCCTCTCGGCAAAACGTCCATTAGTTTATGGTGTCGCCATCCAATCTAGCTGCAGAATCTATGTGCACACATTAATGCGACATGTGTGACTCGCGACGAGCGTACACCAGCGACGCCACGAACCCGACCGCGGCAATTACAGCCGCCACACGCACGGCAGCTGCAAATCCAATCGCCTGGGCAACGTCCGTCGCAACGCCAGCGGCGCCGGCAGTCGCCGCAGAACTCGAGAGCAGGCCGATAAACAGCGACGGGCCAAACGATGCGGCAATCATGTTCCACGTATTGAGCAATGCCGTTCCGTGAGGATGCTCGGCGGCAGGCAGCGTCTCCAAGCCGGCCGTCTGCGAGGGGCTCAGCACCAAACCGACTCCGGCATACACCACAACGGTCAGTGCCACGACGACGCCGATGTTCATACTCGCCGCCGTCATCGAGATTGCAGTCTGCCCCACGGCAATCAGGGCAAAGCCGACCGGCAGCAGCGGCCATGCGCCACGGGCGTCCATCACGCGTCCGCCCACAATCGAGGTCACGGCGTTGCAGGCAATCGCCGGCAAAATGAGCAAGCCCGCAGCAAGTGCGGTCATGCCGTATGCGCCCTCAAAATAGAGCGGCAACAAAACGCTCATCGAGAACGTCGTCATCATCGACACCACCACAAGCAGACACGCAGGCCAATAACGAACGCTCGCCATGGGACGCACGTTAAGCACCGGATGCTCGAGCTTGAGCTGGCGGGCCGCAAACAGGCCGAGCAGCACAATGGCGGCGAAAAGCGTCACGATACCGGCAATCAGATTGGTCGAGAACTCGCCTACGGAATACACAAATGCCGTAATGCCGGCGGCGAGCAAAACAACCGACAGAATATCAAGCGTGGTGTTCGAGCGCTCTCCAACATTCTGAACAAGCTTTACGCCCGCCGCAGCGACCGCAATGCCGCCCACCAGCGGTACTACGAACACCGCCCTCCAGCCAAACAACGTGCACATAAGACCGCTGATCACGGGTCCAAACGCCGGCCCTAGCGTAATGCAGGCACCGCCCAGGCTCAGATACAGACCAAGCTTCTCGCGCGGGGCGCAAGACAGCACCACGTTCATCATGAGCGGGAACAAGATGCCCGATCCCGCAGCCTGCAAAATACGGCTTGGCAGCAAAACGCTAAACGACGGAGCGAACAGGCACAGGACTTCGCCGGCGACCATGCATCCGCATGCGAAAAACAGCAGCTTGCGCGTCGAGAAACGGCCGGACAGGAAGGCCATGATGGCCGTAAAGATCGACGTCACGATCATGTAGCCCGAAACGAGCCACTGCGCCGTGGTGGCACTCACCGAAAAGGCCGCCATAATGTCGTGCAACGCCACATTAATGATGTTCTCGTTAAACGCGGCAACAAAGGCTGCGATATACATTACGACGAGAGACGCCGCAGTGGCCGATGGCGTTTCTTGAACTTGTTGCTGAGATTTGCTCCCCATGCATTTCCTTCCTCTTGGAACGACAGTCGCATCGCCCCAGAGGAACAGTCCAGGGCGAAAATGAGCCCTAGACTTACGCCAGACGCCGTACACGACGAGTCTGGCAACATGGTCCAACGTCGAAAAATTGTAACGCGAACGCGCAGCTTTCCTTCCGCGCTATTATTAAAAGTCCACGAAAGCATGAGACATGAGGAGCCCGCCATGATTAAGCCCATCATGAAATCCGAGTTCTTTTTGCGCCTGCCTTCCGAAGACGCGGGACCCGACGATGCCGCGACCGGGCAGGATCTCCTGGATACGCTCCACGAGCATGAGCACGAGTGCGTGGGCCTCGCCGCCAACATGATCGGCGTGCGCAAACGCATCATCTGCATAAAGGACGGCAACAGGACGCTCCTGATGTACAACCCTCAAATTCTTGAGCAGGTCAATGCCTATCAGACGAGCGAAGGATGCCTCTCGCTGATCGGCGAGCGTCCCTGCACCCGCTATCGCCGCATTAAGGTGGAGTATTTGGACGAGAACTTCGTCCACCGCATCAAAAACTTCTCGGGCTACACCGCCGAGATCATCCAGCACGAAATCGACCACTGCAACGGGATCGTTATTTAGTTCCGCCGATTCAAGAAAGCTCCCTGCAGCAAAGCAACTGCAGGGAGCTTTTCATAGTGCGGAACTTCTATCCCACTAGCTCTGGCGGTAATGGTCAAAGAAGTCGGCGAGGTCTTCGAGCGACTCTTTGAGCACTTCCATGCGCGGCAGGTACACGATGCGGAAGTGATCGGGCTCGGCCCAGTTAAAGCCGCCGCCGCGCGTGATCAGAATCTTCTTCTCGTGCAGCAGGTCGAGGGCAAACTGCTCGTCATCGGTGATGTTGAACTTCTTAACATCCATCTTGGGGAAGATGTAGAACGCCGCACGCGGCTTAACCACCGAGATGCCGTCAATCTTGCTGAGTGCCTCATACACAAAGTTGCGCTGCTCGTAGACACGGCCGCCGGGACGGATGTAGTCGTTAACGGACTGATGGCCACCGAGTGCCGTCTGAACGATCGACTGAGCCGGCACGTTGGAGCACAGGCGCATGTTGGAGAGCATGTTGATGCCCATGATGAAGTCGCTCATGCAGCGCTGGTTGCCCGAAAGCACCATCCAGCCTATACGATAGCCCGCAATCATGTGCGACTTGGAAAGGCCACTAAAGGTAACGCAGGGCAGGTCGGGGGCGAGCGAGGCAATCGAGACGTGCTCGTAGCCGTCCATGCACAGGCGGTCGTAGATCTCATCGGCAAAAATCATCAGCTGATGCCTGCGTGCAACCTCGACGATGCCCTCGAGCACCTCGCGCGGATAGACGGAACCCGTGGGGTTGTTGGGGTTGATGATGACGAGGGCTTTGGTCGCGCTCGTGATCTTGGACTCCATATCCTCCAGGTCGGGATACCAATCCGCCTGCTCATCGCACAGATAGTGCACGGGATGACCACCGGCAAGTGTTGCGCACGCCGTCCAGAGCGGATAGTCGGGGCTGGGGATCAGAATCTCGTCGCCATTGTCGAGCAGCGCGTTCATCGAAAGCTGAATGAGCTCGGACACGCCGTTGCCTGTGTAGATATGCTCCATCTGAACGTTGGGCAGACCCTTGATCTGCGAATACTGCATAATCGCCTTGCGCGCGGAGAACAGGCCGCGCGAGTTGGAATAGCCTTCGCAGTCGGGCAGCTGCTGGCGCATGTCCTTGATAACCTCGTCGGGCGTGCGGAAACCGAAGGGCGCCGGGTTGCCGATATTGAGCTTGAGGATGCGCTCGCCTTCGTCCTCCATACGGGCAGCCTCGTCGACGACGGGGCCGCGCACGTCATACAGAACGTTCTCGAGTTTGGTGGATTTGGAAAAAGTACGCATGGTGGTGCTCCTTGGAATTTGAGCTGAGGGATGGGGTTCGGGCTTGGAAACGTTGCGGGACGATGATGCCTCGCCCTGATCGGCGTCACCGGCGAGCAGCCAGGTAACATCGACCTCCAAGATGCGGGCGAGCAGCTCTGCCACGTCGCGCCGCGGAATCGTCTTGCCGCTCACATATTGGCTCATCTGACTCTTGCCGAGTTTTTTGCCGAGCATCTCCGATGCGCGGATTACGTCCGACTGGCGAACGTCGCGATCGGACATAGCCTGTCGCAGGCGATTACTAAACGTCTCTTGGGCCACAGGAACCTCCTTGCTGGCAAAGTTCAATTTATAGAACACGAATTGAACCAAGGTTCAATTTAGCAAGCAGTATAGCGCCGTACCTCATTCGAAAGTTCAATTTCATAAGAAAACGTACCGAACTTCGAGATTTGCCCAAAGCGGACAATGACGTGCACGCGTTTAGAGGTATTCAAGGAATCGAGCGGCGGCAAGCGAAACGTCGGCCGTGCGATATATCGCATTGATCTGCCGATGGGGATGCCCCTCGAGCGGACGCACGGCAACATCGAACTGACAGCGGCGCAAGATGAGCGCAGGAAGAACGCTCACGCCCAGGCCATCCTCCACCATAGCCATAATCGCATAGTCATCCCAGGTCGACAGCTTGGAGCGCACCGTCAGCCCCGCCCGACGAAACAGCGGCGTAATCTCATCATCGGTGCCGCGTTCCAGCAGAATAAACTGCTCGTTGGCCAAATCGGCAAGAGAGACGACCTCTTCAGTGGCAAGCAAAGAGTCTGCCGGCACTACCGCCATCAACTCGTCGCGCACCAAAGACCGCGACGTCATGCCATTTTCTCGGGGCTCATGCGGGATAAAGCCCAGATCGCAGCGGCCCTCTGCCACCCATTGTTCAATCTCTGAATAGTCGCCCATCAGCAGCTCGTAATCAATGTCTGGATAATCGGCACGAAAACGAGCAATCACCGGCGGCAGCACGTGGGTCGCCACGCTCGAAAACGTACCGATGCAGATTTTGCCGCGCATGAGCCCACGCATCTCATCCACGCGTCGCTGCAAGCGAACGAATTCCTCGCAGAGCGCCTCGACAGCCGGCATGACCTGTCGCCCGTCAGCAGAAAGAGCCACGCCCTCGCGACTGCGGTCGAGCACCTTAAAGCCCCAATCGGCCTCAAGATCGGCCACCATACGGCTCACGCCCGATTGCGAATAGCTCAGGCGCTCGGCGGCGCGCGTAAAGCTTCCGGCGCGCACTGTCTCGAGCAGCACCTGCATCTTTTGAATATTCGTTTCCACGGCAGTCCTCCATCCTTGCATGAGCTTTTGTCATGTCAGCCATGCATTATATTCGCTTTTCTTCTAAAGCCAGTTCACCCATAGTGAAGTTGCTCGGATATAGAGGGGATGTCAGCGCATGAACAACGGTCTGTTTACGTACTTAGCAGCATTGCTATTGTTTGGCTCCAACGGCATCATCGCCGCTGCCATCGCACTGCCGAGCTCCGATATCGTGCTACTACGCACGTTTTTGGGCGCACTCTCGCTTGTCACCATCCTCGCCATCACCCAACGCCATAAGTTGCAGGCGCCATCTCGCCCCCGCGAAGCCGCAGCCCTCCTCCTCTCGGGAGCCGCGCTGGGCGCCAGCTGGATTATTCTGTTCCGCGCCTACCAGACGATCGGCGTCGGCGTATCCTCGCTGCTGTACTACTGCGGCCCCATCATTGTCATGGCGCTCTCCCCGCTCATCTTTGGCGAAAAGCTGACCGGAGGCAAAATCGCCGGCTTTATCGCCGTTGCTTGCGGTGCTTTTCTCATTGCAGCGCAAGGTCTAGGCGGCAATATGCCCATTGCGGGTATCGCCTGCGGCATCGCCTCGGCATTTTGCTATGCGCTGATGGTCATCGCTAGCAAGGGTGCGCCACACATCGAAGGCCTCGAGAACTCCACGCTCCAGGTGAGCGCCGCCTTTGTGACCGCACTGGTCCTCACGCTCATCACGCAGGGCGCTCCCTCGTTCCTGTCCGCCGGCGTCGCCGCCAGTATTGATTGGCACGCCGTCGCTATGCTCGGCGTCGTCAACACCGGCATTGGTTGCCTGCTCTACTTTAGCGCCGTCGCCAAGCTGCCCGTCCAGACCGTCGCCGTCGTCGGCTACCTCGAGCCGCTTTCGGCGGTCGTGTTCTCGGCCGCCCTTTTGGGTGAAGCCATAACACCGGTCCGCCTGCTGGGCGCCGCGCTTATCATCGGCGGCGCGATTTTTTGCGAACTCGCCGGCAAACGCGCAAACGCCAAGGCTGGCATCGCCCAGACAGTACGTGCTTAAAAAGCCCCTGCTTTGAAATGCTACCTGCGTAGATAAATAATCCCCAGCTGAGGATTATTGTCTAAAATAACCCGATGTGCCAAACTGCTCTTGTATGTATAAAGACGGCATAAAGATTATCTGTCCTAGACAGATAACCGGATGTCAAAGGGAGTCCACGTGGCACACAACAAACTGGAGGCAAGCCCCCAAGACCAGCGTGGTCAAGGCGGGCACGGAGCCATCCCCCTCTCCGCTGGCATGCTGCTCGTAACGCTCGGCGTCGTCTATGGCGACATCGGCACGAGCCCCATGTACACCATGAAATCAATCGTCGCCAACAACGGCGGCATCGGTACCGTCAGCGAAGACATGATCTTGGGAGCGCTTTCGCTTGTCATCTGGACCATGACGCTCGTGACCACGGTCAAGTACGTGGTTATCGCCATGAAGGCCGATAACCACAACGAGGGCGGCATCTTCGCCCTGTTTAGCTTGGTGCGCAAAGTGGCGCCGTGGCTGATCCTTCCCGCCATGATCGGCGGCGCGGCGCTGCTCGCCGACGGCATCCTCACCCCCGCCGTCACGGTTACCACGGCCATCGAGGGCTTGCGCACTATCGAGTGGGGCCACGCGCTTTTGGGTGACGGCCAGACCAACGTAATCATCATCACCATCATCATTATCTGCGGCCTGTTTGCCATGCAGCGCGCCGGTACCTCGTCGATCGGCAAGCTGTTCGGCCCGCTCATGACGCTGTGGTTCCCGTTCCTGGCAGGCGCCGGCCTGTTCAACATGCTCGGCAACCTGTCCATCTTGCGTGCGCTCAACCCCATCCGCGGCATCATGTTCCTGTTCTCGCCCATCAACCACTCGGGCATTATGGTGCTCGGCTTTGTCTTTCTGTCGACGACCGGCGCCGAGGCCCTCTACTCGGACATGGGCCACGTTGGCAAGGCAAACATCTATGCATCCTGGCCGTTTGTTAAGGCGGCCCTTATCCTCAACTACCTGGGTCAGGGCGCTTGGCTGCTCGCCAATAACTCCAACCCCCAGATGCTCGCGATGGATATCGTCAACCCGTTCTACATGATGCTTCCCGAGCCCCTGCGCCCCTTTGCCATCGTGCTTTCGGCCGTAGCGGCCATCATCGCCTCGCAGGCGCTCATCACCGGCTCGTTCTCGCTGGTATCCGAGGCAACGCGCCTCAACCTTATGCCGCACCTGCGCATCCACTACCCCAGCGACACCAAGGGCCAGCTCTATATTCCGCTCGTCAACAACATCATGTGGGTCGGCTGCATCTTCATCGTGCTGCTGTTCCAGAACTCCGAGCGCATGGAGAGCGCCTACGGCCTCGCCATCACCGTGACCATGCTCATGACCACGACGCTTTTGACGAGCTATATCGCCGGCATCCTCAAGCACAAACTGGGTGCCTGCGTCTTCGCACTGCTCTTTGGCGCCATTGAGCTGTGCTTCTTTGCCTCGTGCCTCACCATGTTCTTTGACGGCGGCTATGTCATGATCTTCTTGGCCGCGCTGCTGTTTGGCCTTATGTACGTGTGGCGCCGCGGCACCGCCATCGAGCGCACGCAGACCATCCTGCTGCCCGTCTCCAAGTACATTGACCAGCTCGACCGCCTGCGCAACGACGAGACCTATCCCGTGCTTGCCGACAACCTGGTGTTCCTCACCAACAGCCCCGACCCGCTCACGCTCGACCGCGATGTGCTCTATTCCATCTTGGATAAGCATCCCAAGCGCGCCAAGGCATACTGGTTCATCAACGTGTACGTTACCGATGAGCCCTATACGCACGAGTATTCCGTCGAGACCTTTGGCACGGACTTCCTGTTCCGCGTGCGCCTGGACCTGGGCTTTAAGGTCAACCAGCGCATCAATGCCTACCTGCGCCAGATCGTTGGCGACCTGATGGCATCGGGTGAGCTGCCGCCGCAGCATCACACCTACTCCATCTACGAGACACGCGGCAACGTGGGCGACTTCCGTTTTTGCATGCTGCGCAAGATGCTCGCCCCCGAAACGGACATCAACCGCAACGACCACCGCGTGATGGCCATCAAGTACGCCGTCCGCCGCGCCTGCGGAAGCCCGGCACGCTGGTACGGTCTAGAGAACTCGGCCATCATCATCGAGTACGTGCCCCTCTTTGCCCGCATGCGCCCGGCAGTCAAACTCGTGCGCACCCAGGTGCCGCTCGAAGTTCAGATCGAGGAAGCCGAGGAAATGGAAGTCGACATCTTCTCGGACGACTTGGTCAACGGCAACGAGGCCGGTAGAAACATGAACGTCGATCCCACCGAGCTGCTCGAGAGCGTCGCCGATACGCCCGAACAGCAACAGCTCGACGGCCTCGAGAGCGAACAACTCAACGACGTCAACTTCTAGTGACGTCACAAATCAACGACAGCGGCCCTGCACCTCACGAGAGACGCAGGGCCGCTTTGCATTGCAGTAAAGCTAGCGGCTACGAACGGCGTGGCTCGGGAACCACGAGCCTATCGGAGCTCGCGCCCTCGGCATCCATCAGGCTCACGTAGCGAATCGACGGATCCCCATACATCGCGTAGTAATAATTGCCCGTGCGCGCGCTAAAGCATCCGGTGTAGATAGTCTTCTCGAACTTGCCATCGCCCATCCTGGACGCTCCCTCGATCATCACCACGCCCTCGAGCGAGCGGAACATGCGAACGACGTTTTCGGTCTCGCTCTCCTTTTGTGGGTAATTGGCATTGAGGTACGCCGCCTTTACAAAACGGCTCGGCGAATAGCAATCGCCCGGAATGCCGCGCATGCCGGCACCGGCTCCATAGGGCTTAAGCTCGGCGCCACGCCATGTCGCCGTCTGCGGAAAATCGCTTGTGGCGGTGATATAGGTGCGGAGGTTTTCCATGTGCCACGGGAAGGTGGGCTGATTGGCGAGGGTGTCGACCGGATCGCCGTATACATGCAGGCCGTCAGCCATCATCTCGACCACGATGCTACGCTGGCTGTCGCCGATAATCCAATGGAGCAGCGACACGCCCAGCCCCTCTCCGGCAGATTTGGCGACAATCACCGTATCGCGCAGCGCAGCCTCGACCTCATCGACCGTCGAGAACGTCGCTGCCACCCACAGGGGAAACTCATAGGCCGCGATATTGGTCTTGCCGTCGACAGGGTCCTCGGCATACTCGGCATAACCCGGGAAATTGAGACCCGCCACGGCAAGGCCTGCATCGTTGCCGCAATCGAAGAACATAGGGTAGTTCTTGTAATCGATGCACATACCGATCACCGCGTGTGCCGCTGTCGCGTCGTCGATAAACGAATACGGAATGTGAAACCCGCGCGGCATCACGCGAACCTGTTGGCCGTAGTCAAAGCTCCAGTCGAGATTGCGGCCCAGATACATGTGGCCAGAATTATCGGTAAATCGAATACTCGTACACATAGCGCCTCCTAGCTTTACGTTCTTGCTAATTTCATTGTCTCCAAACAAAAAGGCGCTAAACACAAAAGCCCGGACATGACAACAATGTCATGCCCGGGCCAAAAGAGACGAAGTGCGGTGCTTTGGTCCCCTTAGACCAACTTTCCAAGACAGTGGTCAATCATGTGTTGAATCATCTGCGCCTCGAAGCCCACAAAGTCCTGCTTGCGCTCGCGCATCTTGCCGTCGACGATCACGTCATAAGCGACCTTGCACTTGATATAGCGCGTGGACTTGGTGACCTCCTCGTGCGTCAGGCAGCTCTCCTCCATCTTGCTGGCACCCAGGCCAAACACCAGACGGGGGTTGTAGAGCACGTGGGGCTCGCCGGCGTCGTCCAGGTAGACGCAGACCTTCTTGGTAACGCCAATCTGGTTAGCGGCAAGGCAGCCGGCATCGTCGAGCGACTTGATGGTATCGATCAGGTCCTGTGCCACCGACTCGTCCTCGACGGTCGCAACCTCGCAACGCTGGGACAGAATAGCCTCGTCGTGGCAGAGCTCTTTAATCATACGTTCCTCCATAGGGGTCGTTGTAACTGCTTAAGTATACGGTACCCACACATTTTCATGCGAAAAATACCGTCTGTCTGCTACAAAGCGCCGAACATCAACATGCGAGGAACATCAGCCTTTCAAAGGCGATATAGTAGTTGAGTTCGTGTCAATCGGCCTAAACTCGGGGCCGAGCAAGGAAAGGGTATGCATGGACGAACTATTTCACGTCAGCGAGCGCAAGTCCACAATCGGGACCGAACTCCGCGCTGGACTGACAACATTCCTGGCGATGGCCTACATCATCGCCGTCAACCCCGCGGTGCTCTCGGGCGCTGGCATCGATGCGGGAGCGCTCGCCTGCGCCACCTGCCTGGGCGCCGGCATCATGACCATCTGCATGGGCATCTTCGCCAACCGCCCGCTCGCCTGCGCGTCGGGCTTAGGCGTCAACGCGATGATCGCTGGAATCACCACCACCGTCTGCGGCGGTGACTGGCACGTGGCCATGAGCGTCATCTTCCTCGAGGGTATCGTCATCTTGCTGCTCGTGCTTTGTGGCCTGCGCGAGGCCATCATGGACGCCATCCCGGTTGTCCTGCGTCACGCCATCTCGGTGGGTCTGGGCCTGTTCATCGCCATGATTGGCCTGTGCGATGCCGGCATTATCACCGCTGGCGCCGGTACACTCGTCGGTCTGGGCGACATCACCTCCCCCACCTTCATCGTCGGCATCATCTCCATCCTGGTGACAGTCGCCCTCGCCTGCCGCAACGTCCCCGGCTCGCTGCTCATCGGCATCGTCGTCGCCGTCATCGCCGGTATCCCCCTAGGTGTGACCCATGCTCCGACCGGTATCATCGCCCCGCTCGACTTCTCGAGCATCGGTGGCCCCATCGCCGACGCCGGCGGCGTGCCCGCCATCGTCAAGGTCCTTACCGACCCCGCGCTCCTCGTCATCTCGTTCTCGCTGCTCATGAGTGACTTCTTCGACACCATGGGCACCGCGATGGCCGTGGCCAAGCAGGGCGAGTTCCTCACCGACGACGGCAACGTCGAGAATATCAAGGAGATCCTGATCGTCGACTCCGCCGCCGCTGCTGTGGGCGGTTTCATGGGTGTCTCCTCCATCACCACCTTCGTCGAGTCCACTTCCGGCGCCGCCGACGGTGGCCGCACGGGCCTCACCTCCGTCACCACCGGCGTGCTGTTCATTCTCGCCGCGTTCTTCTCCCCCATCGTCACCATCGTTTCCAGCGCCGCCACCTGCGGTGCTCTGGTCTACGTCGGCTACCTCATGATGAGCGAGGCCTCCGAGATCGACTGGTCCGACGTGTCGCAGGGTTTCCCGGCGTTCATGATTGTCGCCGGCGTGCCCTTCACCTACTCCATCTCTGCCGGCATTGGCCTAGGCTTTATCGCCTACGTGATCGTCGCGCTCTTTAAGGGCGAGGCCTCCAAGATCAAGCCGCTCATGTGGATCGCAGCTCTCGCCTTCCTCGTCTACTTCTTCGTAGCGTAACGGCATAGTCTGCTAAAACAGAACACCAAAGCGCGGAGTCGCATCGAGCGGCTCCGCGCTTTTCTTTTAAAGCCAGGCAACGCACAGACGCGCGATGTTTTGCTTCCCAAGTTTTGGACATTTTGCCCTCCAAACGGCACTACCGCCGGCTACATCCTGCAGATATGCTGGGCTTAATCGCATAGGCCCTATGAGGATGGGAGTAACCATGGCCGCCTTGTTCACGACCCCCAATCGCAATGACAAAACCTCTGGAGCCCATTTTGTCGAGCCCGACGTGTGCCGTCGCACGCTGCTCGCACACGGCAGCTGGCGCCGCGTGACGCGCCGCATCGTCTGCGGCCTGGCCTGCGCGCTCACGGTGAGCTCGCTGCTCATGCCGAGCGTCTCGCTCGCGGCCGAGTGGGTGGACGTCGGCGGCGTCCGCCACGAAGCGGCCGCGGGGCCCGCGGGAGACGCCGCCGGCACCTGGAGCTGGGACGGCGCCGATGACATGAAGCTCAACGGCTATAACGGCGGCGCGATCGAGGCAGCGGGCAAGCTCAACGTGAGCTACGAGGGCGACAACATCGTCACTAACGGCGACGGCCGCGGCATCAAGGTTAAGGATGGCGCGAACGAGAACGCCGAGCTTAATATTCAGGGCGACGCGTCCAGCACGCTCAACGTGACATCTTCTCGTGACGCCATCACTTCCGTCGGCAGCATCAACATCGACGGCGCTGGCACTGTCAACGCCACGAGCACCGAGCACGATGCCATCGATGCCGGGGGCGATGTCACCATCAAGGGCTCGGGAAACGTTAACGCCACGGGCGATTCGGATGGCATCAGGGCCGACGGCAACATCACGATCGACAACAGCGGAACCGTCACCGCCAAGGCCACCGAGGATCAGGGTATCGATGCTAACGAGAACCTCATCATAAAGGGCGGCGGCAAGGTAGAGGCAAGCTCTATCAAAGACAATGCGATTTGGGCCGACGGCAACATCGAGATCTCGGGTGGCAGCCAGGTCAAGGCAAGCTCCGAGGAAGACGCCACCATCGACGGTAAAAACAGCCTCACGGTCACGAACGCTTCCCTCAACGCAAGTGGCGTTGGGTATGGCATCTATGTCTACAAGGGCATCACGTTCGATGGCGCAACCGTAACGGTCCGTGCAAGTGCAGGGAACGATGAAGCCAGCGCCCTCTTCACCGACGAGGACGACATCGTCATCAAGAACGGCTCGATCGTGGATGCGTTCGCAGAAGGCCAGTTCTCGACCGCAATCTTCACCAGAAACTACTACCCCAACGAAGCGGGTGGTCACATCTACATTAGTGACTCCGTTGTCAAGGCTATAGCCCGCTATGTCGAGTCCGGTAGCGACGGCCCCGATCACTACAGCAACGACCAAAGTGGCGCGGTCATTCCCGAGCATAGGGGCATGAACATCGGCATCTTTGCCCGGACCAAGGAGGGCATCACGCCCGCGACCATCTCGATTGTCCGCAGTAAGGTCACAGCTGAGGGAGACACGGCGGCAATCTTCGCCCTTGCCGTGAGCGCGGACGGCGAGACAATCGGCACCATCGAGATCGAAGGCGCTCCCATACAGACGCCCACAGGCGGCAAGATCATTGGCTATCGCAACAAGGAAGAACTCGATGACGGCATCTTCTACGTGGTGGGTCAAACCATCGGCACGGGCGACGCTGTGATCGACTCCCCCTATAACGAAGCTGTCGCCAAGAGCACGGTCATCGCGCCTCCCGAGGAGATCAAACCCGAGGAGAAGCCAGGCGAGACCAAGCCCGAGGGTTCCAAGTCCGAGGGCACGAAGACGACCAAGACCGTTGCAGTTGCAGCCACGGGAGCAAAGATCGCCGGCAAACTCGCAGCAACCGGCGACGCCTCGAGCGCAGCCATCGTGGCAGCCGCCCTTGCGGGAACAGCCGCCATCGCCGCGGGCGCCGTGGTGAGCCGCAAGCGCTCGTAAACACTTTTTCGCACGGGACGGGTGGATCGCGGCCCTTGCCTTCCTCGTCTACTTCTTCGTAGCGTAAGGGCAAGGCTGCAAAAGCTGAACAATAAAGCGCGGAGTCGCCATGCGGCCCCGCGCTTTTCTTTTAGCGCCGGTCCCTGCGCCGGCGTGCGGCCTATTTCTCCCCCATTTTGGCCATTTTGCCCTCCAAACGGCACTACCGCCGGCAACATCCAGCAGATACGCTGAATCTAGTCGTATAGGCCCTATGAGAACGGGAGCAACCATGGCAGCCTTGTTCACGACCCCCAAACGCAATGACACTACCGCCGGAACCCATGTTGCCGAACCCGACGTTCGCCGTCGCATAGGACTCGCGCACGGCAGCTGGCGCCGCGTGACGCGCCGCATCGTCTGCGGCCTGGCCTGCGCGCTCACGGTGAGCTCGCTGCTCATGCCGAGCGTCTCGCTCGCAGCGGAATGGGTCAAGGTCGGCGGCAACAAGTACAACACCGCGGCGAGCGACGAGGCCGGTACCTGGTCGTGGGACGGCGCCGACGACTTGAAGCTCAACAACTATAACGGCGGCGAGATCCAGGCCGCAGGCAAGCTCAACGTGAATTACTCGGGAACCAACATCGTCACTGCCGAATGGATCGAAAGCATCAACGTTTCTCATGGCACTAACGAGAATGCCGAGCTCAATATCCAAGGCGACGAGGGCGGCACGCTCAGCGTGACATCTACTGAGGACGCTATCCTCACCACGGGTAATATCAACATCGACGGAGCCGGATCCGTCAACGCCACGAGCACTGGGTTTGATGCCATCAATGCCGGAGGTGATCTCGCTATCAAAGGTTCGGGCAACGTCAACGCCACGGGTGCATCGGATGGCATCAGGGCAAACGGCAATATCACGATTGACGACAGCGGAGCCGTCACCGCCAGGGCTACCAAGGACAAGGGTATTGGAGCCGACAAGAACCTCACCATCAAGGGTGGCGGGACGGTCGAGGCAAGCTCAGCCGATGGTGAGGCCCTTTGGAGCGGCGACAATATCAACATCTCGGACGGCAGCCAGGTCAAGGCAAGCTCCGAGGAAGACGCTGCCGTCGAGGCCAAGGGCAGCCTCGCAGCCACAAACGCCTCCCTCAACGTAAACGGTGTTGAATATGGCGTCTATGCCCACAAGGGCATCACCCTCGATCATGCAAACGTGACGGTCCGTGCAAGTAAAGGCAGATACGGTGGCGCCAACGCCCTCTTCACCTACCAGGACGACATCGTCGTCAAGAACGGCTCCACCGTGGACGCGTTTGCGGAAGGCGAGGTTTCGGCTGCATTCTCCACCAGAAACGATCGACCCAACGAGAAGGGCGGCCACATCTACATCAGCGACTCCGTTGTCAAGGCCATAGCCCGCTATGTCGAGAACGGCGACGGCCCCATCCCCTACAGCGAAAACCAAGATGGCGAGACGAGGCGCGAACCCCAAGGCGAGAACATCGGCATCATCGCCCAGACCAGCGAGGGCGTCACACCCGCAGTCATCTCGATCATCCGCAGCAAGGTAACGGCCGAAGGAGATACAGCGGCAATCTTTGCCCGTGCCATGAGCGCTGACGGCAAGACAATCGGCACCATCAAGATTGAGAACGCCGCCATCCAGACGCCCGAAGGCGGCAAGGTCATTGACTATCGCAAGCTCCGTGACGGCATCTACGAGGCAGGCCAAGCCATCGGCACGGGCGACGCCACGGTCGACTCCCTCTATATCAAAGCAGTCGCCAAAAGTACGACCATCGCACCTCCCGAGCTAGCCAAGCCGGAAGACCCCAAGCCCGACGAGACCAAGCCCGCAGAAAGCAAGCCCGCGGAGTCCAAGCAGAACCCCAAGCCTGAGGGCTCAAAGCCGACCAAGGCCGTTGCGGCTTCAACCACGAAAGCCAAGACTACCGGCGTGCTCGCGGCAACCGGCGACACCTCGGGTGCGGCCATCGTGGCAACCGTCCTTGCGGGAACAGCCGCTATCGCCGCAGGCACCATGGCGAGCCGTAAGCGTTCTTAGACGCCTCTGCGCACATGGCAGCTCCCGCGAAGGCCCCGAGCCCCAGCACCGTTTAACAACGCCACCGCCGAGCTCCCCTCCGGCGGTGGCGTTTTCCATATGCGTCCGCAGGGGATGCACGAGATTGTCTTTGGTCTAGCCCAACCGGCATACGCTGGCGTGCGACAATTGGGGCTGCCGATATCACAACACTGAGAGAAGCCCGTCATGGAAGCGCATCAAAAGCAGATAACCGTTTATTCGAATCATACGGAAAGCGCGCCTGTCATCTACCTTCCTGTGGTCGTGGGCGACGGCAGCGAGGTTTATAAGTGTTGCCGAGAGCTCGACTGTCCGCCTTTCGCCCTCGTCACCATTGGCGGGCTCGATTGGAATCGCGAGCTGAGCCCCTGGGCATGCGACGGGACCGTACGCGATGCCGAGCCTTTCGGCGGCCAAGCTGCCGATTTTCTTGATGAGCTGCTGAATCAGATAATCCCCCAGGTCGAGTCGTCGCTTCCTCAGCCGCCCACCTGGCGCGGCATTGCCGGCTACTCGCTCGCGGGCCTCTTCGCACTCTGGTCCCTCTGGCAAACCGACGCCTTTGACCGCGCCGCGAGCGCATCGGGGTCGCTATGGTTTCCCGACTTTGTCGACCGTGCCAGCACGGCCCCTTTTGCCGGCAGCCCGCAAGCCGTCTACCTGTCACTCGGCAAAAAGGAAACCAAGACGCCCAACCGCATGATGCGGCATGTACTCGACGACACACGCGCGATGGAAGCGTTGCTCGTCGAGCGCGGCATTCCAACAACGCTGGAGCTCAACCCCGGCAATCACTTTGCCCAAACCGACTTACGCATGGCCCGCGGCATCCACTGGATACTGACGCATTAAAAATGGTGCCCACACGCATATACGCATGGGCACCATATCTTGTTTTAGCTGAACGCAGCTGCTACTCAGCAGCCTCCTCAAGCTCGGAGACATCAAACTCAAAGTCGTTACCCGGCAGGATGGCGTTGAGCACGATGCCCACCAGTGAGCCCACGGCAATGCCGGACAGCGAAATGGTCACGCCGCCCAGCTCCAACACGATGGCGCCGGCGGTGCTGTACGCGATGCCGAGCGAAAGCACGAGCACCAGCGCGGCAACCAGCACGTTGCGGTTGTTCTGGAAATCGACCTGGTTCTCGATGAGGTTGCGGACGCCCACAGCGCTGATCATGCCGTAGAGCACGAGCGACACACCGCCGATAACGCATGCCGGCATGGCGGCGATGACCGCGGCGAACTTGGGGCAGAACGAAAGCACGATGGCGCAACACGCGGCAATTCGAATTACGCGCGGGTCGAACACGCGCGTCAGGGCGAGCACGCCGGTGTTCTCGCCATACGTAGTGTTGGCCGGAGCGCCAAAGAGCGAAGCCAGAATCGTGGCAAGGCCGTCGCCGAGCAGCGTGCGATGCAGACCGGGATCGGCAATGTAGTTGCGCTCGCAAGTCGAACCGATAGCAGAGATATCGCCGATATGCTCGATCATGGTCGCGAAGGCCAGCGGCATGATGGTGATGATGGCCGTCGTGGCAAGACCGTTATCGAACTGCGGCCCAAAGAGTGCAAACACGGTGTTGTCCCACACGATGGGCAGACCGACCCACGGAGCGGCGGCAACGCCCGAGAAATCAACCTCGCCGAGCGCAGCCGCAACGGCATAGCTCACCACAACGCCCAGCAAAATCGGCACGATCTTGACCATGCCACGGCCCCAGATGTTGCAGATGACGATAACGGCAACGCCAATGACAGCCACAAGCCAGTTGGTCTGGCAGTTAGCAATAGCGGAGCTCGCCAGGATCAGACCGATCGAAATGACGATGGGGCCAGTCACCACCGGCGGGAAGAAACGCATGACACGCTTGGCGCCAAAGGCGCGGAAGAGCGCCGCAAGCACCGGATAAAGCAGGCCGGCGCAAGCAACGCCCAGACAAGCGTAGGGCAAAAGCTCGGTCTCGCCGTTGGGCGCGATTGCGGCATAACCGGCAATAAAGGCAAACGATGAGCCCAAAAATGCCGGCACCTTACCGCGCGACAGGAAGTGGAACAGCAGCGTGCCCAAACCGGCAAACAAAAGCGTTGCCGAAACCGAGAGACCGGTGAGCACGGGCACCAGCACGGTGGCGCCAAACATGGCAAACAGGTGCTGCAGACCGAGCAAAAACATGCGCGGGCGGCCGAGCGACGATGCGTCGTAGATGGCATCGCTGGCGGCGGGCGTCGAGGACTGGGACATGAGAGTCCTTTCAAAATGGAAGGGCGCTCGAGCATAGCGGATTACCTGCCCGAACGATACGATCCGAACCATTGTACGCGATGCGCCATGTCTCGCACGCGCCGTCACCTGCGAACGTTACCGCTATTTCCAAACGCGCTCGGCAATACGCTTGACCAGCGCGATCTTTGCCCATTGCTCGTCCTCGGTCAGCTTGTTGCCAATCTCGCAGCTGGCAAAGCCGCACTGCGGAGACAGATACAGGTTCTCGAGCGGAACATACTTTGCAGCCTCGTGAATACGCTCGACGATGGCATCCTCGTCCTCAAGCTCAGCGGCCTTGGTGGTCACCAGGCCCAACACGACCTTCTTGCCAGGGGCAACGTACCTCAACGGCTCAAAACCGCCGGCGCGCGGCGTATCGAACTCCAGGTAAAATGCGTCAACATCCTCGTTTGCGAACAGGTATGGCGCGATGGGGTCATAGCCACCCTCGAAGGCATAGGTAGAGTGGTAGTTACCGCGGCACACATGCGTGTTAATGACCAGGTCGTCGGGCTTGCCCTCGATAGCGGCGTTGTTGAGCGCCACGCCCAGCTCACTCACCTTTTGCAGATCAACCGGGCTCATGCCGGTCTTGGACACAAAGTCGGTATCGCAATAGATGCCCCAGGTGCAGTCATCAAACTGGATGTTGCGGCAACCTGCAGCGTACAGGTCGGCGATCACCGTACGATAAGCGGCTGCGATGGCGTCGGCAAGTTCCTCATCGGTCTTATAGACAGCGCGCAGGCTCTCCTGCTGGCCATCGCAGCGGTCGAGCGTGACCTCAGAGAACGTCTGGATAGGCGCCGGGATGGTCTGGCGTGCAACGTGGTCCTCGCCCTCAAGTGCCTTGACAAACTTAAAGTGCTCGACGAAGGGGTGGTTCTCGCCGCTGATGGAGCCAGTCACCACGGCGGTATCGGCCGTGGTCTCCTCGTCGTGGAACATATATCCCGTACGCGAGGTGCGACGCTCGACGCCGTTCAGCCCCCACATAAAATCGAGGTGCCAGTAGCTGCGGCGAAACTCGCCATCGGTGATGACCTGCAGGCCGGCGGCCTTCTGCTTTGCCACCAAATCGCGAATAGCATCGTCCTCGACGGCCTTAAGGCCGGAAGCGTCAAGTTTACCCGCGACATAGGCGGCACGGGCATCCTTTACAGCCTGCGGACGAAGAAAACTGCCGACGATATCGGCGCGAAACGGCGCGTTCGGTTGAATCGAAGTGCTCATAGATATCTCCCTTTGCATTGGTTGCTTTACTGGGACAGAGTATGAGCGCTCATATGGCCATCGTAAAATATACGTTTATAACAGTTTGATATAGATGCTTCCTATATCAGTCTGGACTGTCATAAAGAGACTTGAACCGTGCGGAGCACAGCAGCCTAGATATGCTGACGAATCGCGTCGATATAGGCCCGACCGTAGCGCGTGAGCGTCGTGTTCTTGCGCGTAATAATGCCGATCTCCATGTACTCGTCCACGTCGAGCGGAATCGAGATAATGCCGGGGCCGTTGAGCTCGTGGCTGATCACGCCCGAGCATACCGTGTAGCCGTTGAGGCCCATGGCCAAATTGAACAGCGTCGCACGGTCACGCACGCGGATATTCTTGCGACGCTCAAAGGTCGAGGTCAGCTCCTCGGAATAATAAAACGAGTTATAGCTGCCCTGCTCGTAGGACAGGAACGGGTAGTCTTCCAGATCCTCGAGCGTCACGCTGGAGCGGCCCGCCAGCGGATGGTCGGCGCAGACGAAGACATGCGGCGTGGCGCAGAAGAGCCCTTCGAACACGAGCTCGTTGGCCACCAGCATGCGCTCGATGACCTCGCGATTGTGCTCCGACAGATACAGGATGCCCAGCTCGCTTTTCATATGCGCGACATCCTCGATAATCTCGTGGGTCTGCTCCTCGCGCAGGGTAAAGTCGTAGCGCGCGGCATCGAACTCGCGGATCACATCGACAAACGCATTAACGGCAAAGGAATAATGCTGGCAGCTCACACTAAAGTGCGGCACCTGCTCGGACGTACCTTTGTACTTGCCCTCGAGCAGGTCGGCCTGGTCGAGCACCTGGCGCGCGTACCCCAAGAAGGTCTCGCCCTCCTCGGACACAATGACACCCTTGTTGGTGCGCTCAAAGATATGCACACCCATCTCGTTTTCGAGATCGCGGATCGACGCGGTAATCGAAGGCTGCGACACAAAGAGCCGGCGCGAGGCCTCGGTGATGCTGCCGCATTCGGCAACTTTGACGACATATCTGAGTTGCTGGAGCTTCATGGCTTTCTCCCTAGACGTTCGTGACGTCAAAACCCGCCGTGTCCATTTGGCTCATAAACGACGGCATCTCCCCCGTCGCGGCGCAGGCGGCAATCTGATGCAGAGCCCCGGCAACCGCATCATCTGCCGCAGCGCCAATATGCCAGCGTGCGGCAGCCGTGACGGCCTCGTTGGCATTGGCGACTGCAACGGAGTTAGGAACGGCATCGATCATGGGCAAATCGTTATCGGAATCGCCAAATACGGCCACCTCGTCGGGCGTCAGGCCCAAAGCGCGCGCCAGCTCCAGCGCAGCGCAGCCCTTGTCCCAGCCGGTCGGAAGAACGTCGAACAGGCGCACGCGGTTGTTGGGAAACACGAGTGAGAGCTCCGGCACCTCAGCGGCAACACGCTCGCGCAGCTCGGCGAGCTCCTCGCGCGAACGGGCACTCCAGATATTCGCCTTGTATACCGGGGCATCGTCAACGACAGGACGACAGGGAGCCTCTTCGCCCTTGAGCCACGCGTTGCCGCCTGACTTCATGGCGCGACGCACACGCTCGGGATCGCTTGTCACGCAATAGGCATCGTTATTCCAAAAGTCATCACCCAGACGGTAGACCTTCAAATACGTATCGTCGGTCTCCTGTTCAAAATAATCGGCTAAGCGCATAAGGACATCGTTATCGATTGCGCGCGAAGCGACTACTTCGCCATCGACAAACATCACCTGGCCGTTGCAAAACGCACCGGTCGAGAAGCACTCGGAGCGATTGCGGAACATCCAGCCCATCGCGGACGGCTGACGACCCGAAACCGGCCCAAAGTGCAAACCCGCCGCCTGCATGGCATGAATACCCTCAATGGCGTAGTCGCTGGCGCCGTCATGCCCGGCTGGAATCAGTGTATCGTCCATATCGGTCAGCACAAGTTTGATCATAAGGTCCCCTCGGTCATTCTTAATCCCATCTATTGTACCGACCTGCCAAAAAGGGACAGGTTTATTTCGGCAGGTTTCATCTGGGAAAACGCAAAGTCCCAGTTGTTACCTGCCAAAATAAACCTGTCCCTTTTTGGCAGGTGCGCTAGTATAGGGAACAACAGATTCGATGCGGGAGTGCCGGCGGTGCAAACCACAAGGCTGAGAGGGCAATGGGCCCAATCCTTTGAACCTGTCAGTTAATGCTGGCGTAGGGAGCATGCCGCCTTTACAGGGGCGCTGTCTATGCACAGCGCCCCTTTTCTATGCCAAGGAGGCATGTGCAGTGATTGATTCGGAACAGCTTAAGCAACATATGGTCAAGGCCGTGGAGGAGATTCGCGCTACCAATCCGATGGCCGGTTCCATCACCAACACGGTGACGATCGACTTTGTCGCCAACGCGCAGCTCGCCGTGGGCGGATCGGCCGCCATGGTCTATCTGCCCGACGAGGGCGAGGCACTCGTTGCCGGCGGCGGCGCCATCTATCTCAACATGGGCACGCTCTTCCCCATTTACGAGCAAACGATTCCCCGCGCGGCCAAGGCGGCACACGACGCCGGTAAGCCCTGGGTGCTCGATCCGGTGGGCCTGGGTATCGGTAGCCTGCGCACCCAGCTGGTCAACGAGCTCAAGCAGTACAAGCCCGCCATCGTGCGCGGCAACGCCTCCGAGATTATCGCGCTCGCCGGCCTGTGGGGTCTTGAGGGCGAGGCGGCCGATCTGAGCCGCGTGCGCGGTGTCGATACCACCGACACGGTCGACGCCGCCCGTGGTGCCGCCGTGGCGCTCGCTCGCCACACCGGTGGCGCCGTTGTGGTCTCGGGCGAAGTCGACCTGATCACCGACGGCACGACGGTGGCCAAGTCTCACGGCGGCAGCCCGCTCATGTCCAAGATCACCGGCTGCGGCTGCTCGCAGGGCGGCGTGCTGGCCGTGTACGCCTGCGCCGCCGACCCGTTTACGGCAGCCGTCTGCGGCACCGCCGTCTACAACGTGGCCGGCACGCGTGCCGCCGCTGTCGCCGACGCCCCGGCAAGCTTTAAGGTCGCCTTTATCGACGAGCTCTACCGCGCAACCGCCCAAGACATCGCCGATAACCGACTCGAGCTCGAGGAGGCATAGGCCATGTCCGAGCCCGCAACCAATGCCGGCATGAACACGCTCGTCGCCGTGGCCATCGCCCCGTGCGGCACCGGCGATGAGCTATCCGCCGAGGTCGCCGAGGTCGTGCGTGTCATTCGCGAGAGCGGCCTGCCCAACCGCACCACCTCCATGTTCACCGAGATCGAGGGCGACTGGGACGAGGTCATGCAGGTCGTGCGCGACGCAACCTTTGTGTTGGCGAGCAAGGGCATCCGCACCGAAGTCGTGCTCAAAGCCGATATTCGACCCGGATTTACCGACACCATGACCGGCAAGCTCGAACGCATGGAAGCGCAGATCAAAAAGCAGGAGGAAGCACGATGAGCATCCGCGACAACCTTGATATCTCGGCCTATCTGGTACTCGGCCCCGAAAACACGCTCGGGCGTCCCGTGGGCGATGTGGTGGCCCAGGCGCTCGACGCCGGCTTTACCTGCATCCAGGTGCGCTCCAAGGTGGCAAGCGCCCGCGAGATCATTGCGCTGACGGGCGACGCCGCGCAGGCAATCGCACAGGCCGGCAAAACCGGTCAGGTTGCCCTGCTGATCGACGACCGCCTGGACTGCGTACTCGCCGCGCGCGAGCAGGGTATTGCTGTCGACGGCGTGCACGTGGGCCAGAGCGACATTCCCGTCGAGGTCTGTCGCAAGCTGCTGGGGCCCAACGCCATCGTGGGCCTTTCCGCCCGTTGCGAGGAGATGCTCGAGTACGTCAAGACCGCCGACATGAGCCTAGTCGACTACCTGGGCATCGGCCCACTCCACGAGACCGAGACCAAGCGCGACTGCGGACGCGCGGCCGACGGCTCTATCATCACCAAGAGCTTTGAGGACCTGGCCGCCCTCCACGCGGCAAGCCCCGTGCCCATCGTGGTGGGCGGCGGCGTCAAGACGGCCGACCTGCCACAGCTCAAGGCCACCGGCGTCGACGGCTTCTTTGTGGTGAGTGCCGTCTGCAGCGCCGATGACCCCTACGCCGCGGCCAAGGAGCTCGTCGACACCTGGCAGCAGGCGTAAGTCTAGGCCGAGCAGCTGATTCGCAGCCTCATATCTTCAGCAATGGAAAGCGCATCCCAGTTTGAGCCTCCATTCCGGGATGCGCTTTCCGCATGCGACCCTTACCCCGCCAGATACGCTTTCAACGCCGGCAAAGTCGCCTCCGCATCTCGACGACCGATCTGATAGATGCGCTCGAGCTCATCCGGTTCGCGGCACAGCGACGGCACCTTCACCGATTCGCTCGGCCGCACCATAAAGACCTCGCCGGCAGCCTCGCGACGCGCCAGGTCATCGAGCGTGGCATTGTAGACCTCATGCCGATGCTCAAGCGCCGCGACAAACTCCGGGTAGTGACGGAACACGCGCCGCAGCATGGGCATAACGCTGTTGGGCTGCTTTACAAAGCCCGCCGGTTGCGTCAGCACCACCACGTTGCGGTCGTAGCCCTGCGCAAACAGCCATGCACTGGGAATAGAATCAGCCACGCCACCATCCAGATATTTGTGTCCCTCAATGACAACAGGACGCGTCGCCACGGGAATAGCCGACGACGCCCGGATCCACTCGATATCGCGCTCATCGCCATAGGGCAGGTCGTGGTAGACAGCCTTGCCCGTCTCGATATCGGTACACACGCACGTAAACCGCATGGGACAGGCGCGATATGTCTCCAGGTCGATGGGATCGCGCTCGATAGGCACCTCGTGATAGGCAAAATCGGCATTGAACATATCGCCGGTCCGCAGCCAGCTTGCTACACCCGCATAGCGCTTATCGGCACAATAGGCCTTGTTATAGCGAATGGCGCGGCCGATCTGGCGCGATTTAAAGTTGTAGCCAAACGCCGCACCCGCCGAGACACCCACCATATGGTCGCAGGTCAAACCGTGCTCCATCCAAACGTCGAGCACGCCCGCCGTATACATACCGCGGTAGCCGCCTCCCTCGAGCGCAAGCCCCACCGTGTGTGATGTCTCCGGCTGTGTCATGCAACCATCTCCGTTCCCATGCTTTTGAACTCAACAAGTATATCTGTCAACGTATGCCGTCAAAAACGTGTTTATAAGCATTTATCGAACGTTTCCCAATGCATTCCCCATGCCGTACCGCAATGCCCCTAGATGGCCTTAGGCATGAACGCCCTTAAGAACGTTGCGGGATAAACATCGCCCGCACCATGCCGACGTCATCGCACGCAACGTGAGATAATTCTCAGCAGAAGTCACCAAAAGCAGAGGGAGTTTATGATGAAGGTTCTTTTGGTCAATGGCAGCCCCAAGGCAAACGGCAACACCGCCCGCGCACTCGCCGAGATCGCCGAGCAACTCAATGCGGAAGGCATTGATACCGAGGTGTTTCAGCTGGGCGCCAAGCCCATTCGCGACTGCATCGGCTGCGGTCAGTGCGGCAAGCTTGGCGGTCGCTGCACCTTTGACGATGACGTGGTGAACGAGCTCATCGCTGCCGCCGAGCAGGCAGACGGCTTTGTCTTTGGCTCGCCCGTCTACTATGCGCATCCCAGCGGACGCATCCTCTCGGCTCTCGACCGCGCATTCTATGCCGGCGGGCATGCCTTTGAGCACAAACCCGGCGCCGCGGTCGCCGTCGCCCGTCGCGGCGGCACGTCGACCACCTTCGATGTGCTCAACAAGTACTTCACCATTAAGCAGATGCCCGTAGTTGCTTCCACCTACTGGAACAACGTGTTTGGCCGCGTGCCCGGCGACGCCGATGGGGATGCCGAGGGCCTTGCCACCATGCGAAACATCGGTAAGAACATGGCTTGGCTTCTACGTTGCATCGAGGCCGGACAGGCCGCCGGTATCAACGCACCCGAGGCAGATCGAGCAACGACCAACTTCATCAGGTAGAACGGCGGAACATACTATGAACGTGCAAATCTTCGGCACCAAGAAGTCCTTCGATACCAAGAAGGCACAGCGTTATTTTAAAGAGCGCCGCATTAAGGTGCAGTTTATCGACCTTAAGGAAAAGGAGATGAGCAAGGGCGAGCTCACGAGCGTGATGCAGGCGGTCGGCGGTATCGACAAGCTGCTCAACCCCAAAGCCAAGGACGAGGAGACGCTCGCGCTCATTCAGCATCTCACCCCCAGTCAGCGCTTCGACAAGCTGCTCGAGAACCAGCAGGTTCTAGCCGAGCCCATCGTGCGCAACGGCAAAAAGGCCACCGTCGGTTATTGCCCCGATGTATGGGGAGCCTGGGAGTAGCTTGTGTTATTTGCCGGCGCGTGGGTATAAGAGCAGGCGTTTGGCATAAGATTCAACTGTAAGCCATGTCTAACAAAGGAGGGCACATGCCCAACAAACCCGTGAAGATCATCATGCTTACCGGATACCTCGGTGCCGGCAAGACCACGCTGCTCAACCACATCCTCGCTAACGACGGCGGCATCCGCGCCGCCGTGATCGTCAACGATATCGGCGAGATCAACGTCGACGCCAGCCTTATCGCCGACGGCGGCCTTTCCGAGACCGATGACCTCATCCCGCTTACCAACGGCTGCATCTGCTGCACGCTTTCGGATGACCTGGCCAACCAGCTGCAGGGCATCGCCGATTCGGGCAACTTCGATTACATCATCATCGAGGCATCGGGTATTTGCGAGCCTATCCCCATCGCCTACACCATCTCGAGCTTCTGCGACGAGGCCAAGGTGGGCGGCGAGCCCAAGCTCGCGCTCGACAACATCGTGGCCGTGGTCGACTGTGCCCGCATGTACGACGAGTTCAACGGCGGTCGCGACCTGCTGGCTGAGGATATCGACGAGGACGACATCGAGAGCCTGCTCATCCAGCAGATCGAGTTCTGCTCCACGCTGATCCTCAACAAGACCGATACCGTGACGCCCGAACAGATCGCCGAGCTCAAGGCCATCGTGCGCAGCCTGCAGAAAGACGCCGTGATCGTCGAGGCCCAAAACGGCGAGGTCCCCATGGAGGAGCTGCTCGACACCGACCGCTTCGACTTTATGCGCGCCTACAACTCCGCCGCCTGGATCGAGGCCATGGAGCATCCCGAGGAGCACGACGACCCCGAGGTGCTCGAGTACGACATCGAGACCTTTGTGTACTCGCGCCGCAAGCCGTTTGACCTGCAGAAGTTCACCGATTTTGTTGAGCAGGAGTGGCCCGACGAGGTCATTCGCGTCAAGGGCCCGCTGTGGCAGACCGGCGATCCGGACATGTGTTACATGTTTGAGCAGGCCGGCCACCAGATGCGCCTGATGGAGAACGGCTTGTTCGTTGACTCGGCGCCCGAGGGCGAGAAGCAGAAGATCATCGACGAGAACCCCGAGATCATGCAGATTTGGGACGACGAGACGGGCGACCGCATGACGAGCCTGTGCATCATCGGCCGTCACATGGACAAGGACGCGCTCATCGCCTCCCTCGATGCCTGCCTGACCGACTGGCACCGCGCCTAGGTTTATCCAAGCGGGCATTTGTCCGCCTACGTAACCGCCAAACCACCACGAAGGTGCCTGTCCCCTTCGTGGTGGTTTTTCGTTCTGAGCCAAGGAGACTCATGTTCAACATTGTGCTGTATGCGCCCGAGATTCCGGCCAATACGGGCAATATCGGTCGCACCTGCGTGGTCACCGGCGCCCGCCTGCATCTGGTGGAGCCGCTGGGGTTTTCACTCGACGACAAGACGGTGCGTCGCGCCGGCCTGGGCTACTGGCAAAACTTGGACGTGTCAACCTATGCCGGATGGGAGGATTTCCTTGCGCGCAACGGCCTCTCCCCCGCCGACGAGCGCCTGCATCTGCTGACCAAAAAGGCACGCCGCACCCATGCGCAGAGTACCTACCGCGATGGCGACTATTTGGTCTTTGGCAGCGAGAGCTCGGGCATTCCCGAGCCACTGCTTGCCGCGGCGCCCGAGCGTTGCGAGCGCATCCCCATGCTGCGCGATTGCGACTCACTCGATAACGCCGAGGCTTGGGAAGCTCACGAGGAATCGCTGGGGCATACCGAGGACAGCCACGAGGCCATTCTTCAGCAGGATATCTGCGGCAACTTCGTCAACCCGGACGACTACCGCATCAGCGCCCTCAACCTCTCCAACAGCGCCGCCATCGTCCTCTACGAAGCCCTGCGCCAAACAGGCTTTCCGGGCATGTAACAAACCTGCCATTAGGGGACGGGGTAGAAATGGCAGATTTTCAAACCCTCTAGCTCTTGACAAGCTGGTTTTGGCATCAATGTGACAAAGGGACTGTTCATTTGTCACATTGATGCTCTAAATATCGAACCATTGCTTTTAACCAGAATTAACTAGAATAAAATGAAGTTAAACGGCGGTGTGAAAGGAGAGCCTTGTGAAATATCTCGAGAACCCGTTTACCCCCAGTTTTGGCGAGGTTCCTGCCCATCTCGCTGGCAGACAACAGATTATTCGGGATTTGGACCGTGCCTTCTTGAGCCAGCGTAGGCGCCCAGAATTGACCTCGATCTTCTCAGGCGCGCGTGGAACCGGTAAAACCGCTCTCATGTCGTCGCTCGCGACAAGGGCGGAATCCCACGGCTGGATAGCCGTAAAGACGACCGCGCTCCCGGGAATGCTTGAGGAAATCGAGTTCGGGGCGAAACGTGCTGCCGGCCATCTCATCAACCCGTCTAACAACTTCGAAGTCACCGGCCTCGGAATTGCACCGCTCGGCAGCATCGAGGTCAATCGCGTTCACGATGCCTCAACCTGGCGTTATCGCATGAGCGACATCATCGACCAGCTCAACGAGGCGGGCACCGGTCTGCTCGTCACGGTTGACGAGGTGGACCCGACACTCGACGAGATGATTCAGCTCGCAGCGACGTATCAGCACTTTGTGACCGATGGAAAACGCGTCGCACTGCTCATGGCGGGGCTTCCCAACAACGTCTCGACGTTGCTGAACCACAAGACGGTCTCGTTCCTTCGCCGCGCCCAACAATATCATCTGGGTCGCATTGCCGACTATGACGTACGCGAGGCCTTGATTCGCACGATCCAGGAAAACGATCGCCTGGCAGATGCTGAGGGAATCGATAGAGCCGTTCGCTCGATCTCTGGTTTTCCCTTCCTATTGCAACTCGTAGGCTACCGTGCCTGGGATCTCACAAGCGATTCGAAGGAAATCTCGTCACGCGACTTTGACCTGGGAATCAAAATCGCGCGCGACGAGATGGATGACCGAATCCTCGCGGCAACCTATCGGGAACTCACTGCAGAGGACAAGCGATTCCTCATCGCCATGCTCGATGACGAGGAAGAGTCCACCACCGCTGACCTTGTCGAGCGCCTTAAGCGTTCGCCGCAGCAGGTCTCCCGCTACCGACGCCGCATGATAGACGCCGGCATCATCGGGGAGCGAGGACGAGGGCTCGTCGCATTTGAATTGCCATTCTTCCGCGACTATCTCGCGGCTCAATGCGTGAAATAGGCATCAATGAGGCAAAGAGGCTGTCCCTTTGCCTCATTGTCTATAGGTAGCGACCGGTGATGCTTGCGGGGCAGGCCGCGATGTCACCCGGCGTACCGGCGCAGACGATTTGCCCGCCTGTGTCGCCGCCGCCCGGGCCCATGTCGATCACGTAATCGGCATTGCGGATAAGGTCGAGATCGTGTTCGATCACGATAACCGTGGCGCCCTTGGCAACAAGGCCGTCGAACACGCTCAGCAACACCTGAACATCGAGCGGATGTAGTCCGATCGTGGGCTCGTCGAATACGAATACGGCATCGTCCTGCACACGACCCATCTCGCTCGCGAGCTTAAGGCGCTGTGCCTCACCGCCCGAAAGCGCCGGTGTGGGCTCGCCAAGCGTGAGATAACCCAGGCCCAGGTCGTGCAAAGTCTGCAAGCGCGCCTGAACCTTCTTGAGTCCCACCGTGGCGTCGATGGCCTCATCCACACTCATGTCCATGAGCTGCGGCAACGTAAGCAGGCTCCCGTCCTTGCCCTCGCGATGGATATGCGAGGCGGCTTCCGCGTAGCGAGAGCCGCGACATGCCGGACAGACAATCTCGACGTCGGGCAAAAACTGCACGTCGAGCGATATCGATCCCGTGCCGTCGCACGTAGGACAGCGCAAGGCGCCAGTGTTATAGCTAAAGGCACCCGCCTTGTAGCCAGCCGCCTTGGCCTCGGGCGTACGGGCAAAGGCGCGGCGCAGCTCATCATGGATGTCGGCATAGGTTGCGACCGTCGAGCGCACGTTGGCGCCGATGGGCGTGGCGTCAATCAGGTTGGCACGGGCAATGCCTTCGGCGTCGACCCAGCGCACATGGCTTGGCAGGCGCTCGCCAGTTGCCTGAGCCTTGAGCGCCGGGATGAGCGTCTCGAGCACCATCGTCGTCTTACCCGAACCCGAAACGCCCGTCACCGCGACAAGGCGGCCGCGCGGGATATCGACTTCGAGCGGCTTGACGGTATGGATGGTATCGGTTGCCATGCGGATGTGGCCCTGGTCGAACATTTCGTCGTCAGTCACCTGCGGGCGCAAGCGTTTGGGGTCTGCGCGCAAAAACGGGGCGATGCGGCTGCCCTGCGATTGTTCGACCTCGTCCACCGTACCGGCAGCGATCACTTTACCGCCGTCCGCTCCGGCAACGGGGCCCATCTCGACCAGATAGTCGGCTTCCGCCAGCACGCGCGTGTCGTGGTCGACAACAACCACGGTGTTGCCGTCATCCACCAGATCGCGCATCACGCCCACCAAGCCGTCGACATTGGCTGGATGCAAGCCGATCGAAGGCTCGTCCAGCACATAAAGCACGCCCGTCGACCGGTTGCGCACCACGCGGGCAAGCTGCACGCGCTGGCGCTCACCCGTGGAAAGCGTGGCACCGGCGCGGTCGAGTGAAAGGTAATCGAGACCCAGGTCGACCAGACGGCGAGCCGCGCCCAAAAACGAATCGCAGATATCCGTCGCCATGGGCTGCATCTCGGGCGGCAAGGATGCAGGCACCCCGCGCACCCACTCAATCGCCTCGCCCAGCGTCATGACCGCCGCCTGTGCCAGATTGATACCGCGCACTTGGGGCTGGCGCGCAGCCTCGGAGAGACGCGTGCCGCCACAGCCACGGCATGCTCCCTCGCGCAAAAAGCGCGCAACGCGTTTTAAGCCCTTATCGTCCTTGACCTTGGCGAGCGCATTTTCGACGGTATAGACGGCGTTGTAATAGGTGAAGTCGAGCGGCGTGGCGCCCTCACCGTTTTTGGGAACGTAGAGAATGTGCTTCTTAACCGCCGGGCCATGAAACACGATGTCGCGCTCTTGAGGCGTGAGCTGGTTAAACGGCACGTCGGTGCGCACGCCCATCTCCCCGGCCACCTGCTTCATCAGATCCCACATGAGCGTGCCCCAAGGAAGCACCGCGCCCTCGTTGATAGTCTTTGACTCGTCGGGCACCAGGCTCGCCTCGTCCACCTCGCGCATGACACCGGTGCCGCCACAGGCGGGGCATGCACCGCCGCTGTTAAAGGCAAGGTCCTCGGCGCTCGGAGCGTAGAACTCGCGGCCGCACGTCGGACACGTGAGCGACAGGCCAGCCGCTACGTTGAGGCTTGGCTCCACACGCGCCCCGCAATGCGGGCACACGTGATGGGCACAGCGGCTAAAGAGCAGACGCAGGCTGTTGTTGAGCTCGGTCATGGTACCAAAGGTCGATCGCACGCCCGGCACGCTCGGACGCTGGTGCAGCGCGAGCGCCGCCGGCACGTGCAGCACCTCGTCCACCTGGGCGTGTTCGGCCTGCGTCAGGCGACGTCGAGTATAGGTGCTAAGTGCTTCCAAGTAGCGACGCGAGCCCTCGGCATAAAGAACCCCCAGCGCCAGCGAACTCTTGCCCGAACCCGACACGCCGGCAACACCCACGAGCTTTCCCAGCGGAATATCGATATCGACGTCCTTGAGGTTATGGACACGTGCGCCACGCACCTCGATAGCCTGCGGGCTCATCTTCTGTTCCGTCACCTTTATCACCCTACTCATGCCATAAAACTCGATTGCGAATGTACTCGCCCAGCATGGGCACGGTAAACCGGACGAGGCCGTATCCAGCAGCCTCGATGACGCGCTCGCGAATCAGGCTTGCGCGATATTTACTCGCCCAGCTCTGGGTACGCTCGCAACGCTCAATGATATCCGCCATGCGCGTCGGCTTGCCCTCGTCAACCGCCATGGCCTCGATAAAGAGGCGCTGCGGACTGCGCAACCCGTAATACAGAGGCGCGTCAACCGCTTCGTAGAACTCGGAGACGGCATCCGCATGGCCATCCTCGACATCGCACCTTTCAATGACCTGCGAGTTACGGCGGACAGCAGAGCGCCACATGTAATAGCCCACCAGCTGAACCATATAGGGATGCCCCATGCTCTTGCGTGCCGCAAGGTCCGCCGTCTCCGCGTCAACGTAAAGACCAGCGTCTTTGACCGTCTGGATATATGAATCGCGCACCTTGGGCAAAGAAATCGCCCCCAGCGTACGCTGCTGGGCGCGGCGCAAAAACGTCACGCTCGGCTCTTCGAGCAAGTCATCAACCATACTGGGCAATCCAGCGAACACCAGCGCAAGACCGCGCTGGTCGCTATCGGGCAATCCCGTAGCATCCTGATCTCCGAGCACCTGCTGATAGAGGACGGCAAGTGCCGCCAGTTCCTCGATAGATGCAGATTGCGCCTCGTCAATCGCAAACAGTATGCCCTTGCCTGGACCGAGCTTCTTGAGGCGCTCGTTGACCAGCCCTCGTAACGTCTCGCCCTTTGCTCGCGCCGCCTCGACCGACATCCGGCCAAACGACGGCCCGAACCCCATTGACGTCACAACGGGTTTATTCGAGCGTAGCGCGTCGGCTAAGCGGTCGCATAAGCCAAGCGAAGCGGAATCGGAGATAACCGCCCATCCGCGCTCATTGGCTAGACGTTGCAGCTCCCGCAGGAGAACCGTTTTGCCGCAGCCGCGGTTTCCCGTAATGAGCATGAGCCTACCCGGCGCTCCGGCGCCGTTGTCGAGTCCTTCCTCAAAATCTTCGATGACCGACTCGCGGCCGATGAGTATCGGAGGCCGCTTGCCAGCCGTGGGCTTAAAGGGATTTGGATTCATGTCGGCCTCCTCGGATTGGCAAACCCTGGCAATAGTTATACCAACTTATACCGAGTTATACCAATAGCATGTGACAAAGGAGCTGTCCCTTTGTCACATGTGGCCGAAAAACTCGGCGTCTGCTGCTCGCCAGGGGCGGAAGGTGGCGGGATCAATCTTTACGTGCGCCGTGGCGGGTACGTCGTACCACTTGACGGTGTAGCCAGCGCCGTGAGAGCAAAAGACCGAGTCGGGCGTGTTGGACAGATCGGCCTCGGGCTCGTAGGCGGCCGCCTCGATGACGCGCTCGGCATCATGGCAAGCCGCATAGCCGGCGAACTCCAGGTACAGATGCCCACGACCACTCGTGTAGGCAGCCACCTCCAGCGCGTAATCCTGCACCTCGGATGCCGGCACGCGACCCACAAGCTTCGCTCGGTCACCCGTCATCGTCGGTGGCTCGTACTCGGCACCCATGCGTGTGGCGTCCGAGAGCGCCCGACCCACGCACTCCCCCGGCACCTCGAGCTCAAAGTGGTACCACGGCTCCAGCAACACGGCCGCGCCGGCCTCACGCGCCTGCATGAGCCCCTGGCGAATCGCGCGGTACGTGGCCTGGCGAAAATCGCCGCCCTCGGTGTGTTTGGCATGCGCGCGGCCGCCTGTGAGCGTAATGCGCACATCGGTGATGGGCGAGCCGGTCAGCACGCCCAGGTGATCGCGCTCCATGGCGTTGGTGAGCGCCAGACGTTGCCAGTTAAGATCGAGCTCGTCGGTCGAGGTCACGGTGCCAAACTGCACGCCCGAGCCCGCCGGCAACGGCTCCAGACGTAGATGCACCTCGGCGTAGTGGCGCAGTGGCTCAAAGTGGCCCACGCCCTCGACCGGCTGCGAAATAGTCTCCTTATAGAGAATGCCGCCAGGCTCAAACGCAATCGAAAGGCCAAAACGATCGGCCAACACCCGCTGCACAACCTCGAGTTGCACAGCGCCCATCAACTGCAAATGAATCTGCTCAAGATGAGTATTCCAGCTTACGCCGAGCATAGGATCTTCGTCCGCCAACTCAGTCAGCGCTTTGAACACCGCATGGACATCGTGTTCGCCCGGAAGCACCGTATAGGTGAGGACTGGCGCAATGACGGGCGCATCGCCCGCGGGCTCTGCGCCCAGGGCGTCCCCCGGGCGAACGTGCGCAAGGCCCGTCACGGCACAAATACCGCCAGCAGCAACTTCCTGGGCAAGCTCATACTTCTCGCCGTTATAGATGCGCACCTGGTCGATCTTTTGCGCCCATGCCTCGGCGCCGGAACGTCCGTTAATCACCTGTTTGGCATGCAGCGTTCCGCCGGTCACCTTGACCCAGGTAAGACGCTCGCCACGGTCTCCACGACTCACGCGGTAGACACGCGCGGCGAACTCCTGAGGCCATGTTCGCTCTAGCATCAAAGCGCATATGCCGTCGAGTAGCTCTTCCACACCCTGGTCCTTGAGTGCCGAGCCAGCAAAGCAGGGAAAGAGCTTGCGCTCGGCAACCATGCGCGACAGCGTCGCGACGGAAAGCTCACCCGCCTCAAGAAACTCCTCGAGCGCCGCCTCGTCCAACGCAGCAGCGTCCTCCTGAACGGCACCACCCGCCAACAGTTCGCTGGCATCCAGGCAGCCCTCGGAAAGATGTTGCCCAAGTTGTGCCAGCAAAACATCGCGACCGGGATTCTCCAAATCGATTTTGTTGATAAAGATGAACGTCGGAATGTCATAGCGCGCAAGCAGGCGCCACAGGGTTTCGGTGTGTCCCTGCACGCCATCGTTGGCGCCCACAACCAAAATCGCGTAGTCCAGCGCGCGCAGCGTGCGCTCCGCCTCGGCAGAAAAATCGACATGCCCCGGTGCATCCACGAGCATGACGTGGGTATCACCGTGGTCGAGCACGGCCTGCGACGAGAAAATCGTGATGCCACGTTCGCGCTCGATCTCGTTCGTATCCAGATGCGAATCGCCATCGTCCACGCGGCCGCGCTTGCGAATACGACCCGCGTTGAACAGCATGGCCTCGGCCAGCGTGGTCTTGCCGGCATCAACATGCGCCAAGATCCCAACGACCGCTTGCTTCGACATGGCTCTCCTCTTATTACAAGCCCATCGCACGCGGCAACGGGCACTCACGCTCCACACTGGATGATACAATTTACGGGCCGGCGGGCGAAGCGGGCCCTATCCCCCGACCGAGCTCATCGCCCCGCGTTGCCGCGCGGCGATTTTCGTAGGTTCGCGCCTTGCGAAAGCCGGCTTGCAAAACAGCACAGCGAACGAAAATGGCCCCACCCGAGGCCATTTTCGTTCGCGCGAATTATTGATACGCGCCCTCGATCTTATGCCTCGCGCAGCCAGTCAAACGCAACACGCGGCGTGCCGTCCGACACATACACGACGCCGGCGCGCTCAAACCCCGCCTTGATGCTCGCACCCTGCATGGGTAGGTTGTCCTGATGCGTGTCGATGCGCAGGTGATTGGCGCGCTCCTTGGCAAAGGCAAACATCGCAGCCGCGATACCGTGCACGGTGCCATCGGACGCCACGCGGTGCAGCACGGCGTACGGAGTGTCGCTACGCCATTGACCGTCCTCAATTACGTCATAGCACTCGTCCGGGCCCGGCAAAAAGGCAAACGTCGCCACTACGCGGCCGTCGACTTCGCACACATAGCTGCCATCGGCGGCGATGTCGGCAGCCAGTTGCTCGGCCGAAGGCGTGCCCTCGGGCCACTGCGTGGCGTTGCCATGCGCGCGCATAAAGGCGCGGGCCGCGTCATAGATAGCCATGACGGTGGGAATGTCGGTATCGAGGGTTTTTCTGATCATCACGCGGCGACCTCACGTTTATTGGTATCACTTTGATTGGGCAATGATACCAGCGTTTGGAGAGAGGCACGAAGCAGATGGGAAGCAAAAAGCGAGCCGCCTGGTCAAAGGCCAAAAGCGAGTTTTTGGGCGCTGCCACCGGCGGCGATATGAGCGACCTGTTTGCGCGCGAAGACGAGCGCCGCGACGCCCTGGACGCCGAGCGCGATGAGGCCTGGCGCTACAAGTCGTGCGAACGCAAAAACCGTTACGACACGCGCGCCGAGGCCGAGGCCGTTATGGCCGACTGCGAAAACCGCGGACGGCGCGGTTTAGCCTGCTACAAATGCGAATACTGCGGTGGATGGCACCTGACGTCGCACCCTTGGAAATAGGCGCCACATCGGCACGGCACTGACGGAGCGCCAACCATCGTACGCAAGCTACGGACGCGGCGGCACCAAAACATCGTAACGAACGGCCTTGCCCGCAAGCTGATAGCTCGGCTTAACGCCGGCAAGCAGTGGCCCCTTCACCGGTCGTTTGATAACGACCTTGCGCGGGTGCACGGCAAGCGCAGCTTCGACCAGCGTCTCCTCATCGGCACACGGCTGTTCCAGATGGTGCAAGAGTTGGAACTTCTTTTTGACCGCCGCACTTTTGGTGCGTTCGGGAAACATGGGGTCCAGATATACCACGTCGGGAGCCGCGAGCTTGCCCTGCTCGATTAGCTCAGTTACATGGCGAAGGCCGGCAATGCTGTCCTCGCCGGCATGTAAGCGCATGCGCGCCACAGCTGTCGCAAGCGCCGGATCATCTGCCGCGCGATCCAGGGCATCCTGGAGCAGCGCCGCGATCACGCAATCCTGCTCGTACAGATCGACGGTAAAGCCCGCGGCCGCCAGTAGCAGCGAATCCTCGCCAAAACCTGCCGTGGCATCGATTGCCCATGGGCTCTCGATGCCTTTTGTACGCGCAGCCTTTACCAGCAGCTCTTGCTGCAGACGGCCCTGCTTGAGTCGCGGCAGCATGCGGCCAAAATCGGCGCGCAGCTCCATCGTGCCATCGGTGAGCGTAAGGCCCTCGGGTTTCCCGGTCAGCTCAAGCCCCGCGGCCCGAGCAACAGAAAAGGGATCGACGACGCCCATGGACACTCCTTAACAAACAAACGAATACGCGGGGCGCCATTTATGCCAGCACCCAACCGTCCGCTATTGTCCCACATGCGACATGGCCCACAGTATCCCAATGCAAAGCACCGCCATCAACCCCGTGCACACGGCAGCGATCACAGAATCGCCCATGCGCCTTCCCAGCGACCGCGGCTCTCGTACTTGCTCTGCTCCGTACATCATGGCTCCTCCTTGAGACCAGCTCCTTGTTACGGCCTCATCATCGCAGCGCCGCACATGAGCTGCCATCGATTTGGCTTACGTCCAGCTTTCTTTTTTGAAAGGTTGGACCGTACAGGCAAGAGACGCTTTCAAACGCATGCATCGTCCCGTTGAACTACAATGTGCTTCACGATATGTGCCGTAACCTGGGCGCGACAGATTCTCCGCGCCCGCATCGAAAGGACCAGCTATGAGCGCTGCTCGCAAAACACTCAAAATCCTTGCCCTGATTTATTTTGTTCTGGGCATCGCCAGCCTCGTCATCGGAATTGCCGGCATTGTTACCGGCAATTTTGGATCCGCTTACGGATCGAACGCCACACTCGCCGCTGTTGTGGTGATTGTTAAGGGCCTCGTCGACCTTGCCGCAGGCGTCGCCGGTATCAAGGGCGCCAACAAGCCTTCGCAGGTAGACGGCGCATTTAAGCTCGGTATCGTTGCCGCGGCAGCCACGCTCCTCCAAGCCGTGCTCACGCTTCCCGCACTCGGCGGCAGCTCCGTCAATATCATCGCCTTTGTCATCGTGGTCTACGACCTGTTCTTTGTTCAGCAGGCACACGCCGTTAAGGCCGAAAACAAGGACCGCCTGTAAGCGCCCGCTTCTCATAACCTCTGTTGCAACCAAGCAACTAAAAAGGGCCGATCGCGCATCTCCGCGGTCGGCCCTTTGCGTTTGCCCAGATAAAACCTACCAAAATAAACCTGTCCCTTTTTTGGCAGGTTAGTGGCGGTACTCGGCGATGATGAAGTCGATGTCGGTTTGAAGGGTGTCCAAATTTGCCAGGCGCTCTTTGTCGGCAGGGCGCGTGCGATAGTAGTACGGCGTCATCTGGAACACCGCCTCGATGTCGGCCTGCGTCTGGAGCGTAATATTCGCAGATACCCGGTGCGTTCCGACTAACTCGAGCTCGGTTGTCTTCGGCAGCTTCTCATCGTTAAGGTACGGCGTGTCGTAGAGCACCTCCTTGAGCCCAAACAGATGACGTGCACCTGGCACGACGGTGTAGAGCGAGCCCTCGGGCGCCAGCACGCGGGCAAACTCGCGCTCGTTAAAGGGCGCAAAGAGCTCGGTCACCATATCGAAAGCGCCATCGGCCACGGGGATATCCTTCATGTTGGCCACGAAGTAGGTCGCATCGCCGCGCTTGGCGGCAAGGCGTACCATCTCCTTGCCCAGGTCGAAACCGTAAGCATCCACGCCCGGCACCGCGCCCATGGCACTGGTGTAGTAGCCCTCGCCGCAGCAAATATCGAGCAGTGTCATAGGACAGCTCGTAGACGTAGCACGCCCAGACACCTGCTTGCGCACCAGCTCGACCATCGCATCGCGCAACGGCGCATAGTAACCGCGGTTCAGAAAGTCGCGACGGCTGCGTGCCTGCGACTTGGGATCGCCCATGGAGTCGCCGCTCTTGGACGAGCGCAGCAGATATAGATAGCCCTCGCGAGCACGGTCAAACCGGTGTCCGCCCGCGCATGCAGCACCGCGTTCGTCATCCACCAACGGTTCATGGCAAACAGGACACAACAACATGGCAACTCCTTAGTGCGAACAACACAACGCCCACCATTGTCGCACGCCTTCCCCACCTAGTCATTGGGGACGTTCTTAAACGACTAGTCAAAAGGGACACTCTTGCGTCACATAGGGACACTCCTTTTGGTCGGTGCCAAAGAGTGTCCCCAACGACTAGTCGTTTAAGAACGTCCATTACAGTCGAAATTGTCAGCCCGGGACCGTCTCGGGCTACGATTGAGGCGCGCCCAGAACGGGCCGCCGACCGGGCGCCCGCGCACGGCCGAACGTCCCTGCCCCGAGAGGGCCCGTT
>JAXIZI010000029.1:0-2276 GCA_036304065.1 Collinsella sp. | reverse complement strand
GGTATGTTCTACCCACCCACCTGTGTCGGTTTGCGGTACGGGCGGAGATGCCCCTGCCTAGGGGTTTTTCTGGGGACCACGGGCTCACTCGCTTCGCTCAGTCGCTTCGTCCGGAGCCTCGCCCTCCGTGGAGACCGGATTTGCCTGGTCTCCGGGCCGCGCTCCATCACGGGGACGTCCAGAACCCCGCCGAGCCACCCCAATCCGTCGCCCCGTCGGTCGTGACGGTGCATCTCCGGTGCAGGAATGTCCACCTGCTGCGCTTCGCCTACGGCCTCCGCCCTCGGCTTAGCCCCCGACTGACCCTGGGAGGATTAGCCTCGCCCAGGAAACCTCGGGTTTACGGCGGACGAGTTACTCTCTCGTCTCTCGCTACTCATGCCAGCATTCTCACTCCCCAGCAGTCCACCGTCGGTGACCCTCCGGCTTCGCCCCGCTGGGGACGCTCCCCTACCCAACGAATGATCGTTGCCGCCGCTTCGGCTCTCAGTTTAGCCCCGTGTATTGTCGGCGCATGTCCACTCGACCAGTGAGCTGTTACGCACTCTTTGAAGGGGTGGCTGCTTCTAAGCCAACCTCCTGGTTGTCTGCGCGGACGCACATCCTTTGCCACTTAACTGAGAATTGGGGGCCTTAGCGGGCGGTCTGGGCTGTTTCCCTCTCGAGCACACAGCTTAGCCCACATGCTCTGACTGCCGCGCTCTGGACCGACCGGCATTCGGAGTTCGGTTCGAATCGGTAGGCGGCGAAGCCCCCTCATCGATCCGGTGCTCTACCTCCGGCGGTTAACGCGCGACGCTAGCCCTAAAGCTATTTCGGGGAGAACGAGATATCTCCGGGTTTGATAGGCCTTTCACCCCTATCCCCAGGTCATCGGCGCACTTTTCAACGTACGTCCGTTCGGCCCTCCACGGGGTCTTACCCCCGCTTCAGCCTGCCCAGGGATAGCTCACCCGGCTTCGCGTCTGCGGCACGCGACTCATGTCGCCCGTTTCGGACTCGCTTTCGCTCCGGCTCGCTTCCATAGCTTAACCTCGCCGCGTGCCAGCAACTCGCTGGCTCATTCTACAAAAGGCACGCCGTCACCGGAACGAGCCGGCTCCGACGCCTTGCGGGCGCACGGTTTCAGGTACTGTTTCACTCCCCTCCCGGGGTGCTTTTCACCTTTCCCTCACGGTACTGGTGCGCTATCGGTCACATGGGAGTATTCAGGCTTGGAGGGTGGTCCCCCCGGGTTCGGACCGGGTTTCACGTGCCCGGCCCTACTCAGGAGCCTCCTTCGGGGTCCGTCCCAGGGTGCGCCTACGGGGCCCTAACCCTGTGCCGCCGGCCTTCCCATGCCGTTCGGCTCCCCTGGACGGTTCCCCGCCGGGAGCGCCAGCTCCCGGGCGGGAGGCCCTGCAACCCCGTGGGCGGTATAGGCTGGCGCCCGCCCGCTCCACGGTTTGGCCTAGGTCCCCTTTCGCTCGCCGCTACTCGGGGAATCTCGATGTTGATTTCTCTTCCTCCGGGTACTTAGATGTTTCAGTTCCCCGGGTTGTCCCCCTCCGGACTATGCGTTCATCCGGAGGGTGCCAGGACTTCTCCTGGCGGGTTCGCCCATTCGGAGACCCGCGGGTCGAAGGGTGTGTGCCCCTAACCGCGGATTATCGCAGCTTGCCGCGTCCTTCGTCGGCTCCATGTGCCAAGGCATCCGCCGTGCGCCCTAGATATCTTCCCGCCCCAACCGGGGCGGGACGCCGTATCTAGACACTTGAATGTCTGGGTGTCGCATACGCTCGGTGACGTGCGTCACCGGCGATCGTCATGCAACTTACTATATGTTTGCAGATTGGAAGATATGTATCTCATATCTCTATATAGAAGAATCGATCAGATCAATAAATAGATCCGTCTTGTCGCTATGCGGCTCTCAAGGTACGCGGGGTGACCCCGGGGACCGGACACGCGAAGGGGCGGGGGGGCGGAGACTCGGGCACACCTGCGCCGTAACTTGTGAGATCTGATTCTCTAGTGCTTTCAGAAAGCCTCGTGCTCCCTAGAAAGGAGGTGATCCAGCCGCACGTTCCCGTACGGCTACCTTGTTACGACTTCACCCCCCTCACCCTCCACACCTTCGGCGCCTCCCCCCAAACGGTTGGGCCGGCGACTTCGGGTGCAGACGACTCGGGTGGTGTGACGGGCGGTGTGTACAAGGCCCGGGAACGCATTCACCGCGGCATGCTGATCCGCGATTACTAGCAACTCCGACTTCATGGGGGCGGGTTGCAGCCCCC
>JAXIZI010000028.1:0-23250 GCA_036304065.1 Collinsella sp. | reverse complement strand
GGCCATCTTCCACGTGCTGGGGACGCACGCCCCCTACGGCACCTACGACTGCACGGGCTCCGGCGCCGTCAAGTCCTGGGCCGACATCGCCCGCGCCGTCTTCGAGGCGGCCAACGGCAACGGCGAGAAGGTCTTGCCGGTCAGCACCGCCGACTACTATTCGAACGCCGCGGGCCCCGTCGCCCCGCGCCCGGTCCACTCCGCGCTCGACCTGTCGAAACTCGAGGCCGTCGGCTTCCACATGCCCGACTGGGAGGAAGAGCTGGGGGAGTACCTGGATGCCTTGGATTTGGGAGGTTCTTTCTAAAGATATGATTTCTACAGCATCAAAAGCTGAAGCGCCTCTTGTTAGCATCGTCGTCCCCATCTTCAACGTGGGGCCGTTCGTGCTTCCCTGCATAAGGTCGCTGCTCTGTCAGACGTATCCAAATATTGAGATTCTTATCGTGGATGACGGCTGTACCGATGACACGGTTGAGTTGATTGCTAGCGTCGTCGGGGATGATTCACGCGTCGAGATTCTCCACAAGGAGAACGGCGGGCTCTCATCTGCCCGAAATTATGGCACTCGGCTTTGTCACGGTGACTACTTGATGTATGTCGACGGAGACGATCTCATAGATCCGCGGGCCGTTGAGTTCATGCTCCAGGCGGCTTTGAGATACCATGTGTCGTTTGTCGCGGGGTCCTTTGCCAAGATGCCTCCTCTCGAGAGTTATGAAATGCGGAGTGAGCCTTTGTTCACGTTGGAGAGCGGCTGGGAGCATCTGAGGCGCCTTCTTCTGCTCGAAGGGGAGAGCGGGTCTGCCTGGGGCAAGTTGTTTTCCCGTTCTTTGATGCCCGACCTTGTGTTCCCCGAGGGTCAGCTTTTCGAGGATATGGGCGTGACTTCCGCGATTTGCTCCCGTGTAGAGACCGTCGCTGTCACTGACGCCCCTTTCTATGCGTACGTGACGAGGCCCGGTTCCATCACAACGCTTAAGAAGCAAGGCCCTAAGCATGTGAGGGATATGGATGCTGCCATTGAGGCCGTGCGGCGGGTTGCCGAGGGAAATTTTGATGGCGAGTTCGAGTGCTTCCGAGCGTATTGCATTCTGCGCGTTGCCATGCGGGTTGATCTCGATAGCTTTGCCGACAGGGCGGAGGGGCAGGCGTATTTGAGGCTTGCCCGCGACCTTGCGATGCGCGCCTCAAGGAACACCCTAGCTTCGCGCACCTGGAGACTGAGGTGCGCGCTTTTTGCGCTTTCCCCGAAGATGCATAACGCTTTCTATGCCCTTTATGCCGCGATTTCTGGCAAAGCAATCGGATAATCCCTATGAACAAAGGTTTTTAATGTGAGATTCTCGATAATCATTCCCGTTTATAACGTAGAGGAATATCTCGGACAATGCTTGGACAGCATTGCACATCAGGATTATTCCGACTACGAGGTCGTCATCGTCGACGACGGCTCGACCGACGGCAGCGCGAGTATCTATGAGCGCTTCGCCGCGGAGGCGGATGTTCCCGTCCGCATAGTCAAACAGGAGAACAAGGGGTTGCTGCTTGCTCGCCGTGCCGGGATCAAAGCCGCCAACGGTGATTATTATTGGCACGTCGACGGCGACGACGGTCTGGCGCCCAATGCAATGTGTGCGGTTTCCGGGATCATTGACGAACTGGATCCCGACGTCGTGTTGATCTGCCTTAGCGAATCTCCGACGTTCGGCTCTGTGCTCCCTGGGGGACTGCCCGGTGAACAGCGTTTCTATACCGGAGAAAGCCTTAACGATGTACGCTCTGCGTTCCTCGATGGATATATTCCTAATATGGTCACTAAAATCGCTCGAAGGTCTTGCGTCGATGCCGATTCAGATTACTCGCCTTATGGGAAGATGCAGCTTGGGGAAGATCAGCTGCAAAGCCTTTACATTCTCGATAATATGAAGAGCGCCGCATGCGTTCGCGAGCCCTTGTATTATTATCGTCCCAACGCAAGCAGCATTACTGCCAATTATCGCGAAGGCCAGATTGCCCAGTACGCCATGGTCAAGGAAGCCGTCCATCGACAGGCCGTCGCGTGGGATTCGAAATGGCCGGGGAATGGATTTGCTGAGACCGCTCTTGTCGGTTATCTGTCTAACGGTTTCTACGACATGCGCAAGAATGCTGATGGCAAGTGGTTTAAAAAGCAGTTCCAGGAGTTCAGGGATACATCGCTGTACGCGGAGGCCATCGGTCGATGCGGGGATTTGAGGCTTGAGCAGCGGATCTTCTTCACTTTGTTGGAAAAGAAAATGGATTATCTTGCGTATGTGTGCCTGGTTGCCTGCCGCGCTGCTACTCCGCTGGCGAGGAGCTTGGCTCGATGAAGATCTTAACTATCAGTTCGGGAGGCATGCCGCAGAGGACCCTATCGATGGCGGGTAGGGGGAACGCGCTCGGCATGGTGTTCTTCCTTGGCGTATGCGCTATTGTTTCGCCCCTCCTCGCCGTTTTCCTCTCCCTTCTCGTCTTTACCGGGGCCCCTACAAAGAAGATGGCGGTTGCCTGCGCCCTTGGGGTTGGGTTTTCCGCTGCGCTTGTCGCCCATGGTATCGTTTACAACCACCCTGTCGATATGACCCGATGGATGGTTGAATGCGGCTACTACGATGGCAGGAACATTCTCTCGATCGGAACCAGCCTGAACGAGGATCACAACGGCCTGCTCGTCTGGAACTTTCTGTGTTGGGTAACCGGGAATATCGGCGACCTCCGACTTCTCCAGTCGCTCGCCGCGTTTTTCGGTTACGGTCTCATCGCTTGGCTGATGATGGACAGGTGTGCCGAGGAGACGACAGATGCATGGGCTTTCCTCCCGCTCATGCTATTCATCTTTTTTGCCGTCCCGGCGCAGCCCCTGATCGGTAACGTTCGCTCGGCTCTCGGCTGCGTGATTTGTGCGGTCGCGATATGTAAGAGGCGGTCTTACGGGTTCAGGGATTCTCTGCCGTCGCTCGTCCTGATCATCGTCGCATGCCTCATCCACAATTCTATGCTGCTCGTCTTGGTTTTGTTCCTAGTTCAGCCGATTCTCGAGCGTAACCCTGTCAGGAATTCGATTATCTGCGTTGTCGCGGTCGTCACCATGATTTCCGTGGCTTCCGTACTTCTCGCGTCCCATTTGTTTGACGGGGTGCCTGTCATTACGAGCGTTCTGAAGAAGGCGAGTTTCTATACCATCGGCACGGAGTGGGATCAAGAGCAGGCGGACAACCTTCTCAGCAATCTGAGCCATGTGTTTTCGTTGCTGCTGCTCGGGGTCCTGCTGCTTAGGATCTACGCCACGAGACAGCATGATGGACGAACGGCGCTCGTTCTTGTTTTGACGATGTGCGTCATCGCGATGGAACTCACCCTCGTTAACGTCGGCAACCGCTTGAAGTTCATTCCGATCTTGATTGGCTCGACATATCTGCTTAACAACAAGGGAAGGGGCCATGCGGTTGATTCGCGATGGCCGATTCTTGCCGATGCCGTTTTGATGTTGCTCGCTATTGCCGTCTGGTTGATCTCCATGGCAAGCTTCATCCCTTCATTCAACTATGTCGAGGTCATGAAGAGCGCCGTTTTCTATCCGCTTCTCCTTTTCTAGAGGTTAAATCCATGTATCAAACTGTCACGGCGCCTCTAATCACGTTTGTTGTCCCCGCTTATAACGCCGTTTCTACCCTAGAGGCAGCCGTTCGCTCGCTTTCTGAGCAGACGTCCGACGATTGGGAGGCCATCATCGTCGATGACGGATCTGTTGACGGTACGGGTGAGATGGCCGATGCGCTCGCGCGGGGCGATGATCGCATTAAGGTTCTTCACCAGGGGAACGCCGGGGTCTCCGCTGCGCGCAATGCTGCTATCGCGGCCGCCAGTGGGGAATATCTCGCCTTCTTGGACGTCGATGACACCGTCGTTCCCAACTTCGTGGAGAAGGCGGGGTCCCTGCTGGGACGCAGGCCTGTCCGCCCCGATGTCGTCGCGCTTGCGTACCGTGCTCTTCCCCGAGGCACGGTCTTCGGGTACGGGCGGTTCCTCGGGAACGCATCGGAGTTCCTCGAGCTATCGCTCGGGAACAGATACGCCACTTTCCCCTGCTGGCTCTTCCTCGTTTCTGCTCGGCTCATCGCGGCGAGTGGGGTCCGGTTCACGGTCGGGAGGCGGACCGGCGAGGACCAGGAGTTCATCCTGAAGCTGCTCTGCTGCGCCTCTATTTGCGAATCTGTCGAAGACAGCGATGTCTACTATCTCTACCGCATGCCTTCCGGGGGCTCGGCCATGGGCCTTAACCTGGAGGGGCAGTTCGATTACCCCCGGGCTATGCGAGACGTTCTCTGCTTCGCCGCCAAGCCTGACGTAGGGATGTCTCCCGATGGCTTGGAGGCAGTCGACCGACTGCTTACTGACAGGTTTGTAGGGGCCTGCGCCTACGCTGCGGAGACTGCGTTCTCCAACGGCGCTTCCGATTCTGATGTCCTTTCCTGGTTGACAGATAGCCTGAAAGGATTTGATTGCCACGGGGCTCTTGAGAACGGCTGTTGCAGGAGCGAGAACCGGCGGTTTCTTCGCCTCTGGCTCGGCTGCAGCGGCATGATTCCGCTGTATATCCGCTTCGGTTTGTACATCCGGTCTATCGGCAGAACCATTAAGTACTGGATTTCACGCCGAGGCACTCGTTAGTTATCTTTGATTGGAGTTTCATTGAACGACAGGCAGATATATATTCTCAGCATTTTTGACCCCACCAACTACGGGAATAGGCTGCAGGCCTGCGCCCTCGAGGCCGCCGTCGCCTCTCTTACCGGCAAAGAGGTTCTTTCGGTCGATTGCCGCCGCCCGGTGAGTAAGCGCGGGGTCTTTAAGATCATGGCGGACCTCAACAGAGTCCGAATCGAGTCGAAGAAGGCGCCCGCCGAGAGGAGGCGGCGTTTCCGAGTTTTTCAGGATGAGTACTGTGCGCCTGTCGTTGAGATTGCCGAGAGGGACGTTCGTAGCATCACTGGTCCCGTCGTGATCGGCTCCGATCAATGCTGGAACCCCGGGTGGGGATTGGGTGCGAGTAAGTTTGGCGCCCAGTGCGCCGTGGGCGTCGACAAGAAAATGGCCTATGCCGCTAGTTTCGGCATCGGCATGTCGGACATGCCTGAGGAGTGGGGTCGGCGCTACTCCGAATGGCTTGGCGGAATCAAGGACATCGGTGTTCGGGAGTTCGCGGGTGCTCAGATTGTCCGCGAGCTTACTGGGCGGGATGTCAAGGTCGTTCTTGACCCTACGATGCTCCAAACTGCCAAGTGGTGGTCCGAGATAGAGGAGCGCCCGATTATTCCGGGCATCGACCTGGAGGGGCCTTTCTGCCTTAAGTATGTCTTGGGAGACGATACAGCTTCGGCAAAGATCGCGGAGCGATGTGGCCGCGACGGCCTGGGGCTGGTGGACTTGACGGATATCCATTTGCCGGTCGGCCCCGCGGAGTTCGTGTGGCTTATTCACCACTCTGCTCTCGTTTGCACTGACAGCTTCCACGCTACAGTTTTCAGTCTCCTTTTCCACCGGCCTTTTGTGATTTACGAACGGCAGGGAAATGCTGGGAATATGTCCAGCAGGTTCGATACCCTCCACGCTTTGTTTGGGATTAACTCCAACCGCGCCGGTAAGGATTGCTTCCGCGAGCGCTGCGTCGATGAGTTCGATTGGACCGGCTTCGAGCGAGAGCTTGAGGAGAAGAGGAATGATTCCGTCGCATGGCTTCGCGCTGCCCTTGCCAGCTTATAGGGTGGTTATGTCCAGTGAAATCTGAAACTCTATCTTCGGGAGATACTGTCCATGGTTAGTCAACGCAAGGCCGGGGCGATTCTCGGGTACGCGAACATCATCGTTAAGAATCTCGTCAACCTCGTCTATACCCCGATGCTCCTCGCTTTCGTGGGTCAGGCGGACTACGGCGTTTACCAGACTGCGAATTCCTTCGTCTTCTCCCTAACGCTTCTGACGTTTGGTTTCTCCGAGGCGTATATCCGCTTCTATACGCAGAAGAAGGCTAAGGGGACGGAGGAAGACGTCCGATCACTCAATGGCATGTACCTTGCGCTATATGCGATGATCAGCTCCATTGCACTGGTGTTGGGACTGCTCTTTGCTGCGAACGTTGGGCTATTCTTTTCTGGCAGCTTTACGTTCGACCAAGTCGGGCTTGCGGGCGAGCTCATGGCTATCATGGCGGTGAACGTGGCGGCGGTGCTGTTCTCGACTGTGTTCGACGCATACATCATGGCCCACGAACAGTTCAAGTTTCAGCAAAGCCGTCAGATGTTCACCACGTTAGCGACACCGGGTATCGCTTTTGTCTTGCTCAACTTTGGTATGGGCGCGGTCGGTGTAGCGCTGGCTCAGCTCGCAGTCACCTTGACTCTGCTCGCCCTCAACATGCATTATGCTGTGTCGAAGCTCGGTATGCGATTCAGTCTCAGGAGGTTTGACGGAGCCCTGTTCCACGCGGTCGCAGCTTTCTCGGCCTGGATATTCGCCAACCAGGTTTGCGATTTAGTTAACCAGAGCGTGCCCAATATGATGCTCGGCGCGCTCACGAACGCAGTCACTGTATCTGTTTTCGCTGTGGCGCTGCAAATCCGTCAAATCTTTTACTCGCTCTCGACAACAATGTCGAGCGTATTTGTGCCCAAGATCAATAGGATCGTCGCTGAATCGGATGACAACGGAGTGCTAACTCGGCTCATGACGCGCGTAGGGCGCTACCAGATGTTCCTCTTCTGCTGGGTGTACTGTGGATTCGTCCTGCTTGGACGATTCTTCATTACCAAGTGGGCGGGTGAGGGCTTCCTTGATACTTACTATCTCATCTGTGCGATGACGCTGCCCGTGGGCGTGCCGCTTTGTCAGAACACGGGAATCGAGATCCAGCGCGCTAAAAACAGGCATAGGGCGCGTTCAGTGGTTTACCTCTGTATGGCTTGTCTCAATGTTCTTTTTACATGGTTTGCCTCGCCCGTTCTCGGATACTGGGCGCCCGCTATCGCTTACATCGCGAGCATCGCCTTGGGTAACGGTCTCTTTATGAACTGGTACTATCAGGCGCGTATCGGACTGGACATGGCTTATTTCTGGAAGAAGAACCTGCCTGTGGTCTTGGCTTCCGCTGTGGTCTTGGCCGCATGCATGGGGCTGGCTCTGCTGCTGCCCGTGACTAGCTGGCTGCTTTTCCTGGCTTGGGGCGTCGTCTACACCGTGCTTTTCGCTGCCGCAATGTGGCTCTTCGTTCTCGATTCAAGCGAGAAGTCGTCGATCGCGGCTAAATTGCCCTTCCTGCGTTAGGAGGTTTTTTTATGCTTAAGTCCCTTCCGAAGATCACGTTGCTGGGAGATGCGTGCTGTGGTTGCGGCGCCTGTGCCGCGAGGTGCCCGAAATCCTGCATCGGGATGATTACCGACGGCTGTGGCTTCCCCACACCAATGGTCAATTTAGATGTCTGCATCGGCTGCGGGGGTTGCGATTCGGTGTGTCCCGCAATGGGGGAGCGCCCCAAGGATGGCGCGCAGTCCGTTCTCTGGGCGAAGTCGAGGGACAGGGGAGAGAGACTTGCCTCCTCTTCGGGTGGGGTCTTCGGGCTGCTCGCCCTTGACGTTCTTGCGGATGGCGGCGTCGTGTGCGGCGCCGCTTGGGATGAGGGCTGCAGACATGTGCGGCACGTGCTCGTTGAAGACGGGTCAGATCTCGATTCCGTCATGCGTTCCAAGTATGTGCAGAGCTCGGTCGGCCGCAAGGCCTACGAGGGCGTGCGGGAGGCTCTGCGCGGTGGCAGGCGAGTGCTCTTCTCCGGCACCGCGTGCCAAGTTGCGGGCATGAGGTCCTACCTTGGGAAGCTCGCCGACTCAGACGGTTTCCTCTCGGTGGATGTCATTTGCCACGGCGTCCCCTCGCCGCTCCTCTGGGAGAAGTGGGCAGCATATAAGGAGGTCGGTGTGGGCGCGGCGCTGCGCGCGGTGAACATGCGGAGTAAGGCAACCGGATGGCTGTCTTACTCCGCATCATACGCGTATGCGCATGATGCGGAGAAAGATGTCGCGAGGGCTTCGTCCGCGGCGGCCGACAGCTGCATCTTCGTGGATGACTGGTACATGAAAGCGTTCCTTGCTAATGCTAGCTTAAGACCCTCGTGCTTTGCTTGTCGTGTCAAGCGCTCGTGCGGCTCAGACGTCACGTTGGGGGACTTCTGGGGGATCCAGTCGTCGCACCCTGAGGTCGACTACGAGGGCGGGGTTTCCGCGGTGCTGTGCAACACCTCAAAGGGCCTTGCTGCAATTGAGAGGCTTAAGTCTGGAATTGAGTGGGGCGAGTCTTCCCTCGAGAAGGTGTTGCCTGGCAATCCTAGCCTGGTTAGGCCCGTTGTGCCTTATGAGAGACGCGGCGAGTTCATGGCCGACCTCGAGTGCGGGAGAGGAATCGATGAGATGATGGCTGTGTATGGCTTTGAACCCTCCCTCGCCCAGCGCGTACGTAGCAAGCTCGGGGGAGTCAAACGAAGGTTAAAGAAATTGCTGGGGAAGGCTTAATGAACTGTGACAAAAATATGTCTGTTGGTGATGGAACTGTCATGGCTGAGGACAAAATCGTGTTTACTGGATGCAAGCATGCATATCTCGTCATGGCTCATAAGGATGACGAGACCCTCCGTACGCTTCTGAGGACCCTTGATGACCCCCGGAACGATATCTTCATCCACATGGATGCTAAGAATACCGGATGGGATGAAAACAGAGCGCTGGCTTCCATTGATAAGGCGGGAATCTTTTTCGTTCCCCGTATTAGCGTCACATGGGGAGGCTACTCGCAAATCGCCTGTGAGCTTGGCCTGCTCAACGCCGCTGTTGACAAGGGGCGTTACACCTACTATCACCTTTTGAGCGGGCAAGACCTTCCCATCAAGAGCCAGGATCGGATCCATTCTTTCTTCGATTCCTGCGGGGGCAAGGAGTTTGTTCGTTTCGAAAACCACAATAGGGACTATGGGAGTAGGATCGGCGGCCATGTAATCTGGAACGCCTTCGGGAAGAGCAAGACCCAAATTTTTTTGCGAAAGGTGGACAGTCTTTTGGCGAGGCTTCTGCAACTCTATAGGAAGCCTGCTGAAGGCCTTAAGCTGATGAAAGGCGACAACTGGTTCTCTATAACTGATGAGCTCGCTCGATACATCGTAGAGAACGCTTCTCTGGTACGGTCAGTTTTCTGGGATTCTATGTGCGGTGACGAATTGTTTCTGCAGACCTTTGCCTGGAATACAGGCAAGCGGTTCGATTTCTATCGAATGCCCGGGGAGGACAATACGGACGGCATCATGCGCATGATTGATTGGGGCGAGGACGAGTCCCCGCGAGTGTTGTCTATGGATGATCTAGATTCGATTTCGGATTCAAAGATGATGTTCGCCAGAAAGTTCGACTTCGAGATCGATTCCGATATCGTTCGAGCGGTTGAACAGCTCGTCTGCTAATCCTTCGTGCCTTCTCCGTGCCGGTCCGACAATGGGTTTCTGCCAGTTGCTGCCAGCCTCCAGCTTTGCGCTGCCGAGCCGTTCGACTCGTACAGCTGGACGTTGGCGCCGCTCGAGAAGTCGGCGCAATCCACGTCGAGCGCTAGCCCCGACGCCGCGCACATGATCTCGTAGGCGCCCGCGCACTCGTCGTAGGAGATCATGAACCGCTGGGCCCCCGAGCCGTTGGCCTCCCATAGCTGGGCGTTGGCGCCGTTGGACCTCGAGGCTTCTGAGATATCGAGCATCGCCGTGCCCAGCCCTCTGTTGCAGATCATGTATTCGCCGTCGGGGACGCTCTGCACTGGCTTTACTTGAGCGGCTTGATATTTGGCAGTGCGGTCGTACTTTACTGTCAATGTGCTGTTCGGCAGAGTAGCGACATTGGAGGTTGCGGCCAGCACAACCTTGGCGCCTTGGACTTTCCACCTCCTCTGATTCATCGCATACGCAACAATCCCGTTCTGAATCCCCGAGATGCTGGGCGGAAACAACTGGTTGTCGGCGTCAATGGAAAAGCTCTCTTCCCTGGCATCTAGGTGCTGCTGAATGCGGTCGGCATACTTCTCGACCCATTCATCTGCCTTGCCGTTTCGCACAAAGTAATTGTTGGACAGGTCGGTTGAGCGGTAGGCGTAGCCGTCCTTTTGGTAGTTAGCCGTGTGGTCGGAGTGGGCGATTGTCATGAGCTCGTCGGTCAGGCCAAAGTACAGATGGCGCTGGTCTAGGTCTCCGTACCAGTTGTCGCTGGTGTCGTCCCAGGTTAGGTCCATCTGGCACCATTTGCCTTCGATCTTTACGGCGTTCCAGGTGTGGCCGTTTCCGGTGATGCGGCCGTTGGCGATGCCCGCGGCGTCAAGGAGCTTGGAGTAGATGCACTGGTAGCTCTCGCAGGTGCCCTGGTGGCGCGTGAGGCCACTTTCAGCCGAGCACCAGTTGAGGTTGTGGTCGTACTCCAGCTGGTCGAGCGTCCAGTCGTGGAGCCACAGGGCGCGGGCGTAGTCGGACCCGTCGGTATCGGCGCTGCATTTGTCGACTGCGGACTTCACGATGGCGCTGACCGCCGGATAGGCGTCGTCGTTCGCGCTCGCAAACACGTTTGAGCGCAGATAGTACACGCCGGCCGCCTTATCCATCAGGTAAAAGCGCAGGTAATAGGTGCCGCTAGCGGTCATTTCGAACTGGTAGTCGTGCGATGTGCATTCGCCGGTGTATTGCTGCCACTGGTTACGGCTGGGGTCGGCAACGCTTTCGCTGCTACCGTCGGGATCCATATACGTCGGTGCGTCCATGCGGAATTGGTACGCACCGCTTCCGCCCGTCGCAGTCACATGGAACGTGGTCTCCTGGCCGAGCCTCGGGTCGTTCCATTGGACGGTGAGCGTGATGTCGCCGCTTTGCGCGGTGGTGCTGTGCTGGTAGTTCGCGGCCGCGTTCGCCGGTTTGATTTCAAATGGGATCGCGCAGGTGCCGCTGTAGTTCTGGTCGTCGGCGGTCACAACGGCGGTCGCCTGACCGATGGCTACGTTGTTCTCGTAGGCGACAGTGTACTGGTCGCTCGGCACGGTCGACGACGTGACGGTGGGCATCACGGGATTGCCCGTGTAGCGAATGTCGGTGTCCTCGATACTGAACATGCTGGCGTCGATCGGCTGCGTTGCGTTGGCCGTTACATTGGTGCCGGAGGCGGCGCTGATTTGATCGTTTGCCCGGGCTTGGCCCGACGTGGTTTCGGCTGGGCTCTCGTTAGGTTTGCCGGCGCTTTGCGCGGCGGGTTCTGGCGCACTGGCGATTTCGGCAAGCGCGGGTGACGGGATAAAACCAACCGTCATTACGAGCGAGAGCGCGATGGAAAGGACGCAGGAGGCAGGCTTACGCATGACGGCCCCTTTTCTGTAATCGGAACAGGTACGATTCTGCAAGCGTACCGGCATTTCAACGATTGCAGTATAAACGAAAAACCGCAGGTTGTAGACGAGTTTGGCGTGTTTCAAGGGCGCGGTAAGCATTTGCCGTTCCAAGCGATGTTGCGAACGCAGACTGGTGATTGCTTGCTGGCTTGTGGTGGTGTTTGGGTTGCTAAGCGAGGGCTGCTTGTTGCGTGGGTTGGTTTTATTGGTGTGGGTTTGGACACTGTATGGAGATGACGATGGCTGGAGCGGGGTAGGGAGTTGTGGTGCGGATTGGGGATGCTGGGTGGCTGGCCGATTGCGTGCAACGGCCTAACGCGTTGTTTGCGGTGCACGGCCAATAGATCTCTGTAGGGGGCCTACCCAACGTAAGGCGTCTGAAGGCATTTCCCTGGAAGCTCGGGCTTCCTGGATATCTTGGCGATTAAGATGCGCCCCATGCTCAGCCGGCATATAGAATGGACTGTGGACGTGACGATTGCCTGCTGCTGACATGTTGGTTAATCGACGATGATGGCAGCGACGGAGATTGATTGGGGCAGTCGGCATGTTCGCGAGCGAAAAGGCGGCCCTGCTCGGCGATGTGCCGACTTTTATTGTAGCGAAGGCGTTGGTGACGCCGAGAGGCGGCAAGGCCGACAAAACTATTGCGAAGGCAAGGGATCAACATGGCATTTGAAGCACGTCAGAGTACGGTTGGAAAGCTGCTTAATGACTCAATCTATAGAATCCCTCGCAATCAGCGCGCTTACGTGTGGGATGAGCATAACTGGAAAGATCTATTCGAAGACATCAAGCTTGTGACAGAGGAAGTTGCTACGTCGCATTTCATCGGTTCGATAGTGCTGATGGAGGAAGAAGAAGAAGACAGCCTCGGGGTTTTTACAATAATTGATGGTCAACAAAGAGTTATTACCCTAACGCTCTTGCTGTCTAGCCTCATGTTCGCTTTCAAGAAAAGGAATATGATTAACCACGCTAATGGCACAAAAAAATATCTAGTGGCGATAGATACTAAGGATGTTGAGCACGCGATCGTCGCTCCGGAGAATCATTTATCATTAACGAGGATCGTCGAAGGAGTAATTGCTATCTCTCCTGAAGATGCGGCTGCCATGTCTGCTGTGGCTTTCTCGAAGAGCAAACGCGCGTCCGGATCAAAAGACGAACTGATCGTTAAAGCCTTCCAATATTTCAGTGCAAGTTTCGCCAAGATGAAGGATGAGGAGTTGCTGGCCTTCAGGGATGCGGTCATTTCTGTCGCATATGTAAACATCAAATCATCGTCTGAGGAAGATTCGTACACAATATTCGAAATATTGAATGCGCGAGGTATCGAGCTTGAGGACCATGAGCTTCTGAAGAACTATATTATGCGCTATATCCATCCTATAGAAAAGCGCGATGATGCAAAACAGGTATGGTCGGAAATTGAAGCAACAGTCGGCTCGAACATGAAAGCTTTTTTGCGTCACTACGCAATTCAAAAATATCGCCTAGGTCAAGGCGACAAGGATGGAGCATATAAGAAAATAAGGGATTTTACGGATCCAAAGAAGGCTGCTGATCTTCTCTATGATTTAAGGCTAAAAGCCGGATATTATGCAGAGATTGTCGAGCCAACCAGCGATGACAGAAATGCGGAAATCTTGAGTTTCTTAAGAACACACAATGTCCGCGTCTTCAGGCCGCTTCTTATGAGTTTAATGCACGCTCGCGAAATAGAGCAGCTAACGAGCGAGCAGTATGATGATGCGATTGGATTTATTTACCGGTTCTATATTTGCTATAAGATAATCGGGGGAATGGAGTCGAACCACCTATCGGATTCGATCGTGAAACACTCATACGCAATCGAGTTGAACTGCACCCAGCAAGTGTTAGATGAGTGGAAAAATAGTTTTAACGAAAAACTGCCTTCAGAAGAAACATTTCGAATTAATCTCCTTTCGCTTGGATGGTCTCATTCGTGGCCGTTGTATAGCGAAACAAAGTTGAAGGATCGCTGCAAGTTGGTCCTTGCCTTGCTCGAGGAGCTTAAGTCTGGTGTTAGGGTTTCTGAGGCATTCACAATAGAGCACATTCTTCCGGATTCGCAGGCTCAGGAAAACTCGATTATTGGGAACTTGCTCATGCTAGAAGAGCGACTTAACGCGAAATGTAAAGACAAATCGCTTAAGGAAAAGCTGCCCATATACGCTGAATCGCGTTATGCCACTACAAGAGCTTTTGCTAAACGCTATGCGAATGGTTGCTTTGACGTTAAGAAGCGCGTTGATTTTATCGCGAAAGATTTGTTTGAAATGGTCATCCACTAGCTTGCACCGCGCGGCCGCGGCGCTTGAGCTCGTCAAGAAGTGCATCGACCCGGCGATAAGGCGGCAGGCCGAAGGGTTCGAATGGGATCCGAAAGCGCTGGAGTAGGCTCTCGCGTGGCCATAGGAAAGGTAAGGGTGGAAACCGATGGCGGACAAGGAGCGACCAAGGTGAACGAGGATGACATCATCGGCGTCGTGAGGGAGTACCTCGAGGACAAGGAGAACTCGTACGCCCTCATGCTTACCGGGGAATGGGGATGCGGGAAAACCTACTTTGTCGAGCACGCACTGACCGAGAAGCTGGAGGAGGATGAGAGCCGGCATCCCGTCGTGGTGGCGTCCGCCTACGGCGCCAAGGACTTAGCGGAGCTCTGCGGGGCGATTGAGTCTGGTTTCATCTCGAAATACGCCATAGGGTGCGCGGCCGGCGGGGAGAGGGGCAGGTGGGATTCACTCGTCGGGTTCGCCAAGGACACGGGAATATCGTTCCTCGGGAAAAAGATCAGGGAGCTGGAGAAGAAGGCGGGCGTCGATCTCAAGATGGCGCCGCTGAATGCCGTGAACCTCATCATCGGCCCCGAGACCCTCCTCGTCATAGACGACGTGGAGAGGTGCGACATGGGCATTCGCGAGCTGCTCGGGGCGGTCGACCACCTCGTCGTCGGCTGCAGGAAGAAGGTCCTCCTCGTCTGCAACGAGGATGAGTGGAGGAAAGGGCTAGGACCGAAGGGGGAGAAGGGGACGACCAGGGAGTACGAGAGCCTCATCGAGAAGACCGTCTGGCGGAAGTGCCGGTTCAGGCCCTCGGTCGGCTCGGTTGTGGAACGCGTTCTGGGAGGCGTGCTGGGCGGCATCTACCCAGGCGCGCTCGAGGACGCCGTTTCGGCGATTGAAGGAAGCGAATCGCCGAACTTGCGATCCCTCAGCAAGATGCGCCCCGTGCTGGTCGGGATGAAGGAATCCGGGTTCTTCGCTGAACCCACCGACCCGGAGTCTGCCAGGGCAGTTTTCAAAGAGGCTTTCGGCTTTGCAGCGGGGGCGGCGAAGGGGATGCGCATCGGGCCTCCGTCAAGCCGGGAGGATTCCATCCTTAGGGGTGGCATTTTCGAGTCGCGCCGGCTCAAATACGCCGCTCTGGACTTCATCCCCCGCTTTTTCGAGAGGTGTGAGGGGGTCGATTCCAAGCATGTTCGTTCCTGCCTGGAAGATTACCTTGCGACCTTTCATCCCGACGGGCCGGCCGCGCGGAAAGCTATTGAATGTATCGACGGCATCAGACACGCCACTTTCCGCGATGCCGATGTCCCTGGCATGGTGGAGACTATAGTCGCCGGGATTGTCCCCGGGGACGGGAGCCGCGGCTTGTCGTTCGACGTCTATCCCGACGTCCTGCGTGCCGTCAAAGGCATTGCGGGGGAATTTGCTGACGCCTTTCCCGAAGGGGTCGCGCCGCTCGTCAAGGCGATGGAATCCTCCATTGGACGGGATCCCGAGTCTGCAGTGAGGTCAATCGGAAAGAATCGAGTCGAATGGCAGGAGATCCCTTTCGACTCGAGCGAAGCGTATGAGATTCCGGCTTTGGAGGAGGTCGACAGGCTGAGGGAGCTCGCCTTGACGACGCTACGCGAACGGGAGTCGGAGTCTCTTGGCAACGTCCTGAAAAACGCCCCCGACCAATTCGCGACGAAGCTCTATCTGGCTTTCTCGAAATCAGATGACTGGTCGGAACCCATCGTGTCGCTCATTTCCCTCGACACTTCCCTCCTCGCGAGGGCGATGGAGAAGATGCCTCCCGAAGATATTCGGCTTGTGCACAGTGTCCTTTTTCCGGGCGACCACATGAGGTCGTGCACGGCCTCGCTCGAGGGCGAGGACAGGAAGGCCCTCGTAGCTTGGGCCAAGAGGCTCGGATCGGAGATCGGCAAGGTCGAGACCATGGAGTATTACCAAAGGATCTATTTCGACGCCATATCCAAGAGTCTCGAATGTCTTGCCGATATCTAGGATCCGCAGCTTTTGCCAAGTTGAAACGTGGCTTAGGATTTGCAGAAGATCTTCTAATGGCAGTCTTACGACAAGGACGAGGATGCCCTAATGCCTTGCCCAGGCTCCATCAACACCGCCGCGCAGCTCTCGAACACGCACCTAACGGCGGCCATTTCCGACGGGGTCACGCGCCCTCCGCTCGCCTTATCCGAGGGCCTATGCGGCGGGGCTTGACTTCGAGGACGTCGTCGACTCGTCCCTCGAGCTTGTAAGGCTTGCTGAGGTAGGCGGACTAGAGTAAGAAAAGAGAAATCAAAAGGCGAATTTATCGCGAGGAGCAAAATGTCCCAAATAAATCAGATCCAAGAAGAGCTAAGGCAGATCGAAGGCGGGCGTTTTCAAACACTAGCAAATCAGTATCTATATAGGAGATATTCGCTTAACAACATCATTGAATTAGGATCCCAATGCGGCACGGATAAAACCACGACCGGAGTGCCAGACATGTACTCCGTAGGAGAGAATGGACACTACCTCTTCGCGGCATACACAACCTCTAATTCCGACATCCGCAATAAGCTGCTAAATGATGCTAAAGACTGCCTCGACAGGAGCAAAACCGGAATCAATCCGCAACTCATAGATCGAATCATCCTGTGCCACACATACTTTCGCCTTTCACCTCTGGTACTCGAGGAGGTCCGTGCCATCGATCCACGGATAGAAATAATCGGGCCAGAGACAATTGCGAGCGACCTTGATGGAAAATACCCTGCGCTAGCGCATACGGTATTGGGCGTTCCACTCGGAAAGGGATCATTCATCGCCCCAGACCGCTTCATCGAGCGAAGCCTGAACGACCGTTTCTCAACCGACCTGTCGAAGCTCCTCATGCACAGGGATTCCGAGTTTTCAGTCATCGTCGAATCGATAGAGCAAAACAAGGCAGTGGTGATTCAGGGGCAGTCTGGATCGGGGAAAACCAAGATCGCCCTCGACGCATGCCTCTCATTCAGCAAACGGCATCACTGGGATCTTCTTATCTTGGACTCTAGGTATTCATCGCATCTCGACGATGATATCGAGCTGATTTTGTCGGAGTCGGAAAACATTATCCTTCTAGTCGATGATGCAAACGGCAACCTGTCACTTGAGCACTTGCTGGGAATCTGTTTGGAAAACAAAAAGCTAAAGATTGTCCTCACCTGCAGGAAGATGCACCGAAGCGAGTTGACCGCAAAAATCGGCAGTTATCTAAATTTCAGAGAAATAGAGCTGGAGCCTTTAACCGCGGAAAATATAGAAGCGATACTCGAGACCGAATACAACATAAAAAACATAGCACTGAGGGAGAGAGTATCGGCAATCGCAAACGGAAACCTGCGCTTGGCTATCATGGCAGCAAGCCCCATAGCAGACGGCAATTTCGAAGCCATCCAAGAGCCATACGATCTTCTGAACATCTATATGAATTCCGCCTTAGCTGGGTACTCCAGCAGAGAGCAACGTCTCGCAGAGATCCTTGCAATCTACGACTGCTGCGATCTTATTGAAGGAGACCCTTGTTATGAGGATCTCTTGGGCTTGGGGTACGACGACGCCGAGATTCGGGATTTTGCATCCAGATTGAACGACCAGGAAATCGTCACGATCCTTACCTCAGCCGGTGGCGTGCTAGCCATAAGGATGGAAGAGCAGAATCTTCGCGACTTCTTGATATGCCGCCACTTCGCAAAAGAAGGGAACGGCAGTTTTGCAGATTTCATTCTGCATACCGCAGAAATGCCGAACGCGCCGTATCTCAAAGCCGCCAAGTCAATGGCTGAAGTATGCGGAAGTGCGAGCGTGTACGACTATCTTCGAAGGGAATGCGAGAAAGCTTGGGATGAAATAAAGAATCGGGATGAGCGAATTGCCGATCAGTTCATAATCACATTCAATCAACTCCTCCCCGTACAGGCGCTCGCCTTTGCCTCAAACCGCATCGAAAGTGCTGCTTGCGCTGACGTATCGGAAGAAATTCTCGGCATGAATTCGACATCGGACGGATCTATGCCCCTGCATATTTCCGTATCCCTGATGAACTCGAGCGAGTATTCGCAAACAGCCTCCGAGTTGTTCGTGAAGTGTGTAGAAAGAGGCACAGAGCGGGCGGCCGAGTACAACTGGGCATGCGGGCAAGACGGCGCTTTCGCTTACGATTTCGATCGTACGGGATTCGATTTGGAAAACAGCAAACTCGATGCCCTCGCTCAAAAATATCAACAATCGCATTCCCGCAATGTTGCAGCATGTCTGATCGTCTTGACGAGTTCATACCTCTCTTCAAGGGTCCAGCGCGTTCGGCAAAACGGCATAACGTACACATACAACACCCTGATCTTTAATTTCACATCAGAGCTGGCCGAGCTCCACGCCCATTGCTTCCGGGCGCTCTCCGTTCTAGTCGAAACCGAATTCAGCAGGCAAGTTAGATCCACCTTTCGGCAGCACTTCTCGTTCTATGGCAAAGAACCTGAAGCGGAGCATGCAGAAAACATGCATTCGGTGCTCTCGATGATCGAAGATCTATTCCCCAAATATATAAGCGAAGACTCGACAATCGATCTCTCATGCAGCTTAAGCATCAACCAGATTTACGAAACATGCGCGCAGAATCCCCCTCTGAGCCTCGATGGGTTCCGCCAGAGCACATTCGACGCACTTGGCCTGGAGAACTCCGAGTCTCTCGTAGAGAAAGAACCGAGGATATCCGCGGAAGAGTTACCGCTAGAACGACTGACCGAAGCCCTGGGAAAGCTAGCCGAAGATTATGAGATTTCCGATAAAGAGTGGGAGTCGGGCAGGGCTATCGGAAAAGTCCTTCTGGAAATCGCCAAAAGGACCCCAGATACTGCCTCAAGCATAATCGCACGCAATATCGCTTCGTCGCCCTCGACGATCCCCGTCCCGTACGAAGCACTTGACCATCTTGCTGAAACCATCGGCAGGAAGGTCCTTAGAAACGAGCTGGGCGCGGTGATCGACGTGAGTGACCATCCGGCCCTGTTTGACTATCTTGATTTGCTAGCAATAAAGAACGGGCCCGACAAGGAGGAGCTCGACGAGATCCTCGCAAGACTCGATGACGGCAGAACGCATCTCTGCTTGGAAGATTTGGAGATAGTCGAGCCAAAGCATCCTGGCTATATCCTCAAATATGCTTCTAGGTTTTCCGAACGCACTCACAATGATGGGGTTTGGCGGTTTTTCGGCAACTGCGGAGACGAAAAGCGCGTCTCCGCTCTAGATTCGTACTTCGGATCCAATCCCTTACCGGCTATCAACCTGTATTTTCTCGCACTTGAAGGACGCCCTTCTTTCGACTATAACCTCGCTTTCCTACGCTGCCTTTTACGCCTTGACAGTTCAATGATTGACCGTTTTTTGGAATACGCTGCCAGCCTCGACTACCGACAAAGGCACGATCTCCTGCGAAGAATCAGCTCGTTTTGGACCGTCCAGGACAATCGTGCTTGGAATCTGCTGAAAGCATTGATCGATGAAGTGCTGAGCGAACCACTCGGTAGGTTTGAAATAGCCGCTTTGTTTCCCGTTCGTGACGCAAATGCGCTCTCGAGCGATATTTTTTGGGAGCGCCTGGAATATATCATCCGCGAAAGGATCGCCGACGCAAATAGTCTCGATAGAATTAGCTGGGCCTTGTCCGATTGCAATGACGAGGCGAGGGTCAGGGCTATCACCCTCATTCTGTCGCTCGATAAAGACGGGATATCGATCAACGATTTGGATCTCCGTCGATCTTCAATGAGCGGGTCTCCAGAAAAAGGCTTTATTCCAGCAAAGCTCAAGGAGATTGAGGCGATTGAATCGATTGCTGCTCAGCTGCCCGCAGGTGTTGAATATTTAAAACACAGAGAATGGCTGTTAAAAGTGAGGTCTTCAATTGAAAGAGACATCGAAGACGAAAAGTGGAGGCTATTCCACGGCAGGCAGTAATCGACTTTAACACCTAGAATTAGGAAAAGCTTCGGGGGCTCCTGCCTAGCCCTTCGACCTGCACTGCGTGCAGAAGACAGTCGAGGACGAACCGTGGTGCAGCTCCATGAGCTCGAGCTGCATCGCCCTGATCAGGTCGTCGAGCTTGTTCAGCAGCCACTCGTCGATGTTTGTGTCAACGGCCAGCTGAATACTGTTCAGTTTTACGCTACCACTGACAGCGAGGCCGAAGTGGCTCGTTGCCATTTCGAAGCCGCGCGCGCGGCGCGGAAGGGCGGCGTGGACCCCGAGTCCACTGCCTGCAAGCTCGACAAGATGATTTGGTTGCTCTGCACAGGCGACTTCTACCGCGAAGGGGGTCTAAAGCTCTTTTCAACCAATGCACTTGTTGAATCGAACCTGAGCGCCTATTCGGGGGATGGCATTTAAATTGGAGCCACTTTCAGAAAAGCGGCGCTGCAAACGCATGCCAAAACTGGCAAATTATTATGAAAGGTAATCTTATGGTAAACGCAGAGGAATCAACTAAGGCCGGTCTATCGCGCTTGCAAGACGACGCAAGGCCGACTATTTGCAGCGACTCTCTCGAACTTATTTCGAATATCGCAGAGGTTGGCCTGGACGAAATTCTCCAAAACGAGTTCTTGAAGGACATCCCCGTCATCTCAAGCCTAGTGAGCATCTACAAAATCGGAAACAATATCCACAATGCGCATCTGCTGAAGAAGTATGCGTGTTTCCTCGATGAGTTCAACCGCGACTCTTTTGAAAATGGCTCATGGAACAAGTACAAGCAATACTTTGAAGAGTCAAATAGGAAGCGCGATATTGAGTACCTGCTTATCCTGCTCGAAAGATACATTGAGGAGGACAAAGCGCGGCGACTAGCAAAGATTTATGAGGCCTACCTAGATAAAGAAATTTGCTGGGACGATCTTCGTTTGTTTGCAGAGACTTTGGACAGATTTCTACCTGGAGACTACGAAATGCTTCGAGAAAAGGAAACTTTTCAGACGCTCAGAGGCAGAGATGCAGAAGTTCTTCTTCGATTAACCGGGCTGGGATTGCTGATTGAGGATATCCATCGGCAGCAGTGGGACGTAGTAGATACGACGCTCATCTTCGACGATCCCGACGAAATTGAGAAAGAAGAAAGGGTTTATCGTAGGACCGAATTTGGAAACAGGATGGTATCTATACTTGGCTAGCTACTGCAGACAACAATCTGAGCGCGCTCTTGTCGTCTTGGTTAAACTGCTCGGATCTACCAGTGATTTTTACTGCATTAGGCATTCGGAAAGGGAATCGGTTCTTCACGATTCGCATCCTTTCTAGTGCTGCCTTTATTTAATGATCGAGATATGCTCGGCGACTGCGGTGTTCTGCCCCTTAGGTTACAGACGGTTGTTTCTATTGAGCTTCCAGAGGAAATACATGGGGTTCTCTTTTGCCTTGGCTTCTCGCAAGAAATCTGCGGATTGAGATGCAACGGCCCCTATGCCGGCAGCCCCGAGGAAGGCCATGGCATCAGAAGGTGATGCGATTCCGTATTGCCCCAATGTAAAGCTCGCAATTCCGATAGCGGCTTCAATGCCTGCGGAGGTGACTAATCGGGATCGCTCGTTTTTCATCACTAAAGATATCTTGTGAAGCTCGGGCTCTATTAGGTCGTTCTTCAGGTCAGCTAATGTCGAGGTGTCGATGGGCCTTTCGCTCAGGCCTTTGGACAAGGTATCCCTAAACACAAGAAACGACTCTTCGTTTCTAATGCGGCAATCAAGGATGCTACGCAACGTTGCATTTTCAGCAATGGGGAGGGGGCAAGATAACCGGCGAATGGGTATGGTCTGATCTTTTCGAGGATAAAGGGTGGAAGTTGCGGACTCGAGGAACTCAATCTGAGCTGGACGAGTGGTTAAATACGAGCTATTCGAAAAATAGGGATTGACGAGGGCTTGAAAGCAATCGTCCAACAAAGGCAGTAGGATAGTCGAGATGCCGCCTTTCTCCAGCATGTCTCTATCCAATCGCGTTTCGCCTTGGCTTGCATAGAGCGATTCGTATTCAGACGGGATTACCAGGAAATCGACATCCATCTCATCATGGGACCCATATGCATCCATTCCCTCAATCGCTACACACAGATTCCCATCTGGTGCTTGTTTTAAAGTGCACGAGGTAGAGGAACAGAATTGTCGTACGAGTTCATCCCAATAACTCGATATCAATCCTTTTGCTTTTGATTCTCTTTCGATTTGTCGCGCTAGGCAATCTTTGCAAAGAGGAATGTAATTGCTCGAAAATCCGAGTATTCCAGCTTTGACTATGTCTTCGACTCGCATGGTCAAATAGATCCCGAATGCAAGTTCATCGACTGAGGCATAATCATCGTGCCCCATTTCGAATGCCGATTCTATAGGGCAATGAATCAGTGTTTTATCTGCATACAATGCTGAGAACTTTGCCAAATGGTAAATGTTTTGCTCTCGACAGGCATAGTCAGTGCAGGGGAATTTGCCTCCTTCAAGGGTGGAGTCAACAGAAAAATTGAACAGGGATTGATTTTCGATTTTTTCGATTGGGATAAGGGGTGCAAGGCCCCTAATAAAGGCATCGAACCTCCTTTGCCCCAGTTCTTCTAGGTACGCAATTATTTCGGCAAGAGAGCTGTTCTTGAATGCGGCTAGATAAGAATAAAGGTCATCGTATGCATGAGTCGCCATTTCGCTCACCTACACTTTCGGAAAGAGTTTTGCGTCGTTATTTCCGAGGCGTCGTTGGGCTCGCAATCGACTCTAGTGTGCAGCTGCTTCTCGACGTACTCCCTCATGTTCTGCCTCCACATGTAACTAATTGATTTGCTATGTGCCATTATGAATGGTATATAGCAAATCAATTAGTTACATTTAATGGAGCATTGCGAGCGTGGCGCGCGCAAAGAAGAGTCGTTGTATGGAGGCTTCCGGCAACGGCCTTTTGTACGTCCGTGACTGTTGGGTGCTATCGCGGATGACGTCATTGTTGCCTGTACTCTCGATCCAAGGATGTAATTACGGAAGTGCGGGGAAAATCGAGAACCTTCGAGCACAACGCGATTTTTAGCGCCAAAACCGCAGTTCGCGGAAGCGAAAACTGGGGCCTGGTTAGCATTTCTTCGATTTTCCCCGCACCTCCGAATTTGACCCCTTGCCGCACCTTGATCACGTCTTCAAGTGGCTGGTTCATCGCTAATGGAGTTTTCTGCGGTGCTTGAATTGCGGTGTTGTGATTAGGGCAAAAGGCTCTTGGCTCCGGGGAGGCTCATCGCACGAAAATTCAAGTTGCTGCTGAAGTAGGGCTTGCTTCGGCAGCGCTAACAATAAGGGCGGCTCTGCTAGTCTCGGGAGACCGCGGCATTCGGCGGGCCTGCCGAATGCCGCGGTCAGTAGCGGTCAGTAGCGGTCAGTAGCGGTCAGTAGCGGTCAGTAGCGGTCAGTAG
>JAXIZI010000027.1:0-11608 GCA_036304065.1 Collinsella sp. | reverse complement strand
GCCAGGAAGATGCTCGAGTCCGGCCTCGAGCTTGCGGACAGGGTCGAGGCGGCATAGGATATCAACCGTATTCCAGATTCCAGGACGCCGGGCCGACCCGCTTCGGATCGGGCGCTACACCAACTTTCTCGACACTACCCGCGCACCAGCAACTCTTCACAAAACGGGGCGCCGAGCACCGTAGTCAGGACGGCGAGATAGTTGGTGTCGCCCATGCCTGTTTCCTCGACAAGCTCGCTGTAGTCGGCCGCGGCCTCGGGCAGCAGCGACAGCACGGCGTCGGTCACGTAGCCAACGACCATCTGCAGGGCCAGGCCGATCACGATAACGCAGGCGATGCGTTTCCACGCCCCACGCGCTCCCCCGCCGAGCGGATGTTCGCTTTGCCGGCGTGCCATAAACGAACGCGGCCACAAATAACGCCACCACAGCAGTGCCATCAAAAACGATGCCGTCTGCGCGACGGCCTGAAGCAATTGAATGTCGAGGTCATCGATCGAAAAACCCATGAACACCGATGCGACGCCAAGGGCGGAGAACAAAACGACGCTCAGGGCAATATCGGCAGCGACGACGCCAAAACAGGCAAGCGCCCAAATCATCGCATTGAGCATGCCAACCTCCTCCCGACGACTAGTCATTGGGGACGTTCTTCAACGACTAGCTGTTGGGGACAGTCTTTGCCAAAAGCCCCGTTGTGCGAGATGTCAAACGGAAAGGTGCCGCAGCGATTGAAGGCAGCGATGAACATGCGGATGGCGTTGGACGGCGTGGTGCCTACGAGTTGGGTTGCCGCCGCGAAGGCCGCCTTTTCCTCGGGCAAGACCTTCGCGACAACCGGGGTCATGTGTTCTGCCATGGCGCTTCCTTTTTGAAACGACGGTGGTGCGGATGGATGCGGGCCACGCGGCTGGGCGACGGGCTGTGAAGGCAACCCGATTGGCCCGCATCTGGAGTTTGTTCTACGGCGTTGGTATTACTTGGTATTCCTAAGTATTACCCCGCAGATAGAATACCATACCCGACCCCATGGGGACGGAGAAAAAACGGATCAATTTGTTGCTGAGTAAGTCTTTAGAGCGTGATGATGTCCGAGATATTGAGGGCCTGAGCGTCGGCGGCATCGTGCGTGGCAAGCAGGAGCATGCGGCCGTCGAGCAGGTCGAGCACAGCTTCGGCGCATGCGTCGCGCGCAGCGGTATCTAAACCGGTAAAGGGCTCATCCAGAATGACGGCGCCGCCCGGGCGCAGCAGGGCGCGGGCGATCTCGACGCGACGGCGCTGCCCGCCCGAAAGCTTGGCCACGCGAGCATGCACATCGATTCCCGGCACCAGCAGGCGCAGCAATGCCGCGGCGCTCGAAGCATCCACACGCGCATCGGCGCACACCAGCACGTTATCCAGCGCCGAGGCGGACTCGGCCAAGCGTGCATCCTGAAACACCATCGAGCACGGCGCGCACTCCCCCGCTGTCAACGAAAGCAGTGTCGACTTGCCCACACCCGAGGCCCCCATCACACAGGTGCGCCCACCCGCAGGCACGTTGAGCACCAGACCGTCCAGCGCCGGCGCCCAGGGCGCGCGATCGCCCACGGCAAGCGCAAGCTCCGCTGCAGTGCCATCGCTCGCAGCCCCCGCACGCCCGCGCAGTCCATGCCCATGCGCCCGCACGGCCGCGTGCCACGCCACGGGTCCCGAAACCCGCAGCAGCCACACCAGCACGCGCTCACACGCCCACGAGGCGGCAACGACCAGCACGGTCCACGCCAGCAAATCAGCCGTCTCAATCAAAAGCTTTGCCTGATAGATGCGCTCACCCACGGTGCCCGCCGCCATGCCGATCAGCTCGGCTGCCACGCCGGCCTTCCAGCTCATGCCGATCACGGCGCGGGCGCACGAAAGCACAAACGGCAGGACTTCGCGCCAGGTATGGGCGCAAAACAGGCGCCAGCCGCGCACGCCATGCAGACGGAACATCTGCTCCAGCGGTTTATTCACCTGTGCCAAGCCCTCGGCCAGCGAAAAATACACGCCCGGCAGCGCCATCAAAAAGACCGCGGCGATGCTCACGCGCGCCGATCCCAGCCAAATGAGCAGCAGGACCACCACGCAGGCAACCGGCGTCGCCTTGACAAACGACAGTGCCGGAGCCACCAGGCGCGCAAACGCACGCGAACGTGACGAAATCCCGGCAAGCGCGCCACCGCACACCGCGGCAAGCGCCAAACCGCCCAATATTCGCGCGCCCGAGCCCGCCAAAATCGCCCAGGTGCCGCCATCGCACACCAGGCGCAGCAGCGCCAAGGCAACAGCGCCCGGCCCCGGCAAGATCAGCGGTTGCGCCACCAGCGTCGCCACCAGCATCCACGCGGCAAGCCAAAAGGCGGCAACGGCACCTGCTGCCGCCACCGCCTTCATACGCTCTGTCATGTGTCGAGCAAACGCACGCACGGGCTACTCCATGTAGTAGAAATCGTCAGCCGGGAGCTTGCCACCCACGGCGCTCGCGTCCGCGTCGGACAGCACCTGCAGATACCCGCTAAGTGCCGCTTTCATATCCTTGCCCGTCTGGCACACGAGCATGCACCCGGGAATCGCCTTCTCGGCGATCTTGGCGTTGTCCACGATGCCGGCATCGACCACGGCCTGCGCCCAGTCTGCCGGCGCCGCATTGACAGCCTTAACGCTCGCCGCATGGCATCTCAAGAACTCCGCCACGGCCTCGGGATGTTCCTCGGCAAACGCGCGGCGCACCACGGTCACGCCCGTCAGCAGGCGCGAACCCGTGTCACCCGCCAGCTCGTCCCACACATCGGTCAGACTTACCGGCGCTAACAGCTTGCCTTCGCTCTTGGCGATGGCAGCGGTCTTGAACGGCTCCGGCAGCACGCCCACGGCAGACGGATCGGCAAGCAGGGCCGACAGCACCTCGGTGGGCTCGCTCTTAAACTCAAGCGTCACCCGGCCGGTCAGGCCCGCGCGCTCCAGCAGGAAGTTCATGACGTACTCTGGCGTGGTGCCCTTGCCCGTCATGTAGACGGTGCGACCCGCCAGATCGCCAAACGAGGCCACATTCGCGTCGCCCGTCACAACGTTCAGCACACCCAGCGTGTTGATGTCGATGACCTGCACCGCGCCCTCGGTCTTGTTGTAGAGCACGCTCGCCACGTTGGCGGGCACCAGGGCAATGTCGATATCGCCCTGAATGACCTTGGGCACAATCTCATCGGCGGCAGTGTTGATCGCAAAGTCGAACTCATTGTCCGTCTCGCCATCGGCCGCCCGGTCCATAAACTGCACCAGACCAATCGAGGTCGGCCCCTTGAGCGAGGCGACGCGCACCTCGACCGGCTCTGCAGCAGCACCGGCGCCGTCCGTGGCAGCCGAGCCCGCGGCGGACCCGGTACCGGCAGCCCCGCCGCCACAGCCCGCGAGCGCAAGCGACAGGGCGCCCGCGGCGAGCGCCGAGGCAAACCCCCGGCGCGACATCTCAAAATCAAACGCGCGCATCGCTAGCACGTCCCCTCGTTAGGCATCGTCCATGCGTGATGGTCGGTATGCAGCAGCTCCTCGGCCAGCGGCGAGAGCGGCTCGCCCAAGAACTCGCGGTAGCACGCCTGGACATCGGGATTCTCGTGCGAGAAGCGAATGTCCGCAGCGGCATCCAGACCCCACAGCACCTGACCGCGCTCGGCTGCCAGCTCGCAGCCGTCGTGGATGGGCTGACCGCCGCCACCGACGCAGCCGCCCGGGCATGCCATGACCTCAACGAAGTCATAGCTCACGCGGCCGTCGCGAATCGCGTCGAGCAGACGGGCGGCGTTGCCTAGCCCGTGCGCCACGGCGACGCGCACCTTGGTGCCATCGATACCGGCCACGGCCTCCTTCCAGCCGTCCAGGCCGCGCACATCGGTAAAGAAGTCGGCGTCGGGGTTCTTGCCCGTCACCAGGTAATAGGCCGAGCGCACGGCAGCCTCCATCACGCCGCCCGTGGCGCCAAAGATCACACCCGCGCCCGTGCCAAAGCCCAGCGGCGTGTCGAGCGGCTCCTCAACCAGCGTGTCGACGCTCACGTGGCTCGCGCGGATCATGCGCACCGTCTCGCGCACCGTCAGCGCAACGTCCACATCGGGCGTGCCGTCCTCGCCCACCATGCTCGGCAGCGCGCACTCGGCCTTCTTGGCCGTGCACGGCATCACGGACACCACAAACAGACGCTCGGGCTCCACGCCCAGCACCTTGGCGTAGTAGGTCTTGGCGATGGCGCCAAACATCTGCTGCGGCGACTTGGACGTGGACAGGCTGTCGACAAACTCCGGGTAGCGCGCCTTCACAAAGCGTACCCAGCCCGGGCAGCAGCTCGTGAACATGGGCCAGCTGCGGCTGTCGCCCTCGCCCTTGGCGGCCTTACCCAGGCGCTCGAGCAGCTCGGAGCCCTCCTCCATAATGGTGAGGTCGGCCGAGAAGTCGGTATCGAACACGTACTCAAAGCCCACGCGGCGCAGCGCACAAGCCAGGCGCTCGACAGTAGCCTCCTCGCGCGGAATGCCGAGCTCCTCGCCCCAGGCGCTACGCACGGCCGGCGCAATCTGCACCAGCACGATCTTGTCGGGATCGGCGATGGCATCGAACACGGTCTCGGTATCGTCACGCTCGCGCAGGGCGCCCGTCGGGCAATGCGTGATGCACTGGCCGCACGCGACGCAATCGGTCTTGCCGATCGGCGCACGCCCGCGGGTGCCCACGGCGGTATGCGTGGCGCGGTTGGTCAGATCCCAAATCCCTAAGCCCTGCACGCTCTCGCACACCTTGATGCAGCGCATGCATTTGATGCACTTGTCGTTATCGCGGATGATGGGGAAATCGAAATCCCAGCTCTCGCGCGCCAGGTGCTGCTCGTACGGCAGATAGAAGATGCCCAGGTCGTTGGCGATGGTCTGCAGGTTGCAGTTACCACTGCGCACGCAGCTCGTACAGCGCGAGTCGTGCTGGGACAGCAGCAGCTGCACGTTGGTGCGACGCGCCTCGCGGGCCTTGGGGCTGTTAGTGTGGACCACCATGCCGTCGAGCACGTAGTTGTTGCAGGCGGCAACCAGCTGGTCGCAGCCCTCAACCTCGACCACGCACACGCGGCAACCGCCGATCTCGTTTAGATCGCGCAGGTAGCACAGGGTGGGAATCTGGATGCCGGCGGACTTGGCCGCGTCCAGGATCGTGGTGTGCTCGGGTACCATGACCTCGCAATTATCGATAGTGAGCTTGACCATATTGAGTGCTCCGCTTTCGGTGTTGTCGCTGACAGTGGGGTTGTTGGGCTCTACCATTCCAGGTTCCTCCCTCCGCGGAACGCGCCAAAGCCAAAGTGGTCGCAACGCAGGCAGCGGCTTGCCTCCTGGCGTGCCTCCTCCTCGGTAAGGCCCTGCTCGACCAGATTCCAATCGTGGATGCGCTCGCCGGCCTCGCGCTCGCCCAGCTCGCAGCGGCCGCACTCGTGCTTGCCCTTAAACTGCACGGTCGGCAGCTCAACGTCGAGCTTGATCTTGTGGTCAAAGCCCAGGTAGCGGTCGATATTTGCCGAAGCAACGCGGCCGGCGTTGATGGCCCGGATGACGGTGGCGGGACCGGTCTGGCAGTCACCGCCGCTAAAGAGGCCGTCGAAGTTAGGCACGGCGCCGTCCGAATCGGTGACCACGCAGCCCCACTTGCAGGCGATGCCCATCTCCTCAAACGGCTTGGAATCGATGTCCTGACCAATGGCAACAAACACGCGCTCGCAGGGAATGACGCGCTCGGGCGTCGCGGCGGCACGCGGGGCCGGGCGCCCACGACGGGGCTCGCCGATAATCTGCGGCTGCACGCGCAGACCACTCACGCGACCATCTTCGCCCGTCTCAATAGCGAGCGGTGCGGTGAGCTCAAGAACCTCGCAGCCCTCGGCCTGGGCGCCGGCAATCTCGGCATCCTGGGCCGTCATGTCGCAGATGCGACGGCGGTAGACGATGCTCACCTTTTCGGCACCGCAGCGCACGGCAGAGCGTGCCACGTCCATGGCCACGTTGCCGCCGCCGATGACGCACACGCGCTGGCCGCTCAGGTCGGGCAGCTCGTCGTCACCGATGGCGCGCAGCATCTTGACGGCCGACTCCACGCCGGGCGCATCTTCGCCCGGAAGACCAAGCTTCTTATCGCTGTGGGCACCGATGGCCAGGTAGACGGCATCGAACTCGTCGCGCAGACGGGCGAGCTCCTCGCCGTTCACGGAGTGGTCGAGCTCCACGTCGATACCGGCGCTCAAGACCCAATCGATCTCGGCCTGCAGGCGCTCGCGCGGCAGACGATAGCTGGGGATGCCGTAGCGCAGCATGCCGCCCAGGTGGTGGCGCTGTTCAAAGATGCTCACCTTGTGGCCCATCACGGCCAGGTAGTAGGCGCAGGAAAGACCGGCCGGGCCGCCGCCGATCACGGCGACGCGCTTACCGGTGTTGTCCACTACATGCGGCTTGTGGTCGTTGAGGTCACTGTGCTCAACGGCAAAACGCTTAAGGGCGAGGATGTTCATGGGATCGTCGACCATGCCGCGACGGCAGTGCATCTCGCAGGGATGCTCGCACACCAGGCCGCAAACGAGCGGCAGCGGATTGTTCTTGCGGATGACCTTGACGGCATCGGCATAGCGGCCGGCCTCGACAAGCGAAATGTACCCGGGAATGTCGACGTGCGCCGGGCAGCCCGAGACGCACGGGACGCGGGCCTCGCGGTCAAAGCCACAGGAGTGCTCGCGAATGTGGTGCTCAAAATCGTCGTGGAAGCCACGAATGGCCGTGAGTGCCATGGCGCCAGCTTCGTAGCCGATGGCGCAGTCGCTCGAAAGGTAGATGGTGCGGGCCGTGCGCTCAATCAGGTTGAGCGTGGACTCGTCGGCGCGGCCTTCGAGCACATCGGCGAGCAGGTCGCTCAGTGCGCTCAGGCCCACGCGGCAGGGCGTGCACTTGCCGCAGCTCTGGGTGGAGCACAGGTTGACGAGCGCCGCCGTAAACTCGACGGGGCACGGGGCGAGCGAACTCACCGCCAGACGACGTCCGAGTGCATCGTGCAGGTCGTCCATGACGGCCTGAGCGTGGCTGCGTTCCATTACGTGCAGTCGTGCCATAAGATCCCCTCTCACATGGCAGCCCGGAGGCGAGGCCGGGCGAAGTTGCTACACGCACAACACTGACCTAAAAAGTTGTTAGGTCTCCACGCAGTTCGGCAGGCGGTATGAAATGTCACCCTCGGCGGTGAAAAAGAACATTACCGCAGATAAATGCCATATTTGATAAAACGCGTTACCAAATTGCATTATTCAATGTGAAAAAGAGCGCCTTACTATTTTTCCTTTTTGATCCGTTTTCCTCCGTCCCCTTCGGATCACATGATCCCTTGGGAACGGAGGAAAACGGATCGTTTTTGGTGCAAAAGGGCCAGGTTTGTTTGCACCAATCTCACTTGCGCTAGATAAAGAGCTCGCATTCCTTCCGCACGACGCAAACCTTGCTCAGCATCTGGGAAACAGCGAATAGCTTGTTGGGATCAAGCTTACGAGCACCTCGCGGACATACGGCAATGCAGCGCATGCAGGAGATGCACGCCTCGCCAGCTGCTCGTTTGGGGTCACCCTTGTCGATAGCACAAACGGGGCACGCCGCGGCGCATGCACCGCAGGAAACGCAATCCTCTGTTGCCTCGGGTGCCATGCGGTGACCTCCAGCTTGTTTATAAGGACGATTGCCGGGGATAGAGGGCTCGGACGCATCCTCAGCCAACAGCTTTTGCTGAATTTGCTGAGCAAACTCAGCAAGCTGCGCCGCATCCTGCGCATCCGGACGACCGGCAGCAAACTGTCGCGCAATGGAATGTTCTGCAATGGCTGCAACTGCCGCGATCACCCGGAATCCCGCATGCTTCGCAACGTCCTCCAGCTCTACGAGCGTGTCCTCAAACGCGCGGTTTCCGTATACACAAACCAAAACAGCCCGAGCCCCGTTGCCGCGCACCATGCCCAACCGGTCAGCCACCACAGCCGGGATTCTACCGGCATACGCCGGCACAGAGATTACGGCCACGTCGTCCTCAGTCATCGAGACAGCGTTGAAATCCAACCCGCTATCGGTCAGATCGACGGTAACGGTATTCTTGCCCAGTGCTCCGGCCACAAGGCCTGACACCTTCTGCGTTCCACCCGTCGGACTAAACACAATTTCGAATACGCTCATCGAGGCACCCTCCCCTACGCCTGGCAACGCGTCAAGCCGCTTTCACATCCAGCCAGAGTATACGGCACGTGGGGTCCCCGTTTTAATGCACCAAGCACCCCAATGCACCCACCCTACGCTGTCTGCCTCTTCGTTTTGTATAAATTACGGTACAAATTGTATATATTTACGGGATACCGCTGTGTTCTCCTGAGGTACCCCATCCTAGCCCGTGCAAAAAACGGAGTATTCTGCAACGTAACCACGCCAGCACCGCCGCGGGTGGGCAAAACTGTAGGGCGCCGTATCATTCTAAGTCCCGACATGGCGAGAATGACGCGCCCCTGCTCCGGAAAACGGCGAAATCTGACTCAGAACGCTCGCCAGGGATATCCGAAGGCCACCGTTGGCGACGTCGGATCATATGCAGACAACTCGAACTGCAGAATACTCCAAAAAATGCACGGCGCACCCCATGGGGCCCATTGCTGCATGGCAGAAAATAGGTCCTCAGCATCCCCCAGATGCATTCCCGAGAAAATCACGTTTGAATTAGCGATGGACACGGCAAACAAAAGGGCCCGAGCGTTGTTTGCTCGGGCCCTTAGCTTGTCTCACGCTAGCGTGCGATGTGTATGTTACTTGCGCTTGCCGCCGCCGTCACCGGGACGACGGGAGCTGCCGCCGCGCTTGCCGCCACGGCCGTTGCCATAGCTGCCACGGTTATCGCGACCGCCGGCACGACCGCCGCGGGAGCCGGCCTGGTTGCCGCCGCGACCACCACGGTAGCCGCCGCGACGCTCTTCGCGGGTATCGTCGTAGTTGCGCCAGTCATCGCGACGATCGCGGCTGGCACGCGGGTCACGACGATCGCGCGACTCGTTAGAACGACCGGCGCCGCCGCGGCCGCCATTGCCGCGAGCACCCTCGTGACGCTCGCCGCCGCGGCTACCGCGCTCATCAAAGCGCTTGCCGCCACGGGACTCACCGCCACGGGCAGCACGCTCACCACGACCCTCGCCGCCGCGACGCTCATCACGGCCACCGCGCTCGTCATCACGCCCGGAACGACGACGGTCGCCCGCACCGCGCTTGCCACCGCGCGAACCGCGGCCCTCGTCCTCGCGCTCGACACGACGACGGCCACCGCGATCCTCGTCCTCGCGGCGGCGGCGATGCGCCTCGCCCTGGAACTGCTTGGCACGACGCTCGGCACGGTTGCCACGCGGGGCCTGCTTGACGGCGTCAGCACCGCCGCGCTCCTCGGCAGCCACCTCGCGGGCCACGCTCTCCACAGCCTCGTCCACGCGAGCCTGAACGCCCTCGCGCACGCGGGTCTTGCCGCCGCGCTTGGGACGGCTCGGACGCTCGCCATCGCCACGGCGCTCGTCGCGACCGCGGTTGGAACGACCAGCCACATCGCCGTAATCGTCGCCGTTGCGCTTGCCATCGCGACGCGCCTGCTCAAGCTTCTTCTTGCTCTTGGACTTGCCGCGTTTAGTCTTCTTCTTCACCTTAAAGGCCGCAGGGTCGCGCTCGGGATCAACCGCAGGCGGGTTGGGGCCCACATGCAGGTCGCCGGCCTCGTAGATGTCGGCGGTCTTGTCCATGAGCTTCTCGATCTCGTAGAACTCGTCCACGTCCTGCTCGGTCACAAACGTGATGGCCCAGCCCAGCTCACCGGCACGGCCCGTACGGCCAATACGGTGGATGTAGTCGGTCGGCTCGGCCGGCACGTCAAAGTTTACGACGTAGCGCACGTCGCTAATGTCGATGCCGCGGGCGAGCACGTCGGTTGCCACCAACACGTCGACGGTACCGTCGCGGAAGGCCGAAAGGGCACGCTCGCGCTGGGCCTGACTGCGGTTGCCGTGAATCGCGGCGGCCTTGATGCCCTTGCGCTCCAGACGACGGCAGCAGCTGTCGGCGCGGTGCTTGGTGCGCATAAAGACGATGGTGCGCTCCGGGCCCTCCTTTTTGAGGAACTCGGGCAACAGGTTGTTCTTGGCCTCGATGGACACCGGGAACACAAACTGGTCGACGGTGTCGGCGGTCGACGTGGCCGGCGCGATCTCCACGCGGGCCGGGTCGCTCACCAGGTCGGTGATCTCGCCCACGGCCTCCTCGTCGAGCGTCGCCGAGAACAGCAGCGTCTGGCGCTCGGCCGGCGTCTCGCGCACAATGCGGCGGACGGCGGGCAAAAAGCCCATGTCGAGCATGCGGTCGGCCTCGTCGAGCACCAGGACCTTAACCTCGTCCAGGTGGCAGGCGCCCTGCTCGATCAGATCGACCAGACGGCCCGGCGTTGCGACCAGGATGTCGCAGCCGTACTTAAGTGCCGCGGTCTGCGGCTTGTAGCTCACGCCGCCCACGACGGTCACGGCAACATGGCCGGTGACGTCGGCGATTTTGCTTGCGACCTCGTCGATCTGCTGGGCGAGCTCGCGCGTGGGGGTGATGACGAGCATCACGGGGCCGCGGCCGTTGCCCTCGGGCTTTTTAACACCGCGACGGCGGTTGCGGCCGCCGCGCTCGCGCACGGGTTTGGGAGGAGCGATGTGCTCCAGATTGTTCATGGTTGGCAGCAAAAAGGCAGCCGTCTTGCCGGTGCCGGTCTGAGCGGCGGCAAGCAGGTCACGGCCCTCGAGCACTACGGGGATCGAGCCGGCCTGCACGGGCGTGGGCGCCGTGTAGCCCAGGTTCTCGATAGCACGAAGCATCTCGTCGGAGAGGCCCAGCTCGTCAAAGGCGGGCAGGCTCTCGGTAGCGGACTCGACGGCCTGGGCGGCATTGGCCTCATCGGCGGCATCGAAGGCAGCCTGGGTCATGGCCTCGCGGGTCTCGTCCAGAATCTCGGCGTCGGTGACGTCAGATACAGAATTACGCATATGTTGTTGTTCCTTATCTGCACGCGCAATGGGCACGGCTTGCGGCCGCGCGGGCGTGCTTGGTAGTGCGCTAATACATACAAAAACAGGTGCGCACAGAGAGGACGTTGCTCAGCACGCTGGCGATCGCTTTGGCAGCCCTATCACGCGCCGTCCAGACGCAGCAGCTCTAAGCGATGGAGCAGATTCGCCGCCGGTTAGTATACCCGCACTCCGTATGCCCCCACGTAAACCACAGATGACGAGGCGGACGGGGCGAGTCTGGGCCGATTGTCTCAATCTGTAACAGTTAACGAGTAAAATCGGTCCTAATTGTTATAGATCAAGACAGAGGGGGATTTCCGTCCAGGGTTGATTTCCGATCTCAGCCGAACACATTAGGCGGACAGGCCGTTCCCGCAGCTAGCCGAACGCCCCCGCGGCCCCTCCTGGGGTCCGGGGGCGGCATTTCCCCAGTTGAAGGAACGGTGGAGATGTGTTTCGATGGGT
>JAXIZI010000026.1:0-3233 GCA_036304065.1 Collinsella sp. | reverse complement strand
GGGCGGACCGGGACGGGTTCAACGGCAGGCCCCGCCGACCGATTGCAAGCGGTCGGCGGGGCCATTGTGGCTCTTGACAGCGGATTGGGTCATATGAGCGAAAGCGCCCCTAGGCGAGCAAGGTGACGTGAAAGAGGAGGGCATAGGCCTTTTGGCCATGCCCGACGATTGAACGTCAGATTGCCGCTCTGGCGGGCTTGCAGCGTCGAGTGGTTCCGGCGTTTGGTAAAACGCCGGAACACAAGAGCGCCCCCTCCCGCGCACGGAACGGAAGGGGGCTAAAGGTAGGAGTCTACCGGTGGGTTTACCCCACCGGACAGACGATGACCAGGTGATCCTCTACAGGATCGTCAAGGTTTCCGTGGGGTACCCGTTGGGTACTTAGATCAACACGCAGGCGACGGTCAGGATGATGGCGCAGACGACGGAGAGCGCGACGATGAGCTTAAGGGCAAACTTGAGCCAGGTCGTCCACTCGATCTTGGCCAGGGCGAGACCGCCCATGATGGCGCCGGAGGTCGGGGTGAACAGGTTCACGACACCGATGGCGGCGGAGAAGATCATGACCATGACCTCAGGCGAGAAGCCGAGCTTAACAGCCAACGGTCCCATGATGGGCATGGAGACGGTGGCCATACCGGAGGTCGAGGGGATCAGGAAGGACAGGCCGAAGTAGACCAGGAAGCTCATGGGAGCGAAGATCACGCCGGACAGGCCAGCCAGGGCATTGGCGGCAGCGTCGAGGACGAAGACGTCGAGGCCGGTGTTAGCCATGAGGACGGAGATACCACGGGCGAGGGCGATGACGAGAACAACGGACATCATGTCGGCAGCGCCGGTGATGAAGGTGTTAACGATCTGCTTCTCGGACAGGCCACCGATGATACCGATCAGGACGGCCATGAGGAAGAACCAGGTGGAAGCCTCGTCGAAGTACCACTGGCCAATGGGCAGGCCGGTGATCAGGGCAGACCAGCCCTGGACGACGGCGTTACCGTCGGCGTCGTAGACAGCGCCAGCGTCGAAGAAGTTGGCGACGCCCTCGTTGAGGTCGGCCAGCGGGATGAAGCCGACGATCATGACGACGAAGGTGAAGGCGAAGGCGATCAGAACACCCTTCTGACGACCGGTGAGCTTGACCTCCTTGTGGACCTCGGAAGCAGCCTTGCCGTGAGCTTCTTCGGCGTCCTTGAGCTCCTGCATCGACAGGATGGTAGAACCCTTGTCAGCCTTGACCTTCTTGGCATAGTTCATCACGAAGACGATGGACATAGCGGTAGTGACAATCCACAGGACGGCACCGAGGCCGATGATGATGGACTGGTTGACCTCAATGCCAACGCCGGTCAGAGCGTCGACGGCAGCGCCGACGGCGAACGGGTTAACCGTGGAGCCCAGGCAGCCGCAGCCAGCGCCGAGCAGGACGGTAGCGGCGCCGACCATGGGGTCGAAGCCAGCGGCCATCATGGTAGCGGCGAGCAGGGCGTAGAAGGGAACGGTCTCCTCGCACATACCATAGGTGGTACCACCGAGGGAGAAGATGAGCATCAGCACGGGAACGAGCATGATCTCGTTGCCCTTAAGCTTCTGCACCAGGACGGCAATGCCGTTGTCCAGAGCGCCGGTCTCGGTCATCATGCCAAGGAAGCCGCCCAGAATCATAACGAAGAGGCAGACGGGCAGAGCGTCAGCGAAGCCCTTAATCGGGGCGGTGCAGAAATCGCTCAGGCGGGCTGCGGTAACCGCGCCGCCGGACGTGCTGGAGACGATAACGGTAATTACTGCAACAATTGCCAGCAGAGCAAGAAGAATGGTGAACGATGAAGGCATACCGCGCTTTTTCTTAGCGGTCTCAGTCATGGTTCTCATCCCCCCTTCATAAATCATTTAACTGTCTCGCGCGAAGCGGATCTTCCGTGCCGTGCCCACCGCCCGACGCGAGATATTTACCAGACAAAACCGCTCGGGGTGAGCAGCAATACACCCCGAGCGAGATGCTAGATGCTCTTACTTGAGCGTGGCGTACATGACAGCCTTGATGGTGTGCATGCGGTTCTCGGCCTCATCGAAGACCTTGGAAGCGGGGCTCTCGAAGACCTCGTCGGTGACCTCCTGCTCGGTGATGCCGAACTGCTCGCACTTCTCGGCGCCAATGGTGGTGTTGGTGTCGTGGAAGCTGGGCAGGCAGTGCAGGAAGATGGCGCCCGGGTTGGCCATAGCCATGACCTCGGAGGTAACACGATACGGGGTGAGCTGAGCGATGCGCTCGGCCCAGACCTCGTCGGGCTCGCCCATGGAGACCCACACGTCGGTGTAGATAACGTCGGCACCGGTGACGCCGTCCTTGACGTCGGTGGTCAGCTTGATGGTGCAGCCGTTGGCCTCGGCGATGGGCTTGCAGGCCTCGATGACGTCGTCGGCGGGCATGCACTCCTCGGGGCCGCAGGCCACGAAGTTCATGCCGAGCTTGGAGCAGACGACCATGAGGGAGCGAGCGACGTTGTTCTTGCAGTCGCCCATGAAGACGAGGGTCTTGCCCTTGATGTCGTAGTTGAAGTTCTCCTGGACGGTCAGGATGTCGGCGAGCATCTGGGTGGGATGCCACTCGGTGGTCAGGCCGTTCCACACGGGCACGCCGGACTTAGCAGCGAGCTCCTCGACGTCGTCCTGGGCAAAGCCACGGAACTCGATGCCGTCATACATGCGGCCGAGAACACGGGCGGTGTCCTCGATGGACTCCTTCTTGCCCATCTGCGACGAACCCGGATCGAGGTAGGTGACGCCCATGCCCAGATCCATGCCGCCGACCTCGAAGGCGCAGCGGGTACGAGTGGAGGTCTTCTGGAAGAGCAGAACGATATTCTTGCCCTCGAGATAGCGGTGCGGAACGCCAGCGCGCTTCATATCCTTGAAGTTCTTGGAGAGCTTGAGCAGGTACTCGATCTCCTCGGTGGTGAGGTCGAGAAGCTTGAGGAAGCTACGGCCGGAGAGGTTAACACCCATGGTTTGATTCCTTTCGAAGAAATGAATTACGTAAGTATTAGTGTTGCCCGTTTAACGGGCGAAGCCGGTGCGGTTGTAGGGGGACCGCACCGGAAACGGAAAGACTTAGAGGTCCTCGCGCCAGAAGGGCATGCTCATGCAGCGCGGGCCGCCGCGGCCGCGGGAGAGCTCGGCGGAGGGCACGACGAGAAGGTCCAGGCCCTCCTTGTACAGCACGTCGTTGGTGACGG
>JAXIZI010000025.1:0-16390 GCA_036304065.1 Collinsella sp. | reverse complement strand
TCGAAACACATCTCCACCGTTCCTTCAACTGGGGAAATGCCGCCCCCGGACCCCAGGAGGGGCCGCGGGGGCGTTCGGCTAGCTGCGGGAACGGCCTGTCCGCCTAATGTGTTCGGCTGAGATCGGAAATCAACCCACCACAAAGGTGCCTGTCCCCTTTGTGGTGGTGAGGTGCTAGGGGAGGAGCTTCATGGCGGCGTCGTGGGCGGCGTGCTCGTAGGTGTCGTCGAGGGGCTTGAGCGGCAGCAGGGCGGCAGCCTGTGCATCGCCACGGCGCTCGAGGGCATGGGCGATCAACCAGTCGGCGAGCTCGGGGTTCTTGGGCAGCGCCGGGCCATGCAGGTACGTGCCGATGACGCCCTTGTAGATCAGGCCCTCAAAGCCATCGTCGCCGTTGTTGCCGGTGCCCGTGACGACGGACGTTCCGAGCGGCGTGGCATCGGCGTCCAAAAGCGTGCAGCCGCCATGGTTCTCGAATCCCACAAAGGGCTCAGGTGCCAGGTCGGTTTTGACGGCTACGTTGCCGATCAGGCGGTCGGAGCCGCGTACGGTTTCGGCGGCAATGACCCCCAGACCCTCAATGCGATCCTCGCCCATATAGTACGAACGGCCGAGCAGCTGATAGCTGCCACAGATGGCGAGCAGCGAGCCGCCATCCTCAACATAGGATGCGACCTTGTCTTTTTGGGCGAGCAGCTCGTGTGCCACGGCTAGCTGGTCGCGGTCGGAGCCTCCGCCCATCATGACGATATCGGCATCGGTGAGATCGAGTGACTCGCCCATACGGACCTCGTCCACGCGAACGGGGATGCCGCGCCAGGCGCAGCGACGCTCGAGGGCGATAACGTTGCCGCCGTCGCCGTAGAGGTTGAGGGCATCGGGGTACAGGTAGACGATGCGCAGCGGGCGCGAAAGCTCGACTGGCGCGATACCGACAGGAAGAGCGCTGCCGTCGGCACGGGCTACGGCGCGCCCAGCAACAGCGTCGGCGGTGGCGCCTTTCAGCCCGTCGAGCTCCTTGACCAGCGGCGGGAAGGCCGTGTAGTTGGCGACGGCGTAGAAGGTGTCATCGGCGGCCTCGTCTGCCACGGCGCCAATTGCCTGCGCGACGTCCGAGATAATCGCGGCATCGATGCCGGCGTACTTGAGGCGCACCTGCATGTCGTGCGCGCGCGTGCCTCCGGCAAAGGCGACAAGACCCGGCGTGTCGGCGATGCGCTCAAAGTCGACGTCGTAGATCCACGATACATCGTGGCCGTCGGCGTCGTTGTCGTTGAGGAAGAAAGCGCAGAGTCTGCCGCCTGCCGTCTTGATGGACTGGATTTGTCGATCGAAGCCTACGGGATTTTTGGCCAGGTTTGCCTCGACGGTACGGCCGGCGATCTCCCAGCGGCCCATGCGTCCGCCGGCGGGGACATAGGCATCGAGCGTGGGCTGCAGATGCGCCGCGTCTACGCCCAGCTCGCGCGCCGCAAAGAAGGCGGCGGCAACGTTGTAGACCATGTACAGGCCGTTGTAGCGCGTGGCGATGTGTACGGCAGCTGCGTCGGACGCAGATCCAAAGACCAGGTCAAAGCCGTAGCCGTCGCAGCCGAGCTCCACGCCCGTCACACGGCGGACCAGTGCGGGGCGTGCCCAACCGCACGAGGGGCAATGGTAGGCGCCGAGTTGACCATACTGCACATAGTCGTACTCCAACGGCGCGTTGCACTGCGAGCAAAAACGCGAGTCGCTAATGCGATCGGACTCGGTGCCCGTGGCGCCGTCGATGCCAAAGGCGATGCTCGTGTTAGGGACGCGCGCGGCAATCGAGGCGCACAGCGGGTCGTCGGCGTTGTAGATAAGCGTTGTTGTCGGCGAGAGCTCCAACGCATGGGCGATGACCTCCTGGGTGTGATCGATCTCGCCGTAGCGGTCTAGCTGGTCGCGGAACAGGTTGAGTAGCACAAAGTACGTCGGCTTGAGCTTGGGCAGAACGCGTACGGTGTAGAGCTCGTCACACTCAAAAACGCCCACGCGCTTGCCGCTGCTGGTGTGCCTAAGGCCGCCGCGGGCCTCGAGCAGAGCACCCACCACACCAGGTTCCATATTGTTGCCGGCACGGTTGCACACCACGGTAGCACCGCTGGCAGCAACGGCATCGGCGATGAGGTTGGAGGTGGTGGTCTTGCCATTAGTGCCGGTGATCACCACGCTGCGGTCGACCAGGCTCGCGAGGTCGCTTAGCAGCTCGGGGTCGATTTTCATGGCGATGCGGCCGGGAAGCACGCCACCCTGGCGTTTGAGGACAGAGCGCAGTCCCCAGCGAGCGATATCGCTCGAGGTGCAGGCAAGAGATGAGCGGAAGTTCATGAAGCCGTTCCTAACATAGATGACATGGTCGGGGCGATCGCGTCGCTAAAAGCCGTAGCGGCGCGCAAATTCCTGGGCAAGCTGCGATACGTCTTCGCAGGCATTGGCCCAGGGGGCAAAGTCGGGGGTATCCGAGATAATGCCGTCCGCTTCCCAAACGGCCTGGTGCGAAAGATCCCAGGGATCGCGTGGCTCGGGCCGGCAGGGAAGGTACGGCGTCTGGTACATGGGGTTCAGCAAGAAGAACGCGCCGCCCTCGCAGCGGTTAGCAAACTCGCGCAGCGCGCGTGTCGCCGGGCGCATCTTGTTCGTTTTGAACAGCAGAATCGTGCGGGCGAGCAGATACCAAGGAGAGTTCTCGAGTGCGTCTGCCCCGATCTCTTCCTCGAGCTGGTGGGCTAGGGCAAAAAAGCCGTCCTGATCTTCCAGACGAGCGAGGGCGAGCAACACGGTGCCTGCGGCTCGGGTGGGATAGCCTTCTGCCTTAAGGACGCGGCGGGCGTAGTTGGCGGCAGCGCGGTAGCGGGCGCTCGCCATGCACAGCTGCGAGATGGCCTCGAGCGTATGAAGCCACCCGATAAGAGCCGGCTCGCTCACGGTGAGATCGGCCGCCGTCACGCTGTCTGTCAGCACTTTGTTGGCCCAGTAGTGCGGGGCTTCCATGTCGAACCCGGGCACGCTTTGCTGCAGGTAATCGGCCGTGGTCGCCTCGAGCTTCATCAGGTCGCCCAGGCAGGCGTCAACGGGCATGTCGGCCAGGATGATGGCGAGCAGCTGGGCATCGAGGACATGCGCATCGACGCGGACGATCTTGAGCAGTTCATCACGCATATCGTCGAACAGGCGGTTGCGCGTCTGCTCAAACTCCTCGTCGCTGCCCATGTCCTCGATGCGATGGAGCTCGTCGAGCAGGTGGCGATGAACACCGGCATAGGACAGCAGCGCTTGGGCATGCTCGGACTGCGCATACTTTTGAGGATTCGCGCTAATGTCGTTATGGACAAGCTCGCGTGCTGCATCGGTGAGCTCGGGGTGCGACGCCAGATAGGTGCGCTCCAGGTAGGCGGGGATGTAGACGCTCGGATCCATTAGAGGTCCCCTCCCTTAAATGGAAGTCCCTGCTCGGCTGCGCGCAGGATGCGCTCGTCGATCTGGGAACGCACGATATCGTTGGTGGCGACCCAGGCGGCAAAGCTGGCGTTGTCGGGGGCGCCCAGGCCCTCCTGCAGCACCGGCGTCGCCTCGGACAGCGCGAGGACAAGCTCGTCGGTGGAGCCTACGCCTACGTTGACGCGGGCATAGACGCCATCGGGAAACTCGGTTTGGAAGTAGAGTGCCTCGGCTGCGTGCGGACACGAGCGCACAAGGATACGCAGGTAGTGCTCGGCGCCCTCGTAGTCCAGTTCGCGCCAAGCCGTGCTCATCAGCGCGATGAGCGTCCACGGGTCCAAGTCGCGCTCCGCATCTTTGGGGCGGCGGCGCAGTGGGGTATTCGCGAGGTACGGCACGGAGTGTGCGGAGCGAAAGCGCTTGAGCTCCTCGGCGGGGTATTCGAGCTTTGCCATGGCGAGCATCGCGGTGTGGCGGACACCAGCGGGGTCGTTGGGCGCAAAGTCCAAGCTGCGATTCGCGGCTTCGAGCGACATGCGATAGCGGCCGCTAATGAGGGCGCGCGATGCCAAGGCGGCAAGCCAGCGCAGATAGGGGCGGCGCGTAAGGTCGCCTGCGGCCTCGCGCTCGTAGGGGTCCTGGGCCGAGGCGATTTTGAGCGCTAGGTCGTGCTCGACCTCATCGCACTTGGACACCAGGTACTGTACGTATTCCTCGTTGGATTCGGCGGTGAGGGCGGTCAGCATGCGCTGAGCGTCCCAGTTGGCCGGATCGAGTGCGGCCGCCTCGCGGAGCATGTTCTCGGCAGCTGTCTCTTCTTGCTCTGCCTGGGTATCGTCAGGGATAAAGGGAATGCGGTAGTCGACAGCCTCGACCACCTTGGCAATGAGGTGCCCGGCGCGGTCGCGGTCGTGCACGATGAGCGGTGCGGGGTTGCGGGTGAATTGTTCCATCAGACGCTCTACGGCGGCAGCGTCGGTGAGCGGGATATTGTCGCGGCGCAAGGCCTCAAGAACGAGGCGATGGCAATCCTCTTGAATGGGATCGAATGCCATGGGGCCTCCTTTGCTGCGGTTAGGGTTCAAATGTTTCTATATAAGGTTCTAGTTTACCCGCATGTGGCACACCGGGGGTGCCGCACTTGGACTTGCACCTTTGCACCACGAAGACGGATGTCGCACAAATGTCGGCACCTTGGACGACCGAGTGGTATCACGGTGCCGCAAACGGTCGATTTTTGGCGGCGAACGGTGCATATTTTGGAGGGGCACCGTCCTGCCCAGGATATGTAGTCAACCTTGATAAAACGTTTGCCCAGCTTGGGAGTATGAATGCCGCACAAGGGTCTTCAGGGATAGAAAAAACGTTTCATCATTGGCGGCTTTAGGTGAATAACTGACCAACCAGAACGGTAAAATAGTGTTTGTCTGAGCGTTGAGACGTTTAGACATCGCGCATTGTCATCGCCGGCAACGCGCAAACCGGTCCTAACGGAGCCAATTGGGTGCTCCGTTATATACGCAAGTCTAAGAGGGGCTTGTTTAGGAGGCACAGTATGGGACGTTTTACCAATCCTCGCGATCTGTACTTTGGTGAGGGCGCTCGCCACGAGGTGAAGAACCTCAAGGGCAAGAAGGCCATCATCGTTTCTGGCGGCAGCTCTATGCGTCGCGGCGGGTTCCTGCAGGACGTCGAGGCCGACCTCAAAGAGGGCGGCTTCGAGGTCAAGCTGTTCGAGGGCGTCGAGTCCGATCCGTCCATCGAGACGGTCATGAAGGGCGCCGAGGCCATGCGCGAGTTCGAGCCCGACTGGATTATCGCCATCGGCGGCGGCTCGCCCATCGATGCCGCTAAGGCCATGTGGGTCTTCTACGAGTATCCCGAGGAGTCCTTCGATAACATCATCCAGCCGTTCAGCTTCCCCGAGCTGCGTCAGAAGGCTCACTTCTGCGCCATCTCCTCTACCTCCGGTACCGCTACCGAGGTCACTGCCTTCTCCGTCATCACCGACTACGCCAAGGGCATCAAGTACCCGCTGGCCGACTTCAACATCACCCCTGATGTCGCCATCGTCGACCCCGAGCTCACCTACACCATGCCCGCCAAGCTGTGCGCTCACACCGGCATGGACGCTCTGACCCACTGCATGGAGGCCTACGTTTCCACCTGCGCCTCTATGTTCACCGATGCCAACGCTCTGCACGGCATCCGCGAGATCGTCGAGTGGCTGCCCAAGTCCTATGCTGGCGACCATGAGGCCCGTCAGCACATGCACGAGGCTCAGTGCATCGCCGGTATCGCCTTCTCCTCGGGCCTGCTCGGCATCGTTCACTCCATGGCTCACAAGACCGGTGCTGCCTTCGAGAACGGCCACATCATCCACGGTGCTGCTAACGCCATGTACCTGGGCAAGGTCATCCAGTGGAACTCCAAGGATCCCCGTGCTGCCGAGCGTTACGCTTACGTGGCCAAGGAGATCCTGCACCTTCCCGGCGAGACCAACGAGGAGCTCATCGCTGCACTCGTCCAGAAGATTCGCGACCTCAACGACCAGCTCAACATTCCGCAGTCCATCAAGGATTACGCGAATGGTGGCGTGAAGGTCGACGCCGAGAACCCGCAGATGGTTTCCGAGGAGGAGTTCCTCGCCAAGCTGCCCGAGATCGCCGCGAACGCCGAGCAGGACGCTTGCACGCCCGAGAACCCGCGTGAGACCAAGGCTGCCGACTTCGAGAAGATCCTCAAGGCCTGCTACTACGACACCGACATCGATTTCTAATCGACTCTTGTTATCGTAACGAGGGGCTCCGCACGTATCTGTACGGAGCCCCTTTCTTTTTTCTTTTAGAGAATGGGATAGTTATGGCTGCAATTTTCAATAGCCCCAGCAAGTACATCCAGGGTCCGGACGAGCTCGCCAAGCTCGGCTCCTATGTCGAGCCGCTCGGCGCTAAGGCCCTCGTCATCGTGACGCCTTCGGGCAAGAAGCGCGTCGGTGCCAAGATCGAGGGCGGCTTTGCCGAGGCCAAGGCCGAGCTGCTGTTTGAGGACTTTAACGGCGAGTGCTCCAAGGGCGAGGTCGATCGCCTGGTTGCGCTCGCTCGCGACAACGGTTGCGACATCATCGTCGGCGTCGGTGGCGGCAAGATCCTCGACACCGCGAAGGCCGTCGCCTATTACCTGGAGTCCCCGGTTATCATTTGCCCCACCATTGCCTCGACCGATGCACCGTGCTCGGCGCTTTCGGTGCTTTACACCGATGACGGCCAGTTCGATAAGTACCTCTTCCTTAAGGCAAACCCCAATATCGTCCTGATGGATACGACGGTTATCGCGGCGAGCCCGGTGCGCCTGACGGTTTCCGGTATGGGCGATGCGCTCGCAACCTACTTCGAGGCCCAGGCGACGCACGATGCCGACGGCGGCACCTGCGCTGGCGGCAAGGGCAGCATGGCTGGTCTGGCGCTCGCCAAGCTCTGCTACGAGACGCTTATGGCCGATGGCGTCAAGGCCAAGGTTGCGCTGGAGAAGGGTGCGCTCACGCCTGCCGTCGAGCACATCATCGAGGCCAATACGCTGCTTTCGGGCATTGGCTTTGAGAGCTCGGGCCTTGCTGCCGCTCATGCCATCCACAATGGCCTGACGATGCTGCCCGAGTGCCACAGCATGTATCACGGCGAGAAGGTCGCCTTCGGCACTATCGTCCAGCTGGTACTCGAGGATGCCCCGACCGAGAAGCTCGAGGAAGTCTTGGGCTTCTGCATTGAGCTGGGCCTGCCGGTCACGATGAAGGAACTTGGCGTTGCCGAGCTTACGCGCGAGCAGGCCATGATTGTTGCCGAGGCCGCGTGCGCGCCCGAGGACACCATGTGCAATATGCCGTTTGAGGTGACGCCCGAGATGGTCGCAAACGCCATCCTGGGTGCCGACGCACTGGGCCACTACTATCTCATGGATGAGTAAATCAAGCTAAGGAAGGGGCAAAGCCAACAGATGGCTTTGCCCCTTTTTGCTATGGTGCAAAGGGGTCAGGGTACTTTGCACCCATCGTTGTTTGATGAAGGGTGGATTCTCGTATGGCGCTTCCTATGGTTTATGGCGGCCCCGGTCGGTATGTTCAGGGACCGGGGGAGCTTTCGCGCCAGGGCAGGTATTTGTCATGGTTGGGCTGCGCTGCCTATGTCTTGTTTGACCAGGGCACCGAGGATCGGCTGTGCAGGCAGATCGTCGATGGATTTCTGGATGAAGATCTAAGCGAGCCGTTCTTTAAGATTTACAACGGTCCGTGTACGGAAGATGCCGTTGTCGAAATGGCCAAGGAAGCCCGGGCCGAGTATTGCGACATGGTGGTGGGCATTGGCGGCGGCAAGATGCTCGATATCGCCAAGGCCGTTGCGTTTTATGCCGAGTTGCCGTTGTGTGTATGTCCCACGGCGGCGTCGATGGACGGTCCGTGCAGCGCGATTTCGGTGCTGTATCACGAGGATGGGTCGTTCGACCGCTACCTGATGCTCGAGAAGAATCCAGACTTGGTCGTGGTCGATACCAACGTGGTCGCGGCGGCCCCACTGCGTATGACGGTCGCTGGTATGGGCGATGCGCTGGCAACGTATTTCGAGGCGCGTTCGTGCGCCGCGGCGCACGGCGCCAACGAGCACGGTGGCGCGCCGGGACACTTGGCCTTGGTTGCGGCTCGTGCCTGCTATGACACACTCATGGAGTGCGGCGTCGCTGCCAAGCGCGATCTCAAAAAGGGCCGTACATCGCCAGCGGTTGAGCGCCTGATCGAGTGCAATATTCTGCTCTCGGGTGTTGGCTTTGAGAGTGGTGGCTTAGCGCTTGCCCATGCCATAGCCAACGGCCTGACGATTCTGCCCGAGTGCAAGGCCATGCATGGTGAGGCCGTGGCATTTGGCCTGGTGGTGCAGCTGCGCCTGGAGCGTGCGCCCGAGCTTGATCAGGTGCTCGAGTTTTGCCAGCGCGTTGGTCTACCGACGACGCTCGCGGAGCTGGGACTTGGCGAGATTTCCGATACCGACCTGATGAGCGTTGCGGATGCGGTCTTTAGAAACGAGCGCAATATGGCCAACGAGCAGGCCAAGGTGACCAGACAAAAGCTCGTGCAGCTCATGTGCGAGGCATAGCTTGGCACTTGATTGACCTTGTGCAATCGAGGCGGCGATAGGCCATGGGCTATTTGCCGCAAAGATGCTCCGCGTGTAATTTGCCCGAGGCGTGGGCCGATAGCGTATCATTATCTCTTGCTTGTTTGCACTGCTCAGGGAGGGGCCGCGCATGGCGCAGGAACACGATCTGTTTGATGACATTATCGAGATCAGCAAGGGTTTCGACTTTCTTAAAAACCCGCTTGGCGGCGTGACCGATGCACTCGATCCATCGGCGCCGCAGTGGAATCCTGCCGACTACAAGGAGCGCCCGCGCGGCAACACCATTCCGTGCTTGACCTGCAAAAACGAAAAGAGCGGCTGCACCGCGTGCATGGACGTGTGCCCGGTCAACGCTATCGAGGTCGAGGAAGACTCCATCGAGATCCTCGACTCCTGTCGCAAGTGCGGCCTGTGCGCCGCTACTTGCCCGACGGAGGCGATCATCTCTCCGCGCCTTGCACCCAAAAACGTCTACGACGACATTGTCTCGGCGGCTACGAGCCACGAGACCGCCTACGTTACCTGCACGCGTGCCCTTAAGCGCATGCCGCGCGAAAACGAAGTCGTCGTTGCCTGCGTGGGCGATATTACGGCGGAGACCTGGTTCTCGGTACTGGCCGACTATCCCAACGTGAGTGTGTACCTGCCGTTGGGCGTGTGCGATAAATGCCGCAACACCGGCGGTGAGGACATTCTTGGCGAGGCGATTGCGAAGGCCGAAGAGTGGTCTGGCACGGGTATGGGCCTAGAGGTCGACCCCAAGAGCCTCAAGTGCCATAAGCGCCGCGAGTACGAGCGCAAGGAGTACATGGAAAAGATTGCCCGCACCACGGGCCTAACGGTGACCAAGCTCAATCCGGCGACGGCGGCGCTGGCCTCGGTGACGCAAAAGCTCAAGGCTCATCGCCATCAGATTACCCAGCTCGAGCGTACGCTCAACACCATGTGCGGCACCACGACGACCAAGCGTCGCCGTTCGCTCACGCACGGGCGGCAGCTGGTGCTCTCGACGCTGCAGAACCACCCCGAGCTTGCCCAGAATATGCAGGTGAGCACACCGGAATGCGATTTTGACAAGTGCACGTCATGCGGCGAGTGCGTCAACGTGTGCCCCACGTTTGCCTGCGATTTGGTGGGAAGCGGTCGCTTTGCACTGGAGTCCACGTATTGCCTAGGTTGCGGAGCCTGCGTCAAGGTGTGCCCCGAGCATGCGCTCAAGCTGGTCGAGCACGATGCGTCCAATCTGGTCGTTGTCGACCCCGAGGCCGAGGAAAAGGCCGCTCAGAAGGCCAAGGCCCACGAAGAGGCCCAGAAGGTCAAGGCCGAGGCAAAGGCCAAGCTGGACAAGATGCTCGACCAGGTGGAAAAGCTCGCGGACTAGCCAGCGACCCCAATCTCTGCTTCATTTGCGCCGCCGCGGTGTCCGGATTCGCCCGGATGCTGCGGCGGCGCTATACTTATACGGTTTGAAGTACCTGTACCAAAAGGAGCTGTCGTGTCCCTTTCCATCGGTATCGTGGGCCTGCCCAACGTGGGCAAGTCGACGCTGTTCACCGCGCTTACCAAAAAGACCGGCCTTGCCGCCAACTACCCGTTTGCCACGATCGACCCCAACGTGGGTATCGTCGACGTGCCCGATAGCCGCCTGCAAAAGCTTGCCGACATCGTTAACCCGGGTCGTATTGTGCCGGCGACGGTCGAGTTCGTCGACATCGCAGGTCTGGTGAAGGGCGCTAACGAGGGCGAGGGCCTGGGCAACCAGTTCCTGGCCAACATTCGCGAGACCGACGCCATCTGCGAGGTCGTGCGCTACTTTAAGGACCCCAACGTCATGCGTGAGGTGGGCCGCACGGGCGAGTTCGTCGATCCCGCCGGCGATGCCGACACCATCATGACCGAGCTCATCCTGGCCGACATGGGCACGCTCGAGAAGCAGCTGCCTAAGCTCGAGAAGGAGGCCAAGCGCGACAAGGAGCTCATGCCCAAGTTCGAGGTCGCCAAGCGCCTGCTTGCCTGGCTCAACGAGGGCAAGCGCGCCGCATCCATGGAGATGACCGACGAGGAGCGTGCCGCCGCCAAGGGGCTGTTCCTGCTCACCATGAAGCCCATCCTGTATGTGGCCAACGTGGACGAGGATATGCTCAACGACGACCTGGCGCCCATCGATGGCGTCAAGCCGTTGCCCATCTGCGCCAAGATTGAGGCCGAGCTTTCCGAGCTCGATCCCGAGGACGCCGCCGACTACCTGGAGAGCCTGGGCCTGGAACAGCCCGGTCTGGACGTGCTCGCGCAGGCGGCCTATAAGCTGCTCGGTCTGCAGTCGTTCTTTACGGCCGGCGAGATGGAGGTCAAGGCTTGGACGGTTCGTCAGGGCGCGACCGCCCCGCAGGCCGCCGGCGTCATCCACACCGATTTTGAGCGCGGCTTTATTAAGGCCGAGGTCATTGGCTATGACGACTACATCGAGCTCGGCGGTGAGCAGGGCGCCAAGGCCGCCGGCAAACTGCGTATTGAGGGCAAGGACTATGTTATGGCCGATGGCGACGTCGTGCACTTCCGCTTTAACGTGTAAGGACGACGCGCATGTTTAAATATGGCAAAAAAGCTGGCTTCATGGGTATTGCGCTGCTCGTACTTGCGGTGATTCCGCTGGTGGTTGCAGCGTGTGTTATCCCCAACATTGGCCCCGAGGTGGCAACGAAGTTTAACGCAGCCGGCGAGGTGACGCGCTGGGGTAAGAGCTACGAGCTGCTGGCACTGCCGGTGCTCAACCTACTGCTGAGCGTGGCGACGTACTTTACGGCGGGACGCCAGGCTAAAAACAATGATGACTCCGCCGCCATGGCGCGCATCGTGTGCGAGCGCTACCTGCGCAACGGTTGTATCACGGGTGTGTTCCTCAATGTAATCAACGTCTACTTTATGTATTCGGCGATTACCGGAACGGGCTTTGGCTTTGGTTTCTAGCTTGTCCTTTTAGGCAACGAGCCTGCACGCATATTCAATGGCTGCTGCGAGGCCGCCGCTCGATCGTGGTTTAAAGACCATGTCGGCGGCGGCCTCGTTTTCGTATCCGGCGCCCCGAAGGGCAAGCGCGATACCGGTTTCTAAAAGGAGCGGCAGGCCACGTTGGCTGGTTACGATTACGACAGCCTGATTGAGCGAGCAGCTGTGCGCGTGGCATTGGATGGCAAGTTCACCTTGCGCCGGGCAAGGGACCAGAACGGCGGCGACGCGACTTGATAGCAATGCAAATGCTGTGCGCTCATCGGGAGAAAGGCATTCTGCTTCAACGACGACGAGCTTGGGCGGCGCGCTGTTTGTGCGAAGCGTGGCTCGGTACATGCGGACCGAAGAATCCGACATAGAAAACTCCTGTGTATTCGGCAAAACGTAAACTATAGTTTACGTTTATGTTCGGCTCCATTTCAAACTCGGCTGCATGGACGAACGTGCGAAACAGATTCTTGGCAGGCGGGTCGAAGAGACACGCAAGGACCTTGGTATCTCCAAGGTTGATTTTTGTGTGGCGACAGGAATCAGCCGACCCTACCTCGACCGAATCGAAGATGGAACGGCAAATTTCACGCTCAAGGTTCTATTTAAGATCGCACCCGCACTCGGCATGACGGTGTCAGAGCTTCTCGAGGGCATTGAATAGAAGATGCCTATTGACCGGTGGTTACACCATCGGGATACGGTCGTGGTTGACTTGGCTGTAGAACAGGCGCTGAATTACTGACGCATCACGTGACTGGCCGAGTGCCCACATGGTCTTGGCCACGAGCGTCTCGGTGGTCATGTCATCGCCGCGCAGGATGCCCGGATGATCGGCGTAAGCGCGGCCGACCTCATAAACACCCAGGTCAAGGCCCTCCTCGGGGACCTGCGTGGTCATAGCGACAGTACGACCCGAATCGACCCAGCGGAAAATCGCCTCCTGGAACGACTCGCCCGACTCACCAAACTCGGGGATACCGCCAATGCCAAAGGTCTCAAGGATTACAGCATCGTAGCTATCGGCTAGGGCGTCGAGGATGCCCGGGTTTACGCCGGGCGTAAGCTTGAGTACAAATACGCGCGGGTCGATGCTGTCGTAGAAATGCACCGCGTTTTCGTCCTGATGCGTGCCGTGAAGCCCGTTGCGCACGATACGGTCATTGCGGATGTAAGCAATGGGCGGATAGTTGACGCTAATGAATGCGTTGAAGCTCATGGTGCGCTGCTTGCGGGCGCGCGTACCGGCAATGGCGACGCCGCCAAACACAATCGACACATCGTGCGAATGCTCGTCGAGTGCATAGAGCAGGCTCTGGTACAGGTTGAGCTTGGCGTCGGTAAAGGGATTGCCCATGGGCTTTTGCGAGCCGGTGAGCACGATGGGCTTGGGGCTGTCCTGAATCAGGTAGGAAAGCGCTGCCGCGGTGTAGCTCATGGTGTCAGTGCCGTGCAGAATCACGAAGCCGTCGTGGTCGGCATAACCCTCGACGATGACGTCGCGGATACGCATCCAGTCGCTCGGGCGCATGTTGGTGCTGTCGATGTTCATGGGCTGCACGACGTCGAGCTCGCAGAGCCCCGAGATCTCGGGGACGCTCTGGGCGAGCTCCTCACCGGTCAGGGCGGGGGAGAGGCCGTTGCCGTCCTCGGTCGATGCGATGGTGCCGCCCGTGGCGATGAGAAGGATGCGCTTCATGCTGGTATTCCTATCGTATTTGTCGCCACAGAGGCGGAGTCGTTCGGCAGTATTGTGGCACAGGGCGTCCAATGTTCAAACGTATTACATCATCTGTAGCGTTTGGTAACACTTCAATTGCCGTCAAATAGGGGCCCAGGTCGTGCGTTTGCCGTGCGCTGATGGCTGCGAGGGGCGAGAAACCCCATATAACGTGTACACTATGGAGGTTATTTTCGTTCATTCACGCGGGTGGGCACCGGCTCCCCGCCAACAAGAGAGGGAACCATGGATCAAAAGGCTTCCGCAAAGGTCCTCGTACTCGACTTTGGTGCGCAGTACGGTCAGCTCATTGCCCGTCGCGTCCGCGACCTCAACGTGTATTCCGAGATTGTCCCCTGCGACATCTCGGCCGACGAGATTCGCGATATGAACGCCTCCGCGCTCATCCTTTCTGGCGGCCCGGCCTCCGTGTACGCCGAGGACGCTCCGTCCATCGATCCTGCCATCTTTGACCTGGGCCTTCCCGTCCTGGGCTTTTGCTATGGACATCAGATCACGGCCGTGACGCTGGGCGGCACTGTGTTCCATCCCGAGGTGGGCGAGTATGGTCCTGCCAAGCTGCATGTTGCTGGCGGTGAGCTGTTTGAGGGCACCCCTGCCAGCCAGACGGTGTGGATGAGCCACTTCGATGCCGTACAGGACGTACCCGAGGGCTTTACCGTGGTCGCTTCGACCGACGTGTGCCCCGTGGCGGCGATGGAGAACGTGGAGAAGAAAATCTATACCACGCAGTTCCATCCCGAGGTCAAGCATACCGAGTGCGGTCAGCAGATTCTCAAGAACTTCCTCTTTGGCATTTGCGGCCTTGAGGAGAACTGGTCTATGGACAACCTGGTCGAGACCATGACGGACGAGTTTCGCGAGAAGGTGGGCGAGGACCGCGTAATCCTGGCGCTTTCCGGTGGCGTTGATTCCTCTGTGGTGGCAGCGCTTGGTGCCCGTGCTATTGGCAAGCAGATGACCTGCGTGTTTATCAATCACGGCCTGCTGCGCAAGGGCGAGCCCGAGCAGGTGGAGGAGGTCTTCACCAAGCAGTTTGATGTCGACTTTGTTCACGTCCATGCCGAGGACCGCTATGCCGAGCTTTTGGCCGGCGTGACCGAGCCGGAGGAGAAGCGTCGCATTATCGGCACGCAGTTCTGGAAGGAATTCTTCGCGGTTGCTCAGCAGCTCGAGACCGACGGTAAGCCCGTGAAGTACCTAGCCCAGGGCACCATTTACCCCGACATCATCGAGTCCGGTGCACGCAAGACGGGCGGCAAGGCTTCGACTATCAAGAGCCACCACAATCTGATTCCGTTCCCCGAGGGCGTGAGCTTCGACCTTATCGAGCCGCTCGACCACTTCTTTAAGGACGAGGTCCGCGCGCTTGGTCTGGCTCTGGGCCTGCCGGCGCATATTGTGTACCGTCAGCCGTTCCCGGGCCCGGGTCTTGCCATTCGCATTATCGGCGCGGTGGACAAGGAGAAGCTCGAGATCTTGAAGAACGCCGACGCCATCGTGCGTGAAGAACTCGATGCGTATAATCAGAAGCTTTTTGAGGAGACTGGCGACCGCAACTCCGAGCACAGCTGCTGGCAGTACTTCGCGGTGCTGCCCGACATCAAGTCTGTGGGCGTTATGGGCGACGAGCGCACCTATCAGCGCCCGATTATCCTGCGTGCCGTGGAGTCCAGTGACGCCATGACCGCCGACTGGGCCAAGCTTCCCTACGAGGTGCTGGCGAAGATCTCTGGTCGCATTGTGGCTGAGGTCCCGGGTGCCAACCGCGTGTGCTACGACATCACGAGCAAGCCGCCTGCGACAATTGAGTGGGAGTAGGCTGATAGGGTTCTGACCTGCATTTTTGAGTGCCGCACTGTGCCGCTGAGTTTCGTTTCGTACGAGAGTCATGGCAAAGCCGCCAGCGATGTTGGTGAGTAAATACGATAACCGAGCCTCCGTTCCCGCGTTGGGACGGAGGCTTTTTCTTTGTCGTTTTACTCCCTTTCACCTGCGATTTCGCAATTTACTCCCCCGTGTTTCAAGACGGCAAGGCACGGTGCGGCATTCGGAGGAACGGGAGTAAGGATTCATCCCAAGTGAGTAGACGCGCGATTTTTGTCCCCGAGAGCCAAACGGGGCCGTTTCGGGGCCTGTGAAACTCAAATCGAACTCAATAGGCTTTTCGGCGGTCTTCTCACAGCGTTTTCCCAGGTGGTTAATGGGGAGTAAAGAATCTCGCCGCCTCAATGAAAACGGGAGTAACCAGGGGAAATGCCGCGGCGTACTGCCGCGTGCCGCCGTGTAAGCCACCGCGTCATTTACTCCCCAGGTGCGCCGGAAATGCCTTGGCATGCAATGGGGAGTAAAAACTCAGCTTACGCAGGCCCGAGCGGCGCTCGCCGCCTGGTCCACCGTCCTGATTCGGTTGCGTTGATCGCGAAATGCGGAGAGCCGCTACAGCGAGGCTTTCCAGTCCTCGTATTCGTCGGCGTCGATCTTGCCGTTTTCGAGCTGCGCGCGCTTCTCTGCCCACAGTTCGATCGCCATCGCGGCTTTGGGCGCGTGCGGCGCCTTGGGGTTCAGGGAGAGGCCCGTGCCGTCGGCTGCGGGCACGATGCCGAAGGAGTCCTCGAGCCGCACGAGCAGCGACATGAGGTCGCCCGCAGTCTCGACGCCGTAATCCTTGAGGGCGTTAACGGACACGCCGAGCGCCGCGGAGATGGACTCGAGCAGCTCGGGCTTCACGGCGCGGATGCCGCTCTCGTAGTGGCGCACGGCCCCCTCGGTCAGGCCGACCGCCTCGGAGAGCTGCGCCTGCGTCATGCCGCGCGACTTGCGGTACCGCCTTATGTTCTCGCCTACGGACATGAGCCCTCCTCCTGGAATTACGTACCAGCACATCTTATCAGCGTACGCAAATGTACGCAATTCTATTGACAGTACAGATATGTACGTTTACTCTGAATCTGTAAACCGTACGTATGCGTACGCTGTTGATAGGAGGAACCATGGACGAGAAGGTGGCGAAGACGCCGAG
>JAXIZI010000024.1:0-96067 GCA_036304065.1 Collinsella sp. | reverse complement strand
GGCAGCACCCAACGGGCCCTCTCGGGGCAGGGACGTTCGGCCGTGCGCGGGCGCCCGGTCGGCGGCCCGTTCTGGGCGCGCCTCAATCGTAGCCCGAGACGGTCCCGGGCTGACAATTTCGACTGTAATGGACGTTCTTAGCTTAAGGCTGGTCATTTAAGTCTGTCCCCAATGAGTAGGTGCGGAAAGGGTGTGAATGTTGGATTTACGCGCTATGATTTGCCCTTGCATACAGAGCCCGGCGGAATGGTAACGGTCGCCGGGACACGTTTTTGAAAGGACAATCATGTCAGAAGAACTTCGTTCCATCCCGCCCCAGCAGGGGTCCTTTGTATTTACGTCGGAGTCGGTGACCGAAGGCCATCCCGATAAGATCGCCGACCAGATCAGCGATGCCGTCCTCGACGCAATCCTCGCCAAAGAAATAGAGCTGCAGGAGCAGGGCTATATTGCACCCAACGGCGTGCCTGCCAACGTGGAAAACGTCCGCTGCGCCTGCGAGACCCTCGTGACCACCGGAACCGTCATCGTTGCCGGCGAGATCCGCACCCAGGCCTACGTTGACGTACAGGAGATTGCCCGTGGCGTCATCCGCCGCATCGGCTACAACCGCGCAAAGTTCGGTTTTGACTGCGATACCTGCGGCGTCATGAGCCTCATCCACGAGCAGTCGCCCGATATCGCCCAGGGCGTCGACGAGTCGTTTGAGACCCAGACCGGCGCCACCACCGACCCGATCGATCTTATCGGTGCCGGCGACCAGGGCATGATGTTCGGCTACGCCTCCAACGAAACCAAGACCCTCATGCCAATGCCGCACTACCTGGCAAGCCGCCTGGCGGAGCGCCTGTCCGCCGTGCGCCACGACGGTACCCTGCCCTATCTGCGCCCCGATGGCAAGACCCAGGTCACCGTGCGCTACGAGGACGGCAAGCCCGTCGAGGTCACGACCATCGTCATCTCCACGCAGCACGCCGCCGAGATCGAGGACATGGACAAGATCAAGGACGACCTCATCGAGCATGTCATCGCGCCTGTCATGGCTGCCGAGAACATGCCGTGGGATAGTGCCGACATCTATGTGAACCCCACCGGGCGCTTTGTCGTGGGTGGCCCCATGAGTGACACGGGCCTGACCGGTCGCAAGATCATCGTCGACACCTATGGCGGCTACGGCCGTCACGGCGGCGGTGCCTTTAGCGGCAAAGACTGCACCAAGGTCGACCGCTCCGCCGCATACGCCGCTCGCTGGGTCGCCAAGAACGTGGTAGCCGCCGGCCTTGCCGACCGCTGCGAAGTCGAGCTGGCCTACGCCATCGGCGTGTCCAAGCCGCTTTCGATCATGGTTGACACCTTTGGCACCGCACATGTTGCCGAGGACAAGATTGTCGAAGCCGTGGAGAAGACCTTCGACCTGCGCCCGGGCGCCATCATCCGCGACCTGGACCTGCGCCGCCCCATCTACGAGAAGACGGCAGCCTACGGTCACTTTGGCCGCGAAGACCCCGACTTCACCTGGGAGAAAACCGACCGAGTCGAACAACTCAAAGCAGCCTGCGGCCTGTAATTGGGAACCGCTAAGGTCATAACAACATATGCACTTTCAAAAGAAGTACCGGTCCCAAACGGTACTTCTTTTTTATTTAAAGGTGGTGAAGATGAGCCTACCTGGGACATGGAATAAATCACAGGCCGATAAATTTTGCAGCAGAGCGACTCCAACCATGTATCCTAAGTTCCGAGGGCTTTAGTATTTGGTCGATCGCGAGTTCCGCACGAGCCGGAGGCCACTTAATGTGGCCTCCGTGCGAGCAGGACTGTCCGAGCAGGCGACCAAATACTAAAGCCCTCGGAACGGCGGGACAGAGTATGCCCCGCCCCTCGGGACGACGGGATAGATAAGGAGCACCCATGGCAGGCAAGCCGCAAACACTAGCTACGACCTCGGCATTCGAGATCTTGGGCCCCGTCATGGTCGGCCCCAGCTCATCGCACACCGCCGGCGCCCTGCGCTGTGCCCAAGTTGCCGCCAGCCTGCTGGAAGGCCGCATCACCAAAGTCACCTTTGGCCTGTGGAACTCCTTCGCCCACACCTACCGCGGCCACGGCACCGATCGTGCGCTCGTCGCGGGCATCCTGGGCCTCGACACCGATGACGAGAACATCAAGCAGGCCTTCGACCTCGCGCGCGAGCAGGGCCTCGAATATCACTTTGACATCAAGGGCGACGACGCCTCCATCCACCCCAACACCGTCGACATCGACATGGTCGACGACACGGGCGCCACGGCACAGGTTCGCGGCGAGAGCCTGGGCGGTGGCAAGATGCGCATCAGCCGCATTAACGGCGTCGGCGTCGACATCTCGGGTATGTATTCCACGCTCTTCGTGGCGCACAAGGACGTCCCCGGTGTACTCGCCGCGCTCACCAACCTGCTCGCCTACGCACACGTGAACATCGCCTTCTGCCGCACCTACCGCACCGAAGTAGGCGGCCAGGCCTACTCCGTCTTTGAGACCGACGGCGCGCCCGACGACACCGTCGTCCCCATGCTGCGCAAGCTCGACAATGTCGATTACGCAACGTTTATCGAGCTCCCAGGCTCGGCCTCGTCGCTCTCCCCCGGCGTCTCGGCCATGGAGATCTTCGACGACGGCGAGCAGCTGCTCGATGCGTGCGAGGAACTGGGGCTCAGCATCGGCGCCGTCATGGCCGTTCGCGAGGCGCGTCTGACCGGCGAGGCCCACGCCGTCGCCGCCATGCGCCGCGTGCTCGACGTCATGCGCGAGGAGACCACGGCCCCCATCGCCAATCCGCAACGCTCGCTCGGCGGGCTTATCGGCGGCGAGGCCAAGCTCGTCGATGCCACCGGCCGCAACGATTTGAGCACGAGCCTGATGGGCACCGTTCAAACCGACGCCGTGGCCCGCGCGATGGCCGTGCTCGAGCGCTCCGCTACCATGGGCGTGATTGTCGCCGCCCCCACGGCAGGGTCCGCGGGTGTTGTGCCCGGCTGCGTGCTGGCGCTTGCCGATCGCCTGCAGCTCGACGACGAGCAAGTCATGGACGCGCTCTACTGCGCAGCCGCCATCGGCCTCAACCTCACCACAAGCGCCTGCGTTGCCGGCGCCGAGGGCGGCTGCCAAGCCGAGGTGGGAAGCGCCGCCGCCATGGCAGCCGCCGCACTGGTGCAGATGCTCGGCGGCACGCCCGAGCAGGCGCTCGACGCCAGTTCCATCGCGCTGAGCAACCTGCTGGGCCTGGTCTGCGATCCTGTAGGCGGCCTCGTGGAGGTGCCCTGCCAAAACCGTAACGCCATCGGCGTGGCTGCGGCCTTTAGCTCGGCACAACTCGCCCTCGCAGGCATTAAGAGCTTGGTGCCGTTTGACCAGATGGCACACGTCATGCTCTCGGTGGGCCACGCTTTACCGGCCACGCTGCGCGAGACGGCAAAGGGTGGCATCGCGCAGGCTCCGGCCGCACTTTCGGCCTGTGCAAAATGCGGTGTGTGCGGATAGCGGCAAAGAACGACTCAAAGGTGGGACAAATGTCCCACCTCTTTTGAATGCCACCGTTTCCGTACCACAAACAGCAGGGCAATCGCTATAATGCAAGCCCAGTAAAAACACGATGAACCGCAAGGCGAAAATCGAAGGATATGCATACGATGTCGCAAAACGATCGAACTCAACTGATTCCCGATCCGCAGCAGCCGAGCTGGCACACCGGCGGCGTTCAGTCGCCGCGTCCTATCGCGCCGAGCCACGGTCAGCAGCGTAGTGCAGCAAACGCTTCCCAACGCCCGAACCAACAGCGACAGCAGCGTCAACAACGTCAGCAGCGCCAGGCAAACGGCAATGCGCCCAAGCAGCCCCCCACGCACGCTCGAGGCGATCGTGGCCCCGCGCGCAAACCCGCCGGCAACAATAAGTCGGGCAAAAAGACGACGCTCTTTGTCGTCCTGAGTCTAATCGTCATTGTCTATATCGTAGGCGTCGTAGCATTTTCGCAGGTAGCCTACCCCAACACCACCATCGCCGGCGTCGATGTCTCGTTCTCCAACGCTTTGTCTGCCGCCACCAAGGTCAATTCGGCATGGAAACACTATAAGCTCGCCGTAACAGGAGATGACTTTAGCTGGACCTATCAGCCCGAGTCCGATGAACCCATCGTCGACGGTGAAGCTGCTGCAAAAGAGATCATCAGCCACAACGAGGCCTTTGTATGGCCAGTCCGCCTTGTGGAATCCTTAAGCGGCAAGACCAAAACAACCGCTACCTCCAACGAAGTCGATCTTGATCAAGACGTCGACCTGTCCATGCTTTCCGACACCTTTGACCAAAAGAAGTTTGAGAAGGATCTGGGCGCCGCCATCGACGAGTTTAACGAGGGGCGTTCGGGCACGTTCGAGGCCAATAGCTCCTATGACGAGCAAGCGGGCAAGTTTACCGTCGAGAAGGCGCGCTCCAACGAAAAACTCAACCGCGAGCATGTCATTAAGTATGCCGAGCTCGAGCTTGCCTCGCTGGCCGAGACCGTAGATCTTTCCAAGCTCGGCAACGATGCCTATGAGCCGCTCAATGGAACGCTGACCGATGATCAGATTCAGGCCGCATGCGATGCCGCCAACAACTTCCTGGGCGTCAACGTGACCCTCAAGCTCAACGGCGAGGATGCCGGCAAGGTTGATGGCAGCTCCGTGTTGCAGTGGATCAGCTTTGCCGATCCCGCCAACCCCACGCTCGATACTTCGCAGATCAGTAGCTGGGCAGCCGAGCTCGCCAACGGCTTTAATACCGTGGGCTCCACTCGCTGGTGGACGCGCGCCGATGGCAAGCAGTGCGCCGTCGAAGGCGGCGACTTTGGTTGGTCCATCGACAGCAGCTCGCTCGCCAAGCAGGTCGAGGACGCCATTAACAACAAGCAGACCGGCGATATCGAGATCAAGTACTCCCAGAAGGCTGACACCTTTACCGCAAAGGGAGAGCCCGACTGGAAGGCGTATATCGACGTCGACCTGTCCGAGCAGCACGCGCGCTACTACGACGAGAGCGGCAATATCGTGTGGGAGGCCAACTTTATTTCCGGCAAACCGGGCGAAGACGCCACCCCCGAGGGCGTGTGGCAGATTAACAGCAACGACGGTGGCAGCACCCTGATCGGAGCCAAGGACCCCGAGACCGGTAAGCCCAAATACGAGAGCCCGGTGAGCTACTGGATGCCGTTCGAGGGCAATATGATCGGCTTCCACGACGCTACATGGCAAAACGACAAGAGCTTCGATAATGCCGAGTCGTACAAGTGGTGCGGCAGCCACGGTTGCATCAACCTGCGCCTGGCAGACGCCAAGGCACTTCACGACTGCATCAAAGTCGGCCTGTGCGTGGTTGTCCACTCGTAGTGCAACGCGCGCATTCCTACAACGTGGAACCGCTGCGACCAATCTAACAGTTCCGAAAGAAACCGTCCTATGCGCCCGCCCCAACCGGTGGGCGCATATAATTATCGAGGTTCTTTCTATAAAGGAGACGCTATGCCGAATGTCCCCACGATCACCCCGGGCCCGGATGATACCGAGCGCACGCCCGAAGGTGCCACCGAAACGATTCCTCTGATTACAGACGTACATGCCAATAAGCAGAACGGACGCACGAACGATACGGCCGAGATTTCCGATGAAGAGGCATATGCCAAGCTCAAAGCAAAACGTGCCGAGCGCCGACGCAAAAAGCTGATTCGACGCGGTATTGCTGCCGGTGTCGTAGGTGCCATCGCGCTCATTGCCATTGTCGCAACCCTGGTTATCAATGCGCAGCCTCAGAGCGCTAGCGGGCCTGTGACCGACATGGTGACCGAGGGCACGTTTACCACAACGGTCGAGGCGAAAGGCCAGCTCAAACCCATTTCGTCCTCACTGGTCTCCCCTTCTGTCGACGGCACGGTCGATTCGATCAACGTGCAGGCAGGCCAATCCGTCAACGAGGGCGACATGCTTATGACCATTAAAAACGACGAGCTCGATCGCAACGTTGCCGAGGCGCAGCGTGCAGTTGCAGCCGCTCAGGAAGACCTCGCCAACGCGCAGAAAGCCGCAGCTGCCGCGCAGGCCACCCCAACGACGGACGTCGATGAAGCTTCCGCAGCGGCTGGCATCTCCGCCGCATCGGCGGACACGAACGCCGTATCGGCCGCGCAGCGCAGCCTCGCATCGGCCCAGGCAAACCTCGATCAGGCGAACGCCAAGGCAGCCAGTCGTACGGTCACGGCCCCGAGCTCGGGCAGCATCGTGGAGCTCAACGCCAAGGTGGGCGCCACGGTAACAGGCGGCATGATCATGGGCGAAAGCGATACGAGCGGCGGCAAGCAGTGCATGCAGATCGCCGACCTATCCAAGATGAAGGTGACCGTGCAGGTGGGCGAAAAGGACATCGCCAAGATCGCCGTTGGGCAGAGCGCCAACGTCACGTATCCCGCGTTTCCCGATATCGTGAGCCAGGGCACCGTCACGGCTATCGCGTCGGTGGCAAACTCCGACGCCGCCAACGGTGGCGACGGCAGCGTAACCTTTAACGTCGACATCCTCATCGAGGCGCCCGACGCGCGCCTGAAGCCGGGCATGACGGCCGAGGTATCGGTGGTGACCGAGCAGCTCAACGACGTGGTGATGGTGCCGACGATGGCGCTCATGACCGAAGACGGCGAACACTATTACGTCAACGTGGCGACTGATGACGAGGACAAGCAAACCCGTCGCGTGAAGGTGACCGTCGTGACGCAAAACGACAACGAAGCCGTAGTCGGCAAGACACAGGTCAAGCGCGACGACCAGGGCAACGAGATCAACCCCAACGTGCCGGTTACCAAGCTGCGCGATGGCGACACCCTCGTCATGGACACCGGAGCGAACGCAACGGCTGACGGCGGCTACAGCGCGGATTCGGGCAGTATGTCTGACGATGAGGGCATGTAATGCGTCCCGTTATCGACATCCGCAACGTACACCGCATCTTTGAGAGCGAAGCGGGTTGCGCCCACATCCTGCACAACGTGAGCCTGGCGGTAGAACCCGGCGAATTCGTCGCTATCACCGGCCCCTCGGGCTCGGGCAAATCAACGCTCATGAACATCCTAGGCTGCCTGGACAAACCGACGGCGGGCGACTACTACCTGCAAGGGCTCAACGTGGCCGAGCTCGACGATGACGAGCTCACCGAAGTCCGCGCCCTGAGCATTGGCTTTGTCTTTCAGAGCTTCAACCTGCTGCCGCGCCTGTCGGTTATCGAAAACGTGATGCTGCCGCTGGCCTACACCAATGTGCCCCGTAGCCAGCGCGAGATGCGCGCCGTGCACGCGCTGCAGGCCGTCACGCTGCCGGTCGACCACTGGGACCACCGCATATCCGAGCTCTCGGGCGGCCAGATGCAGCGTGTCGCAATCGCGCGCGCCCTCGTCAATGACCCGCCCATCATTCTGGCCGACGAGCCGACGGGAAACCTGGACTCCGCTACCGGAGCGCTTGTGATGGAGACCTTCCATAAGCTCCAGAAGCGCGGCAAAACCATCGTGCTTATCACACACGACCCCGGAATCGCCGCCGAGGCCGACCGTGCCGTGACCATCCGCGACGGTCGCATTCACGACGGCGCGTATATTCCACATGCACCGCGGACCCTGCGCAGCGCCGTAGATAGCCTGCCCATGATTTCCGTCTCCGCCAACCCGCCGAAAGGAGAGATGGCATGAGCGCCCGCGATCTCATCCAGGAAGCCCTTCACTCGCTCGAGGCCAACAAGGGGCGCAGCCTGCTCACCATCCTGGGCATTGTCATCGGCATCGCCTCGGTTATCGCCATGACTTCGCTCATCGGCGGCATCCAAAACAGCCTGGTCAACAGCCTGGGCCTCAATGCGGCACGCATGGTGCAAATCTATTCGTCGCAAGAACTCACCGAGTCGGACATCGAGAAGCTTCAAAAACTGGTGCCGCAGATAGAGCAGATCGGCATTGTCGACAGCGCGTATACCGAGTACAAGACCGGCGATAAAAGCTATACCGTCATGGCACAGGGTGTCGATAGCGACATGCTCGATGCCGTGGGGGCCAGCAAGCTCGTTGCGGGGCGCACCTATTCCCAGGCCGAGTCTCAATCAGGCTCACGCGTGGCGCTCATCAGCCGCGGCGGCGCCGATCAGCTTTACGGCAACGAACAGGATGCGCTGGGGAAAACTATCAAGGTGTCCAACGGCGAGGTGCAGATTGTAGGCGTGATAGATGGCGGCAGCGACTCAATGGGCTCGCTCACGCTGTATATGCCACGCGAAACCATCTCCGGGCTGTTTGGCGACGAGAATCCTTCATTCCCCAGCGTGACGGCACTTGCCGCCGAGGGCACGGACATGGATGAACTCTGCAAGACCATCGAGTCCAAGGTGCGCGCGATGAAGGGCATCGCGGAGGATGATGAGTACGACAGCGTATCGGCGACCTCCATGAAAAGCGCCATCGATGCGCTCAACTCCTTTATGGGCGCGTTCTCGCTCATCATGGGTGCTGTCGCCAGCATCTCGCTGCTTGTCGGCGGTATCGGCATTATGAACATGATGCTCACCAACGTGACTGAGCGCATCCGCGAGATCGGCATCCGCCGCGCTCTGGGCGCCAGTCGTCGCGATATCACCGCCCAATTTTTGGCCGAGTCCTCGGCGCTGTGCGTCACCGGCGGACTGTTGGGTGTCCTGATTGGCTATCTGCTGGCCTGGGGACTCACGTTCTTTGCCGCAAGCTCGGGCATCATGAGCAAGTTTGGAGCCACCGGGACGATCACGCCAAGCTTCTCCATTACGACAGTGTTGATCGCGTTTGCCGTATCGGTCGGCATCGGCGTAATCTTTGGCTTCTACCCCGCTCGCCGCGCAGCAAAGCTCGACCCCGTCGAGTGCCTACGCTACCAGTAAGCCAACACCAACAAGTTGCGGTGAATTAGGGACTGAATATGCTATCTAGCAGCAAAAACAGACACTATTTCACCGCAACTTATTGAAGGGCTACTTGCGCCAGTTCCGGGCGTCGTCCTCGAACTTTTGGCGGATGACGGGCTTGTACGGGTCGAGCTTGCTCGGGGCGCTCCTCCTCGCGGGCGGAAGGGCGCGCAGGCGCGGCGAGCGCCTAGCGCGCGAACTCGCGTAAAAGCGCGTCTTCCACTTCCCGAAGCGAAAGGGCCCCGCCTCCCTCGGCGGGACGGGTGACCACGATGCAGCGCGCTCCCGCGTCGCGCGCAGCAGCGAGCTTCACGGCCGTGCCGCCTACGGTTCCCGAGTCCTTGGTCACAAGCCACTGGGCGCCCACCTGCCGAAGCATCGCCTCGTTGAGCTCGCGGGTGAAGGGCCCCTGCATGCCGATGACGTGCGACGGCGAAAACCCCGCGTCGATGCACTTCGTTATAGCACCGGGCAGCGGGAGCACACGCACGAAGAAGCGCTCCGCGAAATCGGCGACACGCGTGTAGGGAGCAAGCTCCTTGCTCCCCGTCGTGAGAAGCGCGCGACCCGGGTTCTCGGAGAGAAAGCGCGCCGCGCAGGCGATCGACGCGACCGGCACGACGCCTTTGGGCAGCACCTCGGCCGGGCGCGCAAGGCGCAGGCATCGTGCACCCACGGCGAGCGAAGCGGCCCGAATGTTGCCGCTTGCGAGCGTAGCGAAGGGGTGCGTGGCATCGACGACGATGCGCGCGCCGGAAAGCTCGCGCTCCATGTCGGCCTCGTCGAGCCTGCCCGCCTGCACCTCGATGCCCGGAAGCTCGCCCAAAAGCTCGCCTCCGTACTCGGTTGCCGCGTAGGCACGGGCGGGGATGCCCGCCCCGCTCGCCCATTCGCACAGAAGGCGGCCCTCAGTGGTGCCGGCGAAGATGCGCAGCGCCGACGCGGATGCGGGGGCCGTCACTTCGGGCCGCCCGTGCGCGTGATCTGGTAGAGCAGCGCGTTCATAATGGCGGCCGCCACGGTCGAGCCGCCCTTGCGACCCCTCGCGACGATGGCCGGCACGCGTCGCGCGAGTAGCTCCTCTTTCGCCTCGACCACGTTCACAAACCCGACCGGCACCCCAACGACGAGCGCGGGCGCGATCTTCCCCGCGTCCATGAGCTCGGCGAGGCGCAGAAGTGCTGTGGGAGCGTTGCCGACGGCCACGATAAGCGGACCCTCGATGCCGCAAGCTTTGTCCATGCTCGCAACGGCGCGAGTCGTGCCCGCAGCGCGCGCGGCCGCGGCGACATCAGGGTCGGCCATGTAGCACACGGCCTTGCAGCCGAGCTTCGCGAGCGCGGGCTTGCTTATGCCTGCGAGCGCCATGTTCGTATCGGTAAGCACCGTAGCCCCTGCGCGCAGTGCGTCGAGCGCACAGTGCGCGGCGTCATGGGTGAACACGAGGGAATCGGCGTACGAGAAGTCGGCAGTGGTGTGGATGACGCGCTTCACGACGGGCTCTTCGAGCGGCGGGAACGTGCGGCCGCCGAGCTCTTCGGTGATGATTTCAAAGCTGCGCCGCTCGATGTCGCCGGGCGCCATCTCCTTGGAATCCATCTAGTACTCCACTCCTTCCCTTGCACATATCCCCTGCTCGTAGGGGTGTTTCTCGCACCGCATCTCGGTTATGTAGTCGGCCTTCTCCACGATCTTGCGGGAAGGCGCGCGCCCGGTGAGCGCTACTTCGACGCCGCGCGCGGACATATCGAGCGCGCGGTCCACGAGCGCCTCGTCGACAAGCCCCTTCGAAAGCGCGTCGAGCGCCTCGTCGAGCACGAGCAGCCCCTCCTGCGCGCCCTCGAGCTCGGCGAGCGCGGAAGCGAGGTTCCCATCGTGCAACTCGCGCGTCGCGGCAAGTTCTTCCGACGTCATGGACCAGGTAAACTTGTCCGACGCCTTCCCCGCGAACACGGGCACGCCGAAATGCTCGGCGAGCAGGCGCGCCTCCCCGCTTTCGCCGTCTTTCAGGAACTGCACAACGACGACGCGGCGGCCTGCGGCGAGCATGCGAAGGGCGAGCCCCATCGCCGCCGTGGTCTTGCCTTTGCCGTCGCCATGATACACGTGGATCATACGCCCTCCTCGATAATGCGGTAGACATACTCCATGTCGAGCGCCCCGCGCACGGAGTCGGCCAGGCGGTCGAACTCGCGCGCACGGTGATCGGCCGCGGACACCGCGCCCTCAGCACCCACGACGCTCTCGGGCAGGCCGCGCATGCGCGCGAGCGAGCGCGCGAGGGCGAGTGCCACCCCCGGTTCGTCGAACAGGCCGTGGAGATAGGTTCCGAACACGTTTCCGCAGGCCGCGCCTTCTGGTTTGCCGCCAATCGTGCCCGCAGGGGCGCAGGAGACGGTCGTTTCGCCGTCGTGAATCTCGTACCCGCGCGCCGTCATGCCGTTCCACACCGAGAACGCGCCTTGGGCGCCCGTGATGCGCAGCTCCGACTGGGCGAGGCGCTTTTCCTCCTTGAACACCGTACTTGCAGGGATGAGCCCGAGCCCGCGCGCGGTGCCAGCGCCTTCCCTGCCGTGCGGGTCGGAAAGCTCGTCTCCCAAAAGCTGGTAGCCTCCGCATATGCCGAGCACCGGCGTGCCCGCGCCCGAAAGCGCGCGTACACAGGCTCCGATGCCGCTAGCCGCAAGCCAGCGCGCGTCGTCGACCGTGGACTTCGAGCCGGGAAGCACCACCAGGTCGGGTCGGCCCAGATCGGTCGTCGAGGAAACGTAGCGCACGCCCATGCCGGGCACGCGCGAAAGCGGGTCGAAGTCGGTGAAGTTCGACAGATGCGGAAGGCGCACGACGGCGACGTCGATGACGCCGCGCGCCTCGCGGGCAGATAGGCGCGGCGCGAGCGAGTCCTCGTCGTCCAGGTCGAGCGTAAGATACGGCACGACCCCCACGACGGGAACCCCGCACATCTTCTCGAGCGGGGCCAAACCCGGGCGCAGGATTTCCACATCGCCGCGGAACTTGTTTACCACAAGCCCCCGCAAAAGCGCACGATCCTCGGGCGCAAAGAGCGCGACCGTGCCGTAGAGCTGGGCAAACACCCCGCCTGGGTCGATGTCGCCCGCGAGCAGCACGGGGGAGGACACGGCGCGCGCGAGCCCCATGTTGACGATGTCGTTTTCGGCAAGGTTGATTTCGACGGGGCTGCCGGCGCCCTCGATGACGATGACGTCGTTTTCCTCCGTGAGCGAATCGAACGCCTCCAAAATCTGCGGCATGAGCGCCTTCTTTCGCGCGAAGTAGTCCCTCGCAGCGAAGGCTCCCTGCGCCTTGCCGGCCACGATGAGCTGGCTTCGGTGGTCGCTTTCGGGCTTGAGCAGGATGGGGTTCATGCGCACGTCGGGCGCGATGCCGCACGCCTCGGCCTGCATGATCTGGGCACGCCCCATCTCGAGCCCGTCGGCCGTGACACCGCTGTTGAGCGCCATGTTCTGGCTCTTGAAGGGAGCCACGCGCAGGCCGTCCTGCGAAAGCACGCGGCACAGCCCCGCCGCAAGCAGGCTCTTCCCCGCGTTCGACATGGTGCCCTGGATCATGATGGGCTTCGCCCTACCCACGGGTATCGACCTCCTTCGCAGAGCCTCGGCCATCCGAGCCCGCCATAGCGCCGCTGCAAGAAGCGCCGCCCCGTTCGTCGGGTTCGCCTTCGCCTGATGCGCCTTCCGCCCGAAGCGCGCGGCTGAACGCCATCGCAAGCCGGGCATTCTCCTTGCGCGTGCGCACCGCGACGCGGCACCAGAAACGGGACAGTACCGAAAACGAGTCGCACGTGCGGACCAAAACCCCCTGTTTATATAGGCGCTCGGGGATGTCTTTCGCCGGCGTGCGGACTAAAAGGAAGTTCGCATCCGACGGCACGACGGAAAGCCCGAGCGAGGAGAGCTCGTGGAAAAGCCACGCTCGCTCGCCCGCCAATACATCGCGCGTGCGCGAGACGTATTCGACGTCTTCCAGGGCGGCGATGCCCGCGGCCTCGGCGACCGACGAGACGGGCCATGCCTGCCCCGCCCGGCGAATCCCCTCGATGAGTTGGGCGTTTCCGCTGATCAGATATCCCAACCGCAACCCCGCCATTCCGTAGAGCTTGGTGAACGCGGAGAGCACGGCCACATGGCGCGAACACGCGGCGCGTGCGGCCACGCTCCTTTCGCGGGCGTCGGGCGCAAATCCGAGGAAGCACTCGTCCATGACGAGCAGCGCGCCCACCTGCTCGCAGCGGCAAGCCGCGGCATCGATCACGCTGGGGTCGACGAGGCGCCCCGTCGGGTTGTTCGGATTGCAGAGGTACGCCACGTCTCCCGGCCCCTCAATCGCGCGGGCGAAGGAGGCGGGCACGTCGAAGTCGTCCGCTTCGGAGAGCGGGAACTCCTGCACGCATGCGCCGTAGTACGATGCCGCCTCCGCATATTCAGAGAACGTCGGCGCGCACACGACGATGCGTTTCGGGCGCACCGCCGCAGCGAGCCGCCAGATGATGTCGGACGCGCCCGCGCCGCAGACGATAGTATCTTCGGGAATGGCCCGGGCGCGCGCTAGGGCGCGAACGAGGGCGCGGCTTTCCCTATCGGGGTATGCGTCGATTCGAGAAAGCGCCTTGCAAGCTGCGGCGACAGCGCGCGGCGATGGGCCTGCCGGATTCACGTTCACCGAGAAGTCGATGAGGTCGGAGGCGCCCCCTTCGCAACCGATGCCGAGCGATTGCGCGCTGCCCCCATGCGTACGGGCGCGCAGGATTCCCCCGGTAGCCCGGAGCGCGGTGTGGTCTTCCCTCATGCCATCGCCCCCACGGCGAGCACGACCGCCGCGCGCGCGGCGCCGAAGACGACGAGCGCGCATACGGACGCGGCGAGCATGAGCCTTGTCGCCCGGGCGATGTCGCCCCACTCGATTTCGCGGGACGCGTCGCCTATCGTCGGTTTCTCAACGAGCTTGCCGAAATACACCGCGGGTCCTGCCAGGCGCAGCCCGAGCGCGCCCGCGCACGATGACTCGGTCTGCGCCGAGTTGGGGCTCGCATGGCGACGCCTGTCGCGGCGCCAGATGCGCGCCGCCCCGCGCGCGTCGAGCCCGACGATCGGGCACACGGCGATCATGAACAAGGCCGATAAGCGCGAGGGAATCCAGTTCACCGCATCGTCGAGGCGCGCCGAGGCGCAGCCGAAGTCGATGTAGCGCTCGTTTTTGTAGCCCACCATGCTGTCGAGCGTGTTCACCGCCTTGTACGCCATGCCCAAGGGTGCACCTCCGATCAAAAGGTAGAAAAGCGGCGCGATGACGCCGTCGCTCGCGTTCTCCGCCACCGTTTCCACAGCGGCGCGCGCGACGCCCTGCTCGTCGAGAACAGACGTGTCGCGTCCCACGATGAGCCCGACGGCTTCGCGCGCCGCGACAAGGCCGCCCTTCGAGAACGCGCTGGCCACGGCCAGGCTCTGGCGGCGCAGCTCGCATGCCGCGAGAATCTGATAGCTCGCCCATGCCTCGACCACGAAGCGCAAGCCGGGGTGAACCATGCCGCAAAGATGCAGGATTCCCCAGGTCAAAAGCCCACACGCAAGCGGAAGCGCCACGGCGAGCACAAGCCCTGCGGCGCGCGTGCCCGCGGACGTTTGCGGGAATGCGCCCCGCAGGCGGCCTTCGGCCCACGTGATCGCGCGCCCCATGGCGACGACGGGATGGGGAAGCCAGCGCGGGTCGCCGAAGGCAAGGTCGGCCGCGAACCCGGCGGCGACGGCAAGAATCGTCATCACCGGGCATCGCCCCCCAAAGCGGGGCGAACGTCGCGAAGGCAGCGCCCATCCCAGGTGGCGGCCCATGCGCCGCCCGGCTCGGTATGCACGTCGAAGTATCCCATTTTCGGGACAGCTAGCTCGGAGAGCAGCGCTTTCACGGTACCCGCGTGAACGACGAAGACGGCGCGCCCACTCCCCTGGGCGCACTCCGATTCGCACGCGTCCCGAAACGCGGCGACGACGCGGCGGGTGAAATCGCTCTTGCCCTCGCCATGCGGGCAGCGCGTCTCGCACCAGGAGTCTACCCAGGCGCGGTAGCGCACATCCTCTTTTAGCTCGGCGGCGCTTCGCCCCTCGAAGTCACCGAAATCCATCTCGCGCAGACCGGGGCACGCCATAAGCTCCGCGTTCGGGAAGAGGATGCGCGCCGTCTGGTCGGTGCGGGCCATACCGCTCGTGATAACACGGAACACGTCACGATCGCACGCGAGGTCGCGCAAAGCGCGCTCGCCCGCGCTCGACAGGGGCTCGTCGGTGCCCGCCCCGCTGTAGCGATGATCTTCCGTGCCCGCCGTGGCACCATGGCGCACGAAGACGACTTCCAAAGGCGCGCCCGCGCCCTGCGTCCCTCGAGGCGCATCGGCAAGGTTTCCTTTGATGACCTGGGGAATCCCGCACGTCATGCGCACGACGACGTCGGCGCGCGCAGCGAGCGCGCATCCCAGGCGCCCCGCGCGCTCGCGCCATTGGGCGTCTTCCGCACGCATGGGGACGACCCCCGAACCGACCAAGGGCAGAATCACTGCGTCGAAGCCGATCAGCCGCTCGAGCGCCCGGTCAGCGTCGAGCGCGCGTACGAGTTCCTCAGCACGGTACACGACACGGCCGGCAAAAGCCGCGGGCACGCCGCCCTCCGCAAGCTGCGCCGCGTCGACGAAATCGTCCGCCGCGAACCCGAGCTTTTCGCGCACGAAGGTCCTCTTCCCCGAATGCGCGCCACCTACCACGAGAATCATAGGAGCATACTCCCCGCCACCAGCATGGCAAGCATCGCGAGCTCGGCCCATTGCAGAAACCATCCGGCCAAATCACCCGTCACCCCGCCGAAGCGGGACAGGGCAACATGACGGTACCACGCGAGCGCCAAAAGCCCCGCCACCGCCATAAGGGCGCCGACGGCCTGAGCGCACGCGACCATCCCTGCAGCCGAAGCCGCAGCGAAAGCGCAAAGCGGCACGAAGATCGCCGCGCGCTTCTTAGCAGGCGAGAGTCCCGCGGCCATGCCGTCCGCCCGCGCGGCAGGCCAGCATTCTACGGCGAGCCCCGAAAGCGCGCGGGAGAACACGAGCGAGCACAGAAGCGCGAGGAACGCCCCCGCCGTAAGCGGCAGCGCGGTGAACAGGGAAAACTGCAGAATAAGGTACACAACAACACCGATGACCCCGAAGGCGCCCGCCCGCGGGTCGTGCATGATCTCGAGCTTTCGCTCGCGCGGGGCCCAACTTGCAAGCGCATCGGAGGTGTCGCAGAGCCCGTCTAGGTGGATGCCTCCCGTCACCGCCACAGGCAACGCCACGAGCACGGCCGCGACGATGGTAGCGGGCACGCCGAGCAGGTTCGCCACGTGCCCCCACGCCGTCATGAGGAAACCTTCCGCAACGCCCACCAGGGGAAACGCGGCAAGCGCATGGGTTGATCCGAAATCGGACCAGGCCGATTTCGGGACGGGGATGCGCGAGAACGTTCCGAACGCCGCGCCAATTGCCTCTGTTATATTCACCTTGTAGGTCCTTCGCCTTTCATCCACACGGGAATCCCACATACCACTTCGACAGCGCGGTCGGCCAGCGCCGCCACGCCCGCGTTCACGCGCGCGAGCGCGCGCCTCCATGCCTCGGTCCCCTCATCGTAGCGCATCCCATCGGCGAACACGTCGACGGAGACCACCACCGTATACGCAGCGGCCTGAGTGAGTCGTTCGATGCCTCCGAGCACCTCGCGCGCCACAGCGTCGGGGTCACGTGGGGACAAGCCGCCTTCCGCGAAGAGCTCGTTCGCAACCAGGTTGCCCACGTCCTCCAAAAGAAGCGTGCAGCCGCGCGGAAGCCCGGGCACTGCGGCGCCCACGTCACGCGTGCGCTCGAGGGTGGAAAACCCCTTGCCCTCGCGCATCGCCCGATGGCGCGCGATACGGCGGGTGCCCTCTTCCCCGAAGGGCTCCATCGTTGCCAGGTACACGCGGGGGCCGTCGTGCCCGAGGCACAGGGACTCGGCATAGGCGCTCTTGCCGCTCGCGGCGGCGCCGATAACGAACGTCACCGTCATTTCCCGGCCTCGAAATGCTCGTAAGCAGCCATGCCAGTCGCCGTGAACGTCTTCCCATCCCGGTACACGCGCAGCGCCGAATCCAGAAGGGGCAGATACGCCATGGCGCCCGCGCCCTCGCCCAAGTGCATGCCTGCGTCGAGGGGTGCCTTTATGCCGAGCTCGCGAAGGAGCTCCTGGCTTGCGGGTTCGCTTGATGCGTGGGTGCCCACGAGGTAGCCCAAGACGTTGGGGCACAGGCGCGCCGTGCACAGGGCCGCCGTGCAGGATATGACCCCGTCAAGGAGCGCAGGCGCCTTCGAGGCCGCGGCCCCCAGGTAGAAGCCGCACATCGCCGCGATGTCAAAGCCGCCCACCTTCGAGAGCACGTCGATCGGGTCGGCGGAATCGGGCGAGTTCGCGTCGATAGCGCGCTCGACCACGTCGCGCTTGCGCGCGAGCGAGGCGTCCGAGAGCCCCGCGCCGCGCCCGACGAGGCTCCGCGCGTCCGCCCGGATGAGCACTGCGGCCACCGCCGCCGAGGTGGTCGTGTTGCCGATGCCCATCTCGCCCGCGGCGAGAAGGCGCACGCCGGCACGGACAAGCCCGCACGCTACGGCGATTCCGACCTCGATCGCGCGCACGGCCCCATCGCGAGACATAGCGGCGCCGTGCGCGATGTTGTCGCTCCCCCGCCGCACGTTCGCGCGCACCATGCGCGCGTCTTCTATGCCCCGGGCCATACCCACGTCGACGGGCACGACCTCGGCACCCGCGAACGCCGCCATGCGGCAGGCACTCGTGGCCCCCTCGCACATGTTGCGCGCGACGGCTCGCGTCACGTCTTGCCCGCTTTGCGACACGCCTTCGGCAACGACCCCGTTGTCGGAGAAGAATACCGCGAGTGCACGGGGAAACTCGGCCACCTCGGCGCTCCCCTGAGCCGCGGCGATACACGCGACGGCGTCTTCAAAGTCGCCCAATCCCCGCAAGGGATGCGCGATGGAGTCCCACTCGGCGTACGCGGCGGCGCGGGCGCACTCGTCTGCGGGCGCGATCCGGGAGAGCGCGGCTTCGAGCACGGCGCCCGGCGCCGACGAGAACGCGCGCTCGACTTCCTCGCGGATGCAGGCCAACGCGGTTTCGGTTGCTTCAGCCATGCCGTCTCCTCTCTGCGAACGACGCTGCGGCAGACGCGAACGTGCGCGCAACGTCGGGGTTCGCAGGATAGTACACATGCGGGAAGCCCGCAACCAGGGACGGGGTGGTCGTCATGCACGGCCAGCCCTTGTCGCGCCGGGGCTTCTGCGCCCAGAAGTCGCCGCCCGGGCAGGTGGACTGCCAGTAGTGGAACTCGTGCGCGCGGATGCGTGTGCCGCGCGGCCCGTAGAGCCCGTCGCGTTGGGAAGTGAGCTCCACGTACCCGAAATGGGACAGCCTTCCCCCGTTCTCGCTTGCGCCTTCAAGGGCGCCCGCAACAGGCCAGCGCCGCCCCTCGCTATCGGCGATTTCACGCTGCAGGTACAGAAACCCACCGCATTCGGCGACCGTCGGCATGCCGGATTCCACCGCGCGCCGCACCGCCTCGCGCATAGGCGCGTTCTCGGAGAGCTGCCGCGCATGGAGCTCCGGGTAGCCGCCTCCCAGATAGAGGGCGCTTGTCCCCCGGGGCAACTCACTATCACACAAGGGGCTGAAAAAGGCCAGCTCGCAACCCAGGTCCTCGAGCGCGCGCAGGTTCTCCTCGTAGTAGAACGAGAACGCCTCGTCACGGGCGACGGCGACGATGGGCCGCGCTCCCGCGATCGGCTCCAACCGGTAAGGTTCCTCGCGGATATCGGGTGCCGTCGCCGCTGTTTCGAGCAAGCGGTCGACGTCGACGGTCTTTTCCACCAGCTCGGCCATCTTGTCGATGCGCGCGGAGAGCTGCTCGACCTCGTCGGCGGTCACAAGCCCCAGATGCCGGCTTTCGAGCGAGAACGCCTCGTCGGCGGGGATATTCCCCAAAACCGCGACGCCCGTGTGCTTCTCGATCGCAGGCGCCGCGTAGGCGCAGGCAGCGGCGCTCGTCTTGTTCAACACGACGCCGCGCACGTTCGCACAAGGCAGGAACTCGGCGATGCCGCGGATTACGGCGGCGAGCGATAAAGACGCCCCGCGCCCGTTCACCACTAAAACGACCGGCGTTTCCGTGTCGCGCGCAACCTGGTAGCTGCTCGCGTCGGCCACGCCGGGCGCCATGCCGTCGTAGAAGCCCATGACCCCCTCGAGCACCGCGACATCCGCACTCGCGGCGCCGCGTGCGAGCAGGGCGCGCAGCGTCGGGGCGTCGGTGAAGAAGCCGTCTAAGTTGCCCGAGCGCGCACCCACGACGCGACGATGAAAGAGCGGGTCAATGTAGTCGGGGCCGCATTTGAAGGCCGCGCATGCAAGGCCGCGGCGTGCGAGCGCGCGCAGGAGCGCGCACGTAACGACCGTCTTGCCGCTCCCGCTCGAGGGCGCAGCGACCATGAAGCGCGGGATGGTCGTGCTCACCGGGCGCCGCCTTCCCCACCTGCACCACGCGCGCTGACGAGGAACACGGGGTTTTGCGCCTTCATAAGATGGTGCGAGCCTACAGCCTCGGCGCGGGCGGCCGACACCTGGCACGCCTCGAACCCCTTAAAGCGCGAACCCGAGAGGAGCGCGCACGCCTCGGTGAGCGTCTCAACGGTGACGCATGGCACACACAGGCGAACCTGCGAGTTTTTCTCGAGCGCCGCCTCCACGATGGAGGGAAGCTCACCCGCGCTCCCGCCGACGAACACGGCGTCGGGGACGGGCAGTTTCGCGAGCGCTTCGGGGGCGACACCGGGGACCGCATGCACGTTGCCGCAGCCGAATGCATCCGCGTTCTCTCGGATGAGCCGCACGCCGGCCGCGTTGCGCTCGACCGCCCATACCGACCCCACTCGCGCGACGAGCGCCGCCTCGATCGACACGCTCCCCGTGCCGGCGCCGACGTCCCACACGGTGTCGGTCGCGGTAAGGCGCAGCTTCGCGAGCGCGACGGCGCGCACCTCCTGCTTGGTCATGGGAACGTCGCCGCGGATGAAGAGCTCGTCGGGAATGCCCGAGGAAGCGTACGGCCAGCGGGAGCTCGCGGCGCGGGATGCGCCCGCAGAGTCCGCCGCGGAAGAAGCCGCCGTGGGCGCAGACGCACCGGCAGGCGCCTCAGAGGCTACGCTAGAGCCCGCGGGCGAGCCGGCGCCGCCTGCGAACTCGATAAGCATCACGTTCAAGTCGTCGAACGTCTGACCTGCAATTTCACTTGCGGTCGCGCAGGTGATGCGCTCCTCGGGGTACGACAGGCGCTCGGCCACCGTCACGCGCGCGTCCCCGAAGCCCGCATGCACAAGCTCACCCGAAAGCCGCGAGGGGTCTTCCCCGCCCGACGTGACGAGGAAGAGTTCACCTGCGCGCTCGGCCTCGGCCACGATGTCGCACGCCACGCCGTGAGCGCTCGCGAAGCGCCAATCCTGCCATGGACGCGCGAGGCGCGCGGCGAGATACGACGCTGAGCTTATGCCGGGAATGACGCGCACGTCCACCTGCGCGTCGCCGGAGAGCGCCTCCACCAGGCGGCGCGCGCCACTGAACAGCCCCACATCGCCCGTCATCACGACCACGGCGCGCTGCCACGACGCCGCATCGGTGAGCGCGGCGACGATGTCCGCCGTCTTCACGAGCTCGCATCTCACCACGTCGGGCGGCACGTCGATGCCGGCAAGCGCGCGATGAGCGCCGATGACCACATCGGCGATGTCGATCGCGTCGAGCGCCGCGCGCGAGAGCAAGTCGGGGTTTCCGGGCCCCGCCCCGATTATCGTTACCTTTCGCATGGAATCTCCCGATACCCGCGCGGCGTGACCATACGGCCGCCTACGCGCTTCGTGTCCGCGTTGCCGACGAACACGGTGGTGAACATGTCGGCGTCGAGCTCCCCCAGCTCGGAGAGCCTGCACATGCCCGACTGCTGCCCCTCGCGCCCGATGTTGCGTACCCAGCCGCAGAGCGTGTCGGGGGCCTTCCATTCGAGCATAATCTTCGCCGCGCGCGAGAGCCTGTCGGCGCGCTTTCTGCTGCGCGGGTTGTACAAACAGATGCAGAAGTCGGCGCTCGCCACGGCGGCGAGCCTGCGCTCGATGACCTCCCACGGCGTGAGCAGGTCGGAGAGCGACACGACCGCGAAGTCGTGGGCAAGCGGGGCGCCGAGCACCGCCGACCCGCTCTGAGCCGCGGTGGCCCCGGAGATAACTTCCACGTCTACATCGGGGTAGTCCTCCGCAAGCTCCAGCACGGGGCTCGCCATGCCGTAAACGCCCGCGTCACCGCTGCACACGAGCGCCACGGCTTCTCCGCTCTGCGCGCGCGAAAGCGCCAGACGGCACCGTTCGACCTCGTGCATCATCGGCGTCGCGAGATGCGCCGCGTCGGGCACGGCGGCAAGCGCGAGCTCCACGTATTTCGTGTACCCAACAACGATGTCGGCCGCCTCGAGCGCGCGCCGAGCCGCAATCGTCATGCCGTCGGGGCCGCCCGGGCCGATCCCCACCACGAAGAGCTTTCCCATCACCGCTCCTTAAACGAAAGTTCGATAGATACTTTGGAAAACGCGACGGTCACGCCGCCGTGAGCGAGCTTCGGGAAGATAAGTTTGCCCCCGCCCGCGAGCGCCGCGCGCTCGCACACATTGTCGACCCCCACCGTCGCGCGCACGAAATCAGATGGCGAAACGCTGCCTTCGACCTGCGACAACTCCTCTGCGGAATACGTCGCAAGCGGGATATTGCGCGCGCGGCAGAAGGCGAGCAGACCCTCCTCGTGCGCCTTCACGTCGATCGTCGCCGCCTCGCGCACGGCCAAAGGCGAGATGCCCGCCTGCCCGCACGCGAGAAGAAACGCCTCCCCGATCGCTTCGGCGCACGCACCGCGACGGCACCCTATGCCCGCAACGATACAGGGCACGACAAGGCGAAGCGGCTCGGGCGCAGGCGCCTGCACCCGCATGCCCGCCGGCATCCCCGTCTCACCGGCGGGCACGACCTCGTCCGTTGTCTCCGCCGCGCGAACGAACGCGCCTGCATTCGCGCCAGCGAACGGCGACACGACGATATCGGCCCGAGCGCGGTCGGACGCAATGTCTACCCCCTCAGGCGGCTGTCCCGAAATCGGCATGTCGGAATAGAGTGCCACGCGCCCGCCCGAAAGCAGCCGCGCCGACACTCGCTTGATGGCCTCGGGATTCGAAACGGCGAGCCCCGCACAGCGCGCCCACGTATCCACCGCCCACACGCCGCGGACGTCGGTCGCCGTGGTGATGACGGGGATGGCCCCTACCGCGCGGGCCACAGTTTGCGCAAGCTCGTTCGCACCGCCCAAATGCCCCGACAAAAGCGGGACGGCAAAGCGCCCCGCCTCGTCAATCACCACAACCGCGGAATCGGTTGCCTTCGAAGCGACATGCGGCGCGATCGCCCGCACGGCGATGCCCGCCGCGCCCACGAACAGAAGCGCGTCCGACGCTTCCCACGCGAGCGCCGTCCATGCGCGCAGGTCGGCCTTCCCCTCGCCGAACCCGCGCGAAACGGAAACGTCCCAGCCAGGGTCGTCTTCACCTGTCTGTGCGCAATCGGAAAGCGCGTGTGCGGTGCGCACCGCCAACGCATACCCCCTCTCAGTGAACGCTATGCAGGAAACCCTCATCTAGCGCACCACCATCGTCGAGAAGTAGCTGCCCCGATCGGGCACATCGTCGAGCGAGCGGTACACGCGCTCGCCCGGAAGCCCACAGTCCTCTACAAGCTCGGCACCGTCGAAGGCACCCTCCTCGCAAAGGAAGCGCTTCGTGTCCGCAAGCGAGCGGCGCGCCTTCATGACCACCTTCGTCCCCGGCCAGCCGATTGCACGGCGCACCCCGTACAGAACGCCTTTACTCATACGTCGCCCCCAATTTCCCGATAACTGCATCGGCGCCCGACGTGCGGAAAAGCTCGCGGCGCTCGGCGTCGAACACGACCGCGGCGATGTCGCATGCGCCCGCCGCGCGGCGGCGCAACCTGTCCTCGATTGCCGCAGCGAGCGAGGCGCGCGCAGCGTCCCCCACGCCGGCGGCCTCGATTACCTCGAGCGCCGCCGTGGTCGTGACCGACGACAGGATCTCACGCACGGTCTTCGCGCCCGCGCCGGCCAAGGCCGCGTGGGCGGCCAGAATCTCCGCGCGGCAGTCGGCGGTACGCGAATGGGTGTCCATGATGCCGCCCGCGACCTTCACCAACTTGCCGATGTGTCCCACAAGAAGGACATTAGTAAATCCCTCGCGAACGCAGCAATCAATCGCATCGCCCACAAAGTTGGAGATAAAGACCACCGGCGCACCGTTTAGGTGGAAATGCCCCGAGATGAACTGCCCGCCGTAGTTGCCGGGCGTGAGCACGACTCCGCGCCGCCCCATAGCCGCATGCTGCCGAATCTCGAGCTCGATGCTGTCGCGCAAAGCAGCGAGGCTGCGCGGCTCGACGATGCCCGTCGTGCCCAGGATGGAGATGCCGTCCTTTATCCCCAGGTGCGGGTTGAAGGTCTTTTCGGCAAGGGCAACACCCTCGGGTACCGAAATCGTCACAGCAATATTTCCAGAAAAGCCGTGCGCGGCGCACACCTCGCGCACCGCCGAAGTGATCATCGCGCGCGGCGTCGCGTTGATGGCGGCCGCCCCCACCGGCTGCTCGAGCCCGGGCAAAGTCACGCGCCCCACGCCCACGCCGCCATCGACGGAAACTTCCGATTCGCGCGCGGGCACGCCCTTGCTGCCCGCAGCACCCGTGCCCGACCCCGCATGTTCCACGCGCGCGTACACGAGCACGCCGTCGGTCACATCGGCATCGGCGCCTGCGTCCTTTCGCACGGCGCACTGGGCGCACCCCTCACCGATGCATGCGTCGACCACGTTCGCTTCGACGGGCAGCCCGCCGGGGGTGACGATCGACACGAGGCCGAAGGGCTTTCGTGACAAGAGCATCTCGCAGGCCGCCTTCGCCGCGAGCGCGGCGCAGCTCCCCGTGGTGTAGCCGCAGCGCAGGCGGGTCGTCCCGGTATATATGTAGTGCTCGAAGGCCACGCTAGCTGCTCGCCTTCCGATACCCCGTGGCAAACGAAGGGTCGTAAAGCTTGCTGCGCTCGTACGACTCCGCTTGCGCGCCGTCGTGCGCAAGTCCGCCGCGAGCTCCGAGCACGCGGCCCACCACCACGAGCGCCGTGCGGTCGATGCCCTCTCGCGCGCCCGCATCGGCGAGCGTGCCCACTGTACAGCGCACCACGCGCTCCTCAGGCCAGGTCGCCTTGTACACGAGCGCCGCCGGCTCGTCGGAGCTGCGGCCCGCGGCCAAAAGCTCGGCGGAAAGCTCGGCGAGCATACCCGAGCTCAGGAAGATGACCATAGTCGAGCCGCTTTCCGCCATGGTGCGCATGCTCTCGCCCGCGGGCATGGGGGTGCGCCCGGAAAGCCGCGTGATCACGACCGACTGGCTGATTCCCGGCAGCGTGTATTCCTGGCGAAGCGCCGCCGCGGCACCGCAAAAGCTCGACACGCCGGGCACCACCTCGTAGTCCACGCCGCGCGCGTCGAGTGCGTCCATCTGCTCCTGGATGGCGCCGTACAGGCACGGGTCGCCCGTGTGCAGGCGCACCACTTCCTCGCCCCGCGCATCCGCCGCGCACATCACGTCGAGCACTTCCTCCAAGGTCATGTGCGCGCTGTCGTAGACGATGCAGGATTCCTTGCACTCAGCGAGCAGCTCGGGGTTCACAAGGCTTCCCGCCCAAACGACCACGTCGGCCGCGCGCAGAAGGCGCGCCCCGCGCAGCGTGATAAGGTCGGCGGCGCCCGAGCCTGCGCCAACGATATGAATCATCCGAGCCTTCCCTTCCTGTTTCTCATCTCAACCGTTTACGCCGCCCTTCGCGCAGCGGGCAAAACACGGCGTCTGCGGTGGCAATCGGCGCAAATACGCAGGCAGGAGGCGCAATGCCGCCCGCCCTGGCTTTGACACGTTCACAAGTGCCCACTATCATAGTAAAAGTTTCGGCAACGAGCATATGACAATCGGATAAAAGGAAATGACCGGCGCGGCGCCCGCACAGCCCGCGCTGGCTTGCGGAGGGAACCAGGTGGGAATCCTGGGCAAGGGACATTACTGTATAGGACGCGCGGGCAAACCGCCTCGCGCCCCAAGCCAGACTGCTTCGCCTTTTCCTCACGGCATCGCCGTGGCGTTAGCTCCTTGTGAACCCCGAGGGGTGCGCTTTTCTTTCGCTTGTGCCGACAAGCAACTGTCGCCGGGGGACCGGCAAACCGAGGAAAGGAAAAACCATGTCCGACCAGATGTCACGCCGCGGCTTCATGGGCGCCGCAGCAACCGGAGCCGTCGCGCTCGCCGGAGTCGCGCTCGCGGGCTGCTCCAACACCTCCGCGAGTTCCGAGAAATCGAGTGAAAAGGAGAAGGCCGTGAAGCCGGTCATCCTCGTCACGAGCTTCGGCACGAGCTACAACGACTCGCGCCACATCACCATCGGCGCCATCGAAGACGCTATCCGCGAGAAGTACTGGCAGGACTACGACATCCGCCGCGCCTTCACCGCGCAGATCATCATCGACAAGCTGAAGAAGCGCGACGGCATCACGATCGACAACATGACCGAGGCGCTCGACCGCTGCGTGGAAGACGGCGTGAAGGAAATTGTCGTGCAGCCGACGCATCTCATGGCTGGCCTGGAATACGCCGACGTGAAAGACGAGCTCGACAAGTACGCCGACAAGTTCGACAAGATCTCGCTCGGCGACCCGCTGCTCACCTCCGACGACGACTACAAGAAGGTGGCCGCAGCCATTAAGGAGAACATGGCGTCCTTCGACGACGGCAAGACGGCGCTGTGCCTCATGGGCCACGGCACCGAAGCCGATTCCAACGCCGACTATGCCAAGATGCAGGAAGTGTTCAAGAACGAGGGCTTGACGCAGTTCTTCGTCGGCACCGTCGAGGCTGAGCCGACCTGCGAGGATGTTATCGCCGCCGCGAGCGCCGCAGGGTACAAGAAGGCCGTGCTCGCGCCGTTCATGGTGGTCGCGGGCGACCACGCGAACAACGACATGGCAGACGAGACCGACCCCGACAGCTGGGCTGCAAAGTTCGTGGCCGCTGGCTTCGAAGTGACGTGCCTGCTCCAGGGTCTGGGACAGAACGCCGCGGTCGACGACATCTACGTCTCGCACGTGGACGACGCCATCGCCAAGCTGTAAACTCGCCGCGCACGGGGGCGCCGGTCGCGTCCCCGTGCAACGGGCATGCGCCTTCCCCGACCGACGGCGCATGCCCGTTGCATTCGCATCCCGCCCGCCCACCGCACGGCGCGGGCGGTCGAAGCGATTGAAAGGAACCCCCTCCATGTTGAAGAAAACCCTCGCCTTCGCCCTGTCAGCGGCGCTTTTCGCGTTCTCGCTCGCCGGCTGCGGCGGAAATTCAATCGACAGCGCAAAGGCAAGCGATGCCGATTCCCAGGAAAAGACCGAACAGGCGGCCGATGCGCCCGAGGGCGCAAGCGCTGCCCCCATCACCGCCGACAAGGTGGCCGACGGCACCTATCCGATCACCGTAGATTCCAGCTCGAACATGTTCAGGATTGTGGACGCCCAGCTCATCGTGGAAAACGGCTCCATGCACTGCGTGATGACGCTTTCCGGCACGGGCTACGGCAAGCTCTTCATGGGCACGGGCGACGAGGCTGCCGCCGCGAGCGAGGCCGACTTCATCCCCTATGTGGAAAACGCGGAAGGCAAGTACACCTACGACGTGCCCGTTAAAGCGCTCGACGAGGACACCGCCTGCGCCGCGTGGAGTATTAGAAAAGAGCAGTGGTACGACCGCACGCTCGTGTTCGAATCCGCCGGCGTCGATCTGCGCGCCGACGCACTGAAGTAACGCCATGCGGTCGATTCTTCCCAAGGGGGAAAACAGGAAGCGCCACAGCATCGCGGCGCGCGCGGTCGCCTGCGTTCTCGTCGCCCTGCTCGCGCTTCCCTTCGCGGGGTGCAGTGCGAGCCCGAACGCGACCGGTGCCACGACGGGCTCTCAGGAATACACTGTGAGCGTCTCGCTTTCCGGCGGGTCAGGGCGCGCAAGCATCGCCTCACCAACCACAATTGTGAAGGATGGCGACACCTACACCGCGACCATCACCTGGTCGAGTTCGAACTACGACAAGATGACCGTCGACGGCGTGGACTACGCGCCCGTAAACGACGGCGGCAACTCCACGTTCGAGATACCCGTCACGCTCGACGAGGACATCGCCGTGTCGGCCGAGACCGTCGCCATGTCGACGCCGCACACCATCGACTACACGCTCTACTTCGACTCATCCACCATGAAGGAGAAATCGGGCGACGAAGCAAGCGGCGGCTCCCCTGCGGGAACGGCCTCAAGCGCCGCGGCCGACTTCCACAACGCCGATTTAGGCTGCGGCTGGAAGCCGACGGGGACGCTTCAGCTTGAATACGCCGAGCACTTCACTGTCGACGAGTTCGAAGGCGGCCTGCGGCTTATCTGCATTTCGAACGGGGAGCGCTTCCTCGTGGTGCCGCAAGATGCGAAGGTACCTGATGGGTTGAGCTCCGACATCGCGGTCATAAGGCGCCCCGCCGACAAGGTGTACCTCGTGTCGTCGGCGACGATGTGCCTGGTCGACGCACTCGATGCGAACGACAATATCATCATGTCGGGCACGAAGGCCGACGATTGCTCGGTCGCGGGCTTCAAAAGCGCACTCGAAAGTGGGGCGATCGCCTACGGCGGCAAGTACAGCGCGCCCGACTACGAGCGAATATCGGCCTCGGGCTGCACGCTCGCCATCGAGAATACCATGATCAACCACACACCCGATGTGAAGGAAAAGCTGCAGAAACTCGGGCTCGTCGTGCTCACCGAACAGTCGTCGAGCGAGCCCGAAGCACTCGGGCGCGTCGAGTGGATTAAGCTTTTCGGCATCCTGTTCGACAAGGAAGACGAGGCCGCGCACCTGTTCAACGAGCAGAAGGCCCGCGTCGAGCAAACGTCGGGGCTCGCGTCGTCAGGTAAAACCGTGGCGTATTTCTACATTAACTCAAACGGGGCCGCCGTCACGCGGCGGGCGGGCGACTACGTGGCGCAGATGATCGAGCTTGCAGGCGGCAACTACGCGCTCGATGACGCGCAGACGGCGTCGACGTCAGGCTCGTCAGTAACGCTCGAAATGGAGCGCTTCTACGCGACGGCGAAGGATGCCGACATCATCATCTACAACGGCACCATCGACGAATCGGTTGTCACCTTGAACGACTTCGTAGGCAAAAACGCGCTATTGTCGCAGTTCAAAGCCGTGAAGAACGGCAACGTCTGGGTCACAAGCGCCGACATGTACCAGCAGATGACTTCTACCGCCGACATTATCGACGAGCTGCACGGGGCGTTCACCGGCGATGACGCGAGCGACTTCCATTATCTGAGAAAGCTCGGCTAGCGCCATGAGAAGCCGGCTTTCCATGGCATACGACGAATCGGGGCGCGCCGCGCGGTGTCGCGTCGTGACGGCGCTGCTCGCTGTTGCCCTCATCGTGCTCGTCGGGGCCAACCTGTGCATCGGGAGCGTGCTCGTGCCCGCAGACCACATCCCCGGCATCCTTTCGGGCGGCGCGGCCAATTCCATGGAAAGCCAAGTCATCTGGGAGATTCGCCTGCCGCGCGTGCTTTCAGCCGTGCTTCTCGGCGGGGCACTTTCGCTCTCCGGGTTCCTGCTGCAGACGTTTTTCAACAACCCCATCGCCGACCCGTTCATCTTGGGCGTCTCCTCGGGCGCAAAGTTCGTCGTCGCGCTTACGATGATTGTACTTCTGGGCGCGAACCAGGCCATGTCCTCCCCGGCCATGGTGGCCGCAGCGTTTCTGGGCTCGCTTATCACCATCAGCTTCGTGCTCCTCATCGCACGGCGCATAAGTTCCATGGCCATGCTCATCGTGGCAGGCGTCATGGTGGGATACATCTGCTCAGCGGCGACGAACTTCCTCATCGCCTTCGCCGACGACCAGTCCATCGTGAACCTGCACAACTGGTCTTTGGGTAGCTTCTCGGGTTCGAGCTGGGACGACGTCGCGGTCATCGCGGTCGTGGTGATCACCGTGAGCGCATGCGTATTCGCGATATCGAAGCCCCTTTCCGCCTTCCAGCTGGGAGAAGCCTACGCGAAAAGCGTCGGCGTGAACGTCGCACGCTTCCGCGTGGTGCTCGTCCTTCTAGCGAGCATGCTCTCCGCCTGCGTGACCGCTTTCGCTGGTCCGGTGTCGTTCGTAGGCATCGCAGTTCCGCATCTCGTGAAGTCGGCGCTGAAGTCGTCGAAGCCCATCCGCGTGATTCCTGCGTGCTTCTTGGGAGGCGCCATCTTCTGCGCGGGCTGCGATTTGATCGCGCGCACGCTGTTCTCTCCCGTCGAGCTTTCCATCAGCGCCGTCACCGCCATCTTCGGCGCGCCGGTGGTTATCGCGCTCATGTTGAAGAAACGAGTGAGGTAGATGGGGGAATTCATGCCGCGGCCCAAAACGCTCGGAGGGGGCATTCCATGCTTAGACAGTCCTGAGCTCGCGCGAAAGCGCCAGAAGGCACTTTCGGCTCGTGCGGGACTGCGCGCGGAACGCCTCCTCCGAGCGGAGTCGAACCTCGAAACCCCGGTCGAAACGCAGGCTGACGGAGCACCGCTTTTCCGCATAAGCGACCTGTCGGCGGGCTACGACAAGAAGGTCGTAGTCGAAGGCGTCGATCTGGAGGTTCGCGCGGGCGACGTCGTGGCGCTCATCGGGCCGAACGGCTCGGGCAAGTCGACCATCTTGAAAACCATCACACGCCATCTGGCACCGCTTGCCGGCGCGGTCGAGCTCGACGGGCGGGAGATTTCCCGATGGAAGACGGCGGAGTTCGCAAGGAACCTTGCCGTTATGCTGACAGATCGCCCCCGGACCGAGCTCCTCACCTGCCGCGATATCGTAGAGGCAGGAAGGCATCCCTACACCGGGCGAATGGGCACACTCTTGCCCGACGACCATAGTCGGGTCGACGAGGCCATGAAAACCGCACATGTGGAAGAGCTCGCCGAGCGCGACTTCATGCAGATAAGCGACGGGCAACGCCAGCGCGTCATGCTCGCACGCGCCATCGCGCAGGATCCGCGTGTGCTCGTGCTCGACGAGCCCACATCGTATCTCGATATCCGCTACCAGATCGACCTGCTGCGAATACTTCGCCACCTTGCGAAATCGCAGAATGTGGCTGTCATCATGTCCATCCACGAACTCGAGCTCGCGCAGAAAAGCGCCGACAAGGTGATTTGCGTGAAGGACGGTCGGGTCTTCCGCGCCGGCGCACCCGAGGACATATTCACGCGCGAGACGATTGGCGAGCTCTACGGCCTTCAACATGGCACCTTCAACGAGCGCTTCGGCAGCGTGGAAATTGGGCGCCCGCACGGCGATGCGCACACGTTCGTCATCGCCGGCGCGGGTACGGGGTCGGCTGTGTTTCGCCAGCTCATCCGGCAGGGCAAGGCGTTCTACGCGGGCGTTCTGCACGAAGGGGACATCGACTGTGAGCTCGCGCGCGACCTGGCGGCGGAATGCGTGGCCGAGCGCGCCTTCGAGCCTATCGGGGATAAAACCATAGCCCACGCCAAAGAGCTCCTCGTCCACTGTGCGCGCCTTATCGTGTGCCCCGCCGCCTTCGGCACCATAAACGCCCGCAACGCAGAGCTCGTCGAGTTCGCACGCTCGCATGGTATCGAGGTCATGCGAGCGTGCGAAGGCGCATCGGAGGATTCCAATGGATACGCCTAGGCGCGGTCCAAGAAATCGTCCGCATCCCCATCTGACACTATTTCACCGCAACTTAGAAGGTGTCGGCGTATAACGCTTCACCCCAAATTAAATTGATTCGTTGAATAGGCACATTACAAATCTTTAGACTTCGTTTAATCCACAAGTGGGTATTATCACACATGAAGCACACGTGAAAGGATATACCCATGTCGCTTACACAGTCAGCAGAGCGTGCAGCGCTTAACAAGCTCATCGATTATCTCGACGACAACCCGCAAGAAAACATCGACAAAATCATGGATCTCGTGAACAAGCTGGTCCCCAATCGCGTATTTCCTGTACAGCGAGAGGCATTCACCAATGTCATCAAGAGCCGCGGCAATTGGTATGACCTGATTATGCGTGTGTTCAGCCTTAATCCCCAGATGCGAACCAAGCTGCTTAAGACCCTCATTGTCGACGCCAACCTGCTTGCTTGGCCAGAGCAGGAAAAGAACCGCGAAAAGTACCAGTGCAACGTTCCGTGGGCCATCCTGCTCGATCCCACGAGCGCCTGCAACCTGCATTGCACGGGCTGCTGGGCCGCCGAGTACGGCTACAAGCAGAATCTCTCGTTCGAAGACATCGACTCTATCGTTACGCAGGGCAAAGAGCTCGGTACGCATATCTACATCTATACCGGCGGCGAGCCGCTCGTCCGCAAGCACGACCTGATCAGAATTTGCGAAAAACATCAGGACTGCGTGTTTCTCTGCTTTACCAACTCCACGCTGATCGACGAGGCCTTCTGCGACGACATGATTCGCGTAGGTAATTTTGTCCCCGCCATCAGCGCCGAGGGCAATGAGCACACAACCGACGCCCGCCGCGGCGAAGGTACCTACGCAAAGATCGAGCACGCCATGAAACTCCTGCGCGAGCGCGACTTGCCGTTTGGTATCTCCACCTGTTGGACCAGCGCCAATGCCGATACGGTTGCTACCGAGGAGAACATGGACTGGATGATCGGCGAGGGAGCACTCTTCTGCTGGTACTTCCACTTTATGCCGGTTGGCCGCAATGCAACCTCCGAGCTCATGCCCACGCCCGAGCAGCGCGAGCACATGTATCACTTTATCCGCGAAATGCGTGAGAAGAAGCCGCTGTTTACGCTCGACTTCCAAAACGACGGCGAGTTTGTAGGCGGATGTATCGCCGGCGGCCGCCGCTACCTGCACATCAACGCCGCCGGAGACGTGGAGCCGTGCGTGTTCATCCACTACTCAAACGCCAACATCCACGATGTGAGCTTACTCGACGCGCTGCGCTCTCCCCTCTTTATGAAGTACTACGAGAACATGCCGTTTAACGACAACTACCTCAAACCATGCCCCATGCTCGAGAATCCCGACGTGCTACCCAAACTGGTCGCCGAGAGTGGCGCAATGAGCACCGACCTAATCGAGAAGGAGTCACCCGAGCAGCTGCGCGAAAAGACCCAAGCTGCCGCCGAGGCATGGTCACCTGTCGCCGACCGCATCTGGAACGACTCCGACGATCCGTTATACGCCAAGCGTCACGAGGACAAGTCGCAGGGCATGGCCGATAGCGACATGCACAAGTTCGAAAAACAGGGCCGCATACTCAAATACGGCGATTAATGCTGCCCTACACGACAAACGCTCAGAAATGAAGCGGAGCAGTCTCGAGGCTCATCTTCGAGGCTGCTCCGCCTTACCATCAAAACAGTTTTACTAAGTTGCGGTGAAATAGGGACCAGAACGGCCTTCCAATAACCAAAACAATCCCTATTCCACCGCAACTTCTATAAGTTGTTGAATTATCGATGCTATTCGAAGCGAGATTCCAGACTCGACAGACCGTTGAGAGTCAGGTCGTTGGCGACCTCAGAGACACGCTCGATAGGAACCGAACCGTCAGACAGCGCCCACGTGCGATAGATACCGATAATACCCGACAGCAAAAACGCCAGATAGTAATCGAACATCTCGTCCTTGAGACCTTGGGGCAGCAGATCGCGCTCGGCAATCTCGTGCTCGAGCGGCGCACGAAGACGAGCCATAAAATCATCGAGCGGAATGTTCTCGATCAGCTGACGATTGAGCACCAAGTTGTTGCACAGTGCCTCGTTAACGGTTTTAAAGAAGGTCGCCGCCGCGCCAAGAGCGCGCTCGTTGGTGTCACCGTCCATAGAAGCAAGCGTTTTCTCGACCGAGTCGACAATCATCTCCACCACATCGACGGCAATGGCATCGAGCAGGCCGTCAACAGTACCAAAGTGAACGTAAAAGGTCTTGCGGTCGACATTGGCCTCGCGCGCGATGGCACTCACCGTAATGTCTGCCAGCGGCTTTTCCATGAGCAGGCGCTCGAAAGCGGAAAGGATGGCATTACGGCTGCGAATGATGCGACGATCAAGACGCGGTTTGCTGGTTGCCATGGGCGTGTCCCTTCGATATGCGAGCATTCATCAACAGATGAGAGATAATCTACGTAAGAGGATTATCCCCCATACAGCACAAATATGCCCCGCACCATGAAGAACGCACGACTGCCCTACTGCGACTTGGGATGCTTCTTCTTATTGAGTGCCGACGGAGATACGCGAATACCATCGCCTGTCTGGCGCACATAGGCTTTATGAGCCGGCTTAGCGGTCCCAGAAGCCTTCTGAGCGCGCTTCTTGGGATCAACGGTAACAGCATTCGTGGGGTGCGGCTTAGTGGGCGCAGAGGGCGTCTGAGGCGTGCGGCCGAGCTTGTGCATCACACGATCCCAACGCGCATGGATGCTCTCGTTGTGGGCGCTCTTAAGTCCCAGCAGGGGCGCAGCCAAAATGGTCGGCGCAATAAACGTAATGAGGCGCCACAGCAGATAGCCGGCGGTCGAAGCCGACCCAAAGAAATGACCCAAGAACAATGCAAAGCCGCCCTCAGCGCCACCAGTTCCACCGGGCAAGGGAACCGCAGAGCTCAGCAGCTGGACAAAGGCGCTCGCGGCCATGACCGAAAAAAAGTCGACCTCGTGGTGGCCAAAGGCAAGCATCAGGAAATACGGAACCAGATAGAAAAACGCGAGTTGCAGCATGGTGATAAACACGGTGAGCAGCATGGAAGAAAAATGTCCGGCCGAAAGCTTGAACTTCTCGGAGAAGGAGTAGATCTCGCCGTCGACAAACGTGCGCCATCCCTCGATCTTAGTGGCCGAGACACCTATGCGCTCCAGCCAATTGATGATGCAATGGGCGACGCGCGTGACGGTCTTAGGCATGAGCGCGACGGCGAAGATGCCAAGCAAGATGCAGCAGTGCCCACCAAAGCTAAAGACGCACAGCAGCGTCATGTCGCCATAGCGCTCGGCAAAAAACGGCATACGAGCAAGCAGTAGGATAGCGCCCCAGGCAACAAGGCCAAACTGGTACACGATAAAACGCGTGAATTGCGTGGCGCCGGCCTCGCCCACATTTTGGCCGGCCTTGGTCAGGCGATAGATTTGAGCCGGGGTGGAGCCCATCATCATGGGCGTCAGGTTGCCAAAGAAGATGCCACTCGCCTCGACCGAGATCAGGTCGCGGATGCCGACGGGCGAATTGGGATCGAGCCAGACGGCGATCGCATAGGCCACAATGCCAAAGAACAGGTACATGAACATGCAAAGACACGCGACAACGAGCCATGGCGCCTGGACGCTCGACATAGCGGCCCAGAACTGCCCCATCTGCCCGGTTACCACCAGATAGACGATATAACCTACCAGCACGACGCCGATAAAGATGGCGCCGCGGCGTGCGCTCTTATTGTCATCTCCGCCCGAGGCCTCAACCTCGACCTGGGGCTTAGACGTATGCTGAGAGGACTCCGTCATGAGACTCCTTCTAACAGTCAAAATATCTTGGATATTGTACCCGTAAGGGCCATAGGCAGAACGCAAAGCTCTGGTTCAAACGGGAATTGCAGACGGTTGTTTGAAAATAAAAAAACCCGGCCTTCCATAGGAAGTCCGGGTATCAGATGCGTGGTAGCCCGTACCAGATTCGAACTGGTGATCTCCGCCTTGAGAGGGCGGCGTCCTAAACCGCTAGACGAACGGGCCATAAGCCTCAGCAGAAAAGAAGTGGTAGCCCGTACCAGATTCGAACTGGTGATCTCCGCCTTGAGAGGGCGGCGTCCTAAACCGCTAGACGAACGGGCCACATGACATCTGCACTGCCGTGCTGCGAGGAAATATATTACGGGACAAAAAACGTCAGCGCAAGAAGAAATTCCAAATTGCCGAAAAATTGTCGGCAGGTTATGGAATACGCAGGTAAACTTGGTAGCTAATTCAAGTTGAGATGAACCAAAAGAGCTTCGCGCTCGTTGGGAATATCGTCTTCGATCACGGCGTCGAGGGCGGAGTTGAGAAGCTGACCCAGTTCCGGCCCGGGCTTGACTCCGGCACGGATCAGGTCGCCGCCGTTGATGGCGAGCATCTTGAGCGTATAGGGCTCCCCTGCCTTCAGCAGCTCGTGCGCCAGCGCGCGCATCTCCTCAATCGTCTCAACATAATAGAAGCACGACGGGGCCTTGCCAAGTGTGTCGGCACGCTTAAGGTCCATGAGCTCGTCAATCAGGCGGGCCGTGTCGACGCCCTCACCCGAAAGCGCGCGCATCATATTGAGCAGGCAGGAGCGCTCGGGGCGCAGCGGCTTGTCATGGTATTTGATGAGCAGGCACACGTCGCGCACCAAGTCGTGCGAGAGGGCCAGGCGATCCATAATGACGCGCGCCTTCTTGGCGCCGAGCTCGGGATGACCGTAGAAGTGTCCGCTGCCGGCGTGATCGACCGTGAAGCACTCGGGCTTGGACACATCGTGCAAAAACGCCGCCCACATAAGGCTCGACGAGGGCGCGACGCCGTCACACAGCGCGAGCTCCCCCGCCACCGTCAGCACACGGGCGATATGCACGTAGACGTTAAACGCATGATAGACACTGCGCTGATCAAACCCGCGACCCGCTGCCAACTCGGGCACGGCGGCACAGATGAGCTCGGGATAGCGGAGCATCGCGTCTCCCCCATGACCGGTCGAAAGAATGCCCTCGAGCTCAATACCCACACGCTCACGCGCCACGGCATCGAGCAGCGGCGCGCACTCGGCAAGCGCACGCTTGGTCTCGGGCTCAATCATAAAGTCCAGACGGCAGGCAAAGCGCACCGCACGCAGCATGCGCAGGGCGTCCTCGTTAAAGCGACGCTTGGGATCGCCGACAGCGCGAATCAGCTTGCGCTCCAAGTCACCCTGGCCGTCGTAGCGGTCGACAAGCTCGCGCTCGGGATGCCAGGCCATGGCGTTGACGGTAAAGTCGCGGCGCGCCAGATCGTCCTCGAGCGAGGCGGCACGCTCCACACTCTGGGGATGGCGACCATCGGTGTAAAAGCCATCCAGACGGTACGTGGTGACCTCGATACGCTCGCCATCGGAAATAGCCGTGATTCCGCCAAATTTAATGCCCGACTCCACAACCGCGATGCCGGCGGCCTCGAGCGCCACTTTGGACTCCTGCCACAGGCCGCTACAGCACATATCAACATCATGGCTGGGGCACCCCATCAGGGCGTCGCGCACCCAACCGCCCACGTACCAAGCCTCAAGACCAGCCGCCTCAAGCGCGCGCAGGACGCGCAGGGACGCATCGGACGGTTGAGTACCGTTGAGCGAAACATTGCACATGCCTATGGCCTCCTGCGACTATCAAATTGGCTATCGATTGCGTCTGCAAGAAGTCTAGCAAGAAACAGCCTCCACTGCACACGCAAGTCCGATAAACAAAAACGCATCCATCCTAGTCTAAGACGGATGCGAAATAATCAAACTATTCAGACAAGGTGCCGGAACTAGCAGACCTGGCGAACCTCGATGTGCTTCTTATATTCGTCCACCTTGGCAAAATCACCCAGACCGGGGCACTCGACCACGTTGGCGCCAGTGGCCATCGAAAGGCGCAGGGCGTCCTCGACGCGCTCGGGGGCGTCGTGCCACACGGACAGGAAGGCAGCGAGCGAGGAATCGCCGGCGCACACCGTCGACAGCAGCTTGACGTCGAAGGTGCGGTTGGCAAACCAGATATGCTCGCCGTTGGAGAAGTACGCACCGGCGCCACCAAGGGTCAGCAGCACGTTCTTGGCGCCCTTGGCGTGCAGCTCGGCCATAGCGCCCTTGACGGACTCGTCGTCGCCACCGCTCACCTTGATGCCAAAGATGTCGAGCAGCTCGTCGTCATTGGGCTTGATCAGCAGTGGCTCCAGAGCAATGAGGTCTGCCAGCTGATGGCTCGAGATGTCGAGGACGAACTCGGCCCCCTTGGCCTTGACACGGCGCAGGACCTCGGCCAAGAAGCCCTCGGAAGTGTTGGGAGGCAGCGAGCCGCTGATGACCAGGCAGGTCATGTCATCGAGCGAATCGATAAGTTCAAACATCTCCTGCTCGTTGGCCTCATTGATGGCGGCACCGGCATTGACCATGTTGTACTCGGTGTCGGGACCGGCGTTGAGGAACACATTGACGCGCGTAATACCGTCGGTCCACACGGGCTTGACGGGCACGCCCAGGGCCTCGGCGCCCTTAACGATAAACTCACCCGAGAAGCCGGCGAAGAAACCTAGGATCGTGGTGTCGACACCATAGTGGTCAAGCGTAAACGAGACGTTGAGGCCTTTGCCGTTGGGCGTGTAGACGGCATTGCGGGTACGCGTGACGGTATTGGCAGTAAGGCCGTCGCAGGCGATGTTGTAATCAATGGCGGGATTAGCAGTGAGCGTGTAAATCATGAATGTTCCTTTCACGAAGCAACGTGTTAATGAAAGTATATTCCACGCATCGGTAAAAGGCTAGGACAACTCGGTGAACGGTGTGGAAGCGATGAAGTACGGCAGGACACCTCTCCCCCATGGCGGAACAAAAAAGGCGCCCCGGCCGAAACCGGGGCGCCGCATGCGCACGAATATGTCGCGTTTCGATTACTGACGATCGAGCTTGCGGACAGCAACGCGCTTGCTGTACTCGTCGACGTGACCGAAGTCACCAATGCCGACGGACTCGGCAACGTTGGCGCCGGTGGCCATAGCGAGCTTCATGGCCTCCTCGACGTTGTCGCGATCCCTGTACCACTTGTGCAGGAACGCAGCGAGGGTGCAGTCGCCGGCGCAGACGGAAGAGACCAGCTTGATGTTGAACTCACGCTTGGCGTACCAGATGTCCTCGCCGTTGGAGAAGTAAGCGTCGCCGCGGCTACCACGGGTGAGCAGCACGTTCTGAACGCCAGCGTCGTGAGCCATCTTCATGGCGACACGAACCTCGTCGTCGGTGTCGACCGGCACGCCGAAGATGGCCTTCATCTCGTGATGGTTCGGCTTGATGAGCAGCGGCTTCTTGTGAGCGAGCTCCTTGAGCTTGTCGGAGGACAGGTCCAGGACGACGTCAGCGCCACGAGCCTGAGCGTGCTCCATGACCTGAGCCAGGAAGTCGGGCGTAGCTTTGGGAGGCACGGAGCCGGAGACGATCAGGCACTCGAGATCGCCCGCGGTGTCCAGGATGTTGTAGAGCTCCTCCTGGTGCTGCGGCGTAATCGGGGCGCCGGGGTTCAGGATGCCGTACTCGTGCTGGCCATCGTTGACGTAGGTGTTAATGCGCGTGATACCGTCGGTCCAGACCGGGCGGCAGAGGCAACCCAGGTTCATGACCTCCTCGACGATGAACTTGCCCGTGAAGCCGGCGAAGAAGCCGAGCGCGACGGTGTCGACGCCCATCTTCTTAAAGGCGAAGGACACGTCGAGGCCCTTGCCGTTAGCCGTGTAGCTGGCCGAGCCGGTGCGGACGTTCTCGTCGGGCTCGAGCGGAGAGCTCGAAACCGTCATGTCGACAGCCGGGTTAGCGGTTAGCGTGTAGAACATTTACAGTACCCCCTGTATATGTGAGGGCCGCGTGGCCGGCCCATTCCAACCACGCGGTTACCTCTGATACCAAATTAGCGAGCTGCGGACTCGAGCAGTGCCTTGACCTCGGCGGCGGTGTTGCAGGCGAGTGCCTTCTCGGCGAGCTCGTCGCACTCGGCCTTGGTCCACTGGCTGATGGTCTTGCGGGCGCGCAGGATCGACGGAGCGCTCATCGAGAACTCCTCCAGGCCCCAGCTGATCAGCAGCGGCTCGAGCAGCGGATCGGCAGCGGCCTCGCCGCACATACCGACCATGATGCCGGCCTTCACGCCGCTCTCGATGATGTTCTTGAGCGAGCGGAGCACGGCGGGATAGTAAACCTGGTACAGGTTGGAGATGGTGTCGTTACCACGGTCGGCGCACATGGTGTAGCCGATCAGGTCGTTGGTGCCGATGGAGAAGAAGTCGGCAACCTCGGCCAGACGGTCTGCGAGCAGCGAAGCGGCGGGCGTCTCGACCATGATGCCGACCTCGATGTTCTCGTTGAACTTGCGACCCTCTTCGGTAAGCTCGGCCTTGCACTGCTCGACGAGCTCCTTGACAGCCAAGACCTCCTCGACGCAGGTGACGAGCGGGATCATGATCTTGACGTCACCGAAGGCGCTAGCGCGCAGCAGAGCGCGGAGCTGGACCTTGTACTGGTCGGGATTGGCCAGGCAGTAACGCACGGCGCGGAAGCCCATGAAGGGGTTGTCTTCCTTGACCATATGCAGATACGGAATCTCCTTGTCGCCACCCACATCGAGCGTGCGGATGATGACCGGAGCGCCCTTGAGCGCGCTGGCGACCTTGCGGTAGGCGTTGAACTGCTCCTCCTCGGAAGGAAGCTCGGCAGAGTCCATGAACAGGAACTCGGAGCGGAACAGACCGATGGCCTCGGCGTCGTGATCGAGCGCGTTGGGCACGTCATCGGGGTTACCGATGTTGCAGGCGATGATCTTCTTGATGCCATCGGCAGTCACGGACGGCTTGCCACGGAAGGCCTCGAGGGCTGCCTTCTCGGCAGCAAAGGCCTCAGCCTTGGCGGTATAGGCGGCGAGCGTCTCCTCGTCGGGATCGGCCTCGACAACACCCTTGCCACCGTCGACGACAACGGTCATACCGTTGCGAAGCGCGGTGCAGCTGTTAGAGACCGAAAGGACGGCCGGGATCTCGAGGGCACGCGCGATGATCGCGGAGTGCGACGTGCGGCCACCGGTCTCGGTGACGATACCGGCAACGTGGGCCTTATCGATCGTGGCGGTCATGGACGGCGTAAGGTCGTGCACGACAACGACGGTGTTCTCGGGCAGGACGGAAAGGTCGACGACCTCCTTGCCCAGCAGCTCGGCCAGAATACCGGTGCGGATGTCGGCGATGTCGGCCGCGCGCAGACGGAACATCTCGTCGTCCATGGACAGAAACATGTTCTCGAACATGGTCGAGGTGTCCATGAGCGCCTGCTCGGCGCAGGTGCCGCCGTCAATAGCGGCGTTAATGGCGTCGGTCATGCCCGGATCCTGAGCCAGGACAATGTGTCCGCTCATGATCTCGGCCTCGGCCTCGCCCACCGTCTCCTTCATGTGGTCGGCCTGAGCCTGAGTCTTCTCGCAGAAGACCGAAAGAGCAGCCTGATAGCGCTCTTTCTCTGCTGCCGAATCAGCGACCTCGTGCGGTTCAAACGTCAAGTCGGGATCGACGGCGACCATGACGGTGCCGATACCGATGCCCTCGGATGCGTTGACTCCCTGATACATTCCCATTCCTCTCTCCGTGTCATGTGATAAAGCGTTTTGCCATATCCATGACAAAAGAGCGCAGCTACCTTGAACAGGTCACTGCGCCCCCAAGTATGAACTTAATTGTTCAACATGCGACCCGTTTGAGTTCTACTCGCCAAGACCGCTCTTGATGAGCTCGATGGCAGCAGCCAGAGCCTCGGCCTCGTCGGCGCCGTCGCACTTGACCTCGACCTCGGTACCGCAAGGGATACCAGCAGCCATGAGGGCCATCGGGGACTTGCCGTTGACCTCCTTCTCGGGGGTGACGACCGTCACGTCACAGGCGTACTTGCCCATGGTGGAGGCGAACAGACCAGCCGGACGCATGTGCAGACCCTGAGGATTAACGAGGGTAGCCTTCTCAGAAACCATAATTGACTCCTTTTTGTGTTTAACCCCTGTCATGCATGTGGCAGGAGTCAGATTCACGACGTTGTTTATATTAACTCACATCAAACGGTTTTTCATTATGTTTCAGACGAATTATTGGACAGATGTGTTTGTCGTCCGCTTGCTCGCCGGGCGGGGCGATTAAGTTTGCTGCTCTACAGTCCTGCGCAAGACGGAAAGCACATTAAGTGCTTTCCTTTGCGTGCGGAACTCGAGACAAACTTAATCGCCCCGCCCGGCGGGCGAGCTGCGGAAACTCGGTCGGTCCAGAGCAATATCGTGCAAACGGAAATCTGGCTGATGATCTGTTCGCGACAAAGACTCGATAGGTAGCCCCCTCTATGCCCTTTTGTAAGTTGCGGTGAAATAGGGACTGAATTTGGAGTTGAATCGTTTAAACAGTCCCTATTTCACCGCAACTTATAGGAGGGGTAGAAAAAGGCGGAGGCCCTGGAGAGGGACTCCGCCTTATATACAGGGGGCGATGGTATTCGCGTGTTGCGGGATTAGACCAGGCGGGCGTTGATCGTCTTGGCGATCTTGGCGGCGTCGGTGGAATCCTTGACGGTGGCACGGAAGTCCTCGTCCATGAGCGCCTCGGCGACCTTGGACAGGATCTTAAGGTGCGTGGTGCCGGCCTGGGCACCCGGGATGAGCAGCGCGATGGCCACGTTGACGGGAGCGCCGTCCATGGTGTCCCAACCGGTCACACCGGACTCGTCCTTGACGACGATGACGGCAGCCTCGGTAATGGCGTCGGACTTGGCATGCGGGATGGCGAAACCCTCCATCATGCCCGTGGTGCCCTCGGCCTCGCGGGCCAGGAAGGCGTTCATCACGGCGTCGGCGTCGCAGGCGATACCGGCCTTGACAGCCTGGTTGGAAACGAAGCTCAGAGCCTCGTCACGAGAAGCGAAGTCCTCGGCGACAAAGACATTCTCGACCTTCACGAAGTCGGCAGCCTCGGCCTTGGGGGCCTCGACGGCAGCGGCCTTGGGGGCCTCAACGGACCTGGCTACAGGAGCGGCCTTCTGATTCTTCTCGAAGTCGTACTTCTTGAAGGCCACGAACAGGATGCCACCGACCACAGCGCCGATGAGGATCGCGAGGACCCACAGCGGACCGTTCTCGACAACGGGCAGGACCAGGAAGCCGCCGTGAGGCGCCGGATCGTGAACGTTGAAGAAGATGGTCAAGATGGAAGCGATGGAAGAACCGAGCATCATGATGGGCATGACGGGCCAGATGTTCTTGGTCATGAACGGAATGGCGCCCTCGGTGATGTGGGTGCAACCAAGGATGAGGTTGACGATACCGGCGTCATGATCCTCCTGGCTGAAGTACTTCTTGCCGACAACGACGGCGAAGGTGGTGATCAGCGGCGGAACGATGCAAGCGGCGGAGACGGCAGCCATGAAGTTGGTGCCGAAGTTGTAGGTCTCGGTGCCGACGCCAGCTTCGAGAGCGGTACCGAGCAGGAAGGTGCCAGTAGCGTAAGCAGCCTTGTTGACCGGGCCGCCCATATCAAAGGCGCACATGCAGCCGATGGCCAGGCCAAGGATCACCGGACCGGAGTTACCGAGGCTCTGCAGGAAATCCATCATGCCCTGGTTAATGGCAGCCATGGGGCCGGAAATACCGAGCATGACCAGGCCGACGATGGCGGTAGAGCACAGCGGATACAGGAAGATCGCCTTCAGGCCATTAAGGCTCGCGGGAATTTTAGAGAAAACCTTCTCGAGCAGCAAAATGACATAGCCGGCGAGGAAGCCGCCGACGATGCCGCCCAGGAAGCCAAAGCCCACACCCGAGCCTCCAGCGTCGATCATGCCGGTATCGGCGTTAACGGGCAGACCCTGGATGGCAATCATACCGGCAACAAAGCCGGGGACGAGCGCCGGGCGCTTGCCGATAGACTCGGCGATGTAGGCGGAGAGCACCGGAACCATGAGGTTCATGGCGATACCGCCGATAATCTTGAGCATCGCGGCAAAGCTGTTGTAGTCGGCAGCCGTCGAATCAAAGGACGTGATGCCCCACAGGAACGAAATGGCGGTCAGAACACCACCGGCAACGACGAAGACCAGCATGTGGCTGACGCCGTTCATGAGGTGCTTGTAGATGACGTGACCGATGGACTCCTTCTCCTCGACCTCGTCCTCGACATCGGCGGCAGTGGCAACCGTGTCGTCGCCCTTGGCGGCGAGCGCGCGGTCGATCAGCTTTCCGGCGGCCTCGACGGACAGGGCCTTGGAAACACCGACGGAAACCATGGGCTTACCGGCGAAACGCTCAGCCTGGACATCCTTATCGGCTGCGACGACGACGGCCTTGGCACCGGCGATCTCGCTCTTGGTGAGCTCGTTCTCGACACCGACCTGGCCATGAGTCTCGACCTTAATGGTCAGACCTCGCTCGGCAGCTGCCTTCTCCAGCGCCTCCTTCGCCATGAAGGTGTGCGCAATGCCGGTCGGGCAACCGGTCGCGGCGATGATGTCAAACTTAGCCATGTGTCCCTCCTTTTTAAGTTTTGCGCCCGCAGGCGCTCCCCTACACGCGCTTCAATGCGCGTTTTTCCACACTTGAAAGATACCAACCTACCGTCCGCGTGAGAAGAGACAAGGCGAAATTCTCCGGTGAAAGGTTCTTTCATAACCGTAAACGGTAAGTGAAAGTTTACCATCAACACTTGAAACGGCAAGGTGTATCTTGTAATTGAAAATGCCCGTATACTATGGCATTGCGAATCAAATTAGATTTTCATGCCAACCAGGAGCCATCCATGACCGATAGTAGCAAGAGCGCACTTTCCCTCATTAGCACCCATCAGGGATACAGCGAATCCGAGCAGCGCATTGTCGACTATATATTGGAGCACCAGTCCGAGGCTCCACGCCTCACGGCGGCTCAGCTCTCACGCGCCGCTGCCACGTCCGAGGCGACCGTTTCGCGCTTCTGCCGCAAGCTTGGGTTTGGCAGCTTCCGCAGCTTTCAGTTTTCGTTGGCGAGGGATTTGGAAAGCCAGCGAAACGAGGGCCTGACCGACGAGGTCTCGCTCGACAACATGGAGCAGAGCCTTAAAAATATCCTCGCCGCCAAGGTGAGTGAGCTTAATGCGACCATCGACGGCATTGATCACGACACGTTGGCCGCAGTTGTACACGCGCTTAAGAATGCCGGCGTTATTGAGTTCGCCGCCGTGGGCAATACAAACGCGGTCGCGCTCGACGCAACATTTAAGTTTTCGCAGCTGGGCCTGCGCTGCATGACGAGTACCATTAGCGAGACATCGATCGGCTTTGCGCTCACGTTGCGCCCGGGTGACGTCATCGTGCTAATCTCAAACTCCGGCAAATCGCGCCGACTGAATCGCATGGCAAAAGCGGCTCGCGACTGCGGCGCAACCGTAGTCGTCATCAGCAGCGACAGCAAGTCTCCACTCGCGCGCCTGGCAGACTACACTTTTAATACCGTCAACCACGAAGCACTGCTGACAACGGGCGACTTCGCGTTCTCCAAGATGAGCGCCACGATGATCATCGAGGTCATCTACAACTTCCTGCTGCCCGAAATCGAGGACGCCCGAGAGCACATCAGCTACTATGAGGAACTCATCCAACCGGATAAGGTCGTGGAGTAAAACACGAAGTGGGACAAAAAATTCAGTCTATTTTGTCCCACCAACACCGCTGATACGACCTAACCTCGAGCTTCTTCAAGCATCTGCTTGGCATGCGCCAAGCTCGCCTCCGATTGATCGCCGCTCAACATGCGGGCGATCTCGGCGGTACGCGCTTCGCCGGTTACCTCGTCCAAATGCGTCTGGGGAACATCGCCCGGTTCCTTGCTGACGACATAATGCTTGTCAGCCATGACGGCGACCTGCGCCAAGTGGGTTACGACCATCACCTGATGCGTAGCGGCGAGATCTGCCAGCACGCCCGCGAGCGCACGCGCCGTGGAGCCACCGACGCCAGCATCGACCTCGTCAAACACCAGCGTATCGACACCGTCCGTGTTTCCGAGGACAACCTTACTTGCCAACATGACGCGGCTGAGCTCGCCGCCCGACGCAATGCGGCGCAGGGGACGTGGAGTCAAACCGGCACCGCTGCGGTATAGCAGCTCGTAGCTCGAAGGACCAACGGGCGTCCACTCAGCACGGGGAAGATCGCGCGACTCCCAGACGAGCTCGGCGCCGCCCATCTCCAGGCGAGCCATCTGGCGGCCAACCTCGTGACAGAAGCGCGGGGCCGCCGTATTGCGGGCGCGCTTAAGTGCCTTGGCAGCGGCAAACAACTCGCGCTCAGCGCTCCCGAGTGCCTCACGCGCCTTTTTGATCTGTTCATCGCCATCATCGACCAGGGACAGCAGCTCTTGCGAGCGATCGCGCATGGCAAAAACATCGTCCATGGTGGGGCCCCACTGACGCAACAGGCCCTTGAGGTCGGAATACCGCTCACGCATGCGAGCGAGCTCGCGCGGGTCGAAGGCGACGCCATCGCGATAGGCACGAAGCTCGTTCGCGCAATCCTCAAGTGAGATACAGGCATCCGAAAGCAAATCGGCAATGTCGCCAAGTTTGCGATCGACGGAAGCCATACGGGAAAGTTCTGCCACGGCGCTGTTCACGGCATCGAGTGCTCCCCCTTCAGAGGCAAGCGATGCATGGGCATCATTAGCTGTGGCAACCAGCACCTCGGCATGTTCGGAGCGCGGCAGCAGTTCCTCGAGTTCCTCATACTCGCCCGGTTTGGGGTCGACCTCGCCGATGCGCTCGAGCGCAAAGCGCGCTTCCTCGACGCGGCTCCCCTGCGCACGCGAGGTCTCTTCGACACGTCGAACCTCCTTAGCGGCAGCGCGCGAAGCCTTAAAGCAGGCGCGGTAGTGCTCGAGCGCCTCGAGTGCAGGGCGCCCTGCCCAGACATCGACCATCGCAACATGATGCGCCGGATCGAGCAAGCGCTGGTGCTCGTGTTGGCCGCACAGATCCATCATCACGCCAACGCGCTCCGAAAGCTCGCGCACACTGGCGATGCGTCCGTCAATCTTCACGCGGCTGCGGCCCTCGGCAGAAAGACTGCGCTGCACGATGAAGCCCTCCGTGTCGTGCGGGCCGTCAAACAGGCGCGCCTCGACGCTCGCCAGCGCCTCGCCCTCGCGCACCATAGACGAATCCGCGCGCTCACCCAAAATAAGCTTGAGGGCCGAGAGCAGCGCGGTCTTGCCGGCACCGGTCTCGCCGGTCAGGACAGTCAGGCCGGCACTCGGCAGCAGCGTCGCCTCGCGAATGAGCGCAATGTTAGAAACCTGCAGCTCATCGATCATGACGGACTCCGTAGAATACGCGGCTCACCGAGTTATAGAAGCTCTCGGGGCCGTAATCCAGCAGCAGCACATCACCGGGCCCGCGACGCACCGCCACGCTCTCAACGGTGCCATCGCAAGTAATAAATTGTCCATCGATAGCGATCGCCGGAACGCTCGGACGGTCATCAGACATAAAGATTTCGACGACATCACTCGGCGAAGTCAAGAAGGCACGGGCCTGAATGGTGTGCGGCGCAATAGGTACGCAGACCATACCCGTATAGTCGGGGCTCACGATGGGGCCACCGGCACTGAGCGCGTACCCCGTAGAACCAGTCGCCGTGGACACGACCACGCCGTCGCCACGCAGTCGGTCGATATGGTGGCCCGACACCGTGATGTCGAACTCGACCATATCGGACAGCGGACCGCGGGTAAGCGCCATGTCGTTGAGAGCGAAGGTGCGCACGACATCCTTCGTACCGTCTTCGCGCACGGATACGATATCCGCGGCGATGGTGGCGCGACGGCTCACGTGCAGCTCACCGGACAGGGCGTCGCTCACGACCTGCAGAATGTCGCGCTCCTCGGGGCTCGCAGCAGTTAAAAAGCCCAGGTGACCATAGGAAAGACCGAGGATAGGAATCTCGCGATGGTTGAGGATGCGGGCAGCGCGCAGCAACGTACCGTCGCCGCCGAGCGTAATGACCAGATCGGAGCCGTCAATATCAGGCGTGCTCTGAATCTTCGATCGCTGGTCGGCAGCCCATGCGACCTCATAGCCCTGGCGCGTCAGCCAAAGCTCAAGCATCAGGCCGCTCTCGACCGCCTCTTGTTTGTAGTAATTGGGAACCAGAAAGACCTTCATAGCGTTGCAGATTTCTCGCTCAAAACCGATACCTGGGATTGCAGCTCATCGTCGGTGCGTTCGCCGGGGACAAACCTCGTGCCGTACAGGAAAAACTCAACGTTGCCCTTGGCACCATGAATGGGCGACACGCACACATCGACCGGGAACAGCCCCTTGGCAGCAAAGAGTTCAACTGCCGCAACAAGTGTATCGCGGCGCACGGCGGGATCGGTCACAATACCGCCCTCGCCCACCAGCGCCGCCGGAGCCTCAAACTGCGGCTTTACGAGCGTGCAGAATGCACCCGTAGGCGCCAGGCACGCCAGCACCGCATCGATAATGTTCGCGATGCTGGTAAACGAGACATCGCACACAGCCAGGTCGAGAGCGCCGGCATAGCCAAGCTCAGGCAGCTGCGTCACGTTTGTGCGCTCATGCAGCGTTACGCGATCGTCCTGACGCAACGACCAATCGAATTGGGCGCGACCCACGTCCACCGAGACAACGGCCGCAGCTCCGCGCTTGAGCAGACAATCGGTAAAGCCGCCGGTAGAGCAGCCCACATCCAGACAGGCAAGGCCCGTCGGATTGATGCCAAACGCATCAAGCGCGCCTTCGAGCTTAAGACCGCCGCGGCCAACATAGGGAATGCGCCCCTTCACGTGCAGCGGCAGCCCCGGGATCACCTTAAGGCCCGGCGAAGTCAAGCGCTCGCCGCCACTCGAGACCAAGCCGGCCATAAGAGTGCGAAGGGCATCCGCGCGATCGGCGCAGATGCCCTGTGAAATCAGTTCGTCATCAAGACGCACACGTTTCATGAATGCCATCAACCATTCGTATCCGGAGATGCGGCCTAGCTATCCTGGGATTCGTTTGCCGCATCCTCATCGTATTCCTGCTCGAGCTTGTCGGCTTCTCGCGGCGTAAGCTCAAACTTGTCGACCATATCGACCGCGCGGGAGCCCAGCTCAATCGCCTCGTCAAACAGATCGAGTGAACGCTCCAAGGAGGTATCCTTGGAGCGAACGGTAGCGATGATCTGGTCCAGACGGTCCGAAATCTCGTCAAAGTTGCGGACAGAACCCTCTGGCATGGCTACTCCTCGACGGAGTCGACGACAGCCTCGGCAGCGTCCACATCCTCGGCAAGTACACCGGCGGCAGCCTGAGCGGCGGCGACCTTTGCGGCAGCCTCTGCAGCCTGCGCCTCCTCGCGAGCGCGGTCCTCGGCCAGCAGCTCTTGGTACAGGTCCTCGCCCGGCAGCTCCTCGCTGCGAGCGATCTTGCCCAGCACGCCATTGACAAACGACGCGGACTGATCGGTGCCATAGGCCTTGGCAAGCTCGACGGCCTCGTTGATCACGATGGCGTCCGAGACCTCCTCGTCGGTGAGGAAGCGCATCTCGTAGACGGCGATACGCAGCAGGTTGCGGTCGGCGCCGGGCATGCGCATAAGATCCCAGTTCTTGGCGACGGCGCGCAGGGCACAGTCGATGCGATCGATATGCTCGTAGGCACCACGGCAAAGCTCCAGCGCATAGGGGTCGAGGGGGCCCTTCGAGATCAGGAAATCGCCCTCGAGGACGCGCTCGAGCGGGCTGTCCGTGGCCTCGGCCTGAAACAGCAGCTGCAGCGCCTGACTGCGGGCAAGCGTACGCCCGCGATAAACCTTAAGGCTCAAAGGTTACTCCTTGGGGAAAACGAGGCCATCGATGCAAACGTCAACGCGCTCGACCTCGACGCCCACCTGAGCATCGATGGCGGCGACCACGGCGGCGCGAACGGCCTCGGCGAGTTTCTTGAACGGATAGCCAAAGAACACCACGACACGCACGGTGAGTGCGAGCTTGTCGCCGACGACCTCGGCCTCGACCGCCGGCTCGGAAGCCGGGGCCTTGGACGAGAGCATCATGGAGACAAGGTTGGTGGCAAGGTCCTTGACGCCAACGGAGGCGATGCCCTCGACATCCGACACGGCGCGCGAGACGATGGCGGTCAGAACATCGGGCGAAATGCCGATGCCGTCAATCTTGATTTCCTGGGGCATGAGTCCTCCTAGAAGAGTTGGTTGCTAGACGCGGGAGACGAACTTGCCGTCGCGGGTGTCAACCTTGATGACCTCGCCCTCGTTGAGGTACATGGGGACCTGGATGACAGCGCCGGTGTCAATCGTGGCCGGCTTGGTGGAACCCTGGACGGTGTCGCCCTTAAAGCCCGGGTCGGTCTGGACGATGGTGGTCTCGATGAACATCGGCGGCGTCACGCCCATGAGCTCATCGTCGGCGAAGAGCAGCTGGCAGATGTCGTTCTCGCGCAGCCACTTGGAGTTCTCGCCCACCATGTCCTCGGGAACGGGAACCTGCTCATAGGTCTCATTGTCCATGAAGATGTAGTCGGCGCCATCGTTGTAGAGGTACTGGAACTCACGGGTGGTGAGCATAACGCTCTCGAACTTGGTGCCAGCGTTGCAGGTGTTCTCGACGACGCGGCCGCTCTTGATGTCGCGGGTCTTGTAGCGCACAAACGCGCCGCCCTTGCCCGGCTTGACATGCTGGAACTCGACGATGGTGTAGACCTTGTCCTTGATGCGGAGACCGAGGCCGTTCTTGAAGTCGGCGGTAGAAATGGTAGGCATAGCGACCTTTCTTGTTATGGGCAGAACGCACAAGCGTCCAAATTACATACGAGCGAAATTATACACTTGCAGACGGCGCCTGCAGCGAGCGCATAAAAAGAGAACGCGGGGCGTCCGAATTGCTCCGGACGCCCCGCCCCAAAAATCTATCGAAATGGGCTAGCAATCGATGACGTGCAGGTCGTGCGGGGTCTTGGTGAAGGGCTCATATCCGTTCTCGGTGACGACGCCGTAGTCCTCCAGGCGCACGCCGCCCACACCGGGCAGGTAGACGCCGGGCTCCATGGTAATAACCGAGCCGACCTCAATGATGTTCTTGCTACGGTTGAAGTTGGGCAGCTCGTGGATGTCGATACCAACGCCGTGGCCCAGGCCATGGTTGTAGTAATCGCCATAACCGGCATCGCCGATGATCTTCTTGGAAAGCTTGAAAATGTCGTTGCCCTCGACGCCCGGATGGATGGCGGCGACGCACTCCTCGTGCGTACGGCGCACGAGCGCGTACAGGTCGAGCTGCTCCTGCGTGGGCTCGCCCATCACGACGGTGCGTGTCATGTCGGAGCGGTAATCACAGTAGCCCGCGCCGTAGTCCATCAGGACGAAGTCGCCCTTCTCGATGACACGGTCACTCGGCACGGCATGCGGGTTGGCGGTGTTGGGGCCGCTCGCCACAATGGAGCCGAAGGCCAGGCTGTCGGCGCCGTTGGCGAACATAAAGTTCTCGAGCTCGTTGCGAACCTGCTTCTCGGTCATACCGGGCTTAATGAAGCCGAGCATGTGCTGGAAGGCGGCATCTGTGATCGACTGCGCATGGCGCATGAGCTCGATCTCCTCGGCGTCCTTGATGGCGCGCATCTTGCGGATGTCGTCATGCATCAGCGGCAACATGCAGGTGACGGAACGATCCTCCAGGCCGCGCTGAATACCCTGGTAGAAGTTAATCTGCATATCGTCCTCGACAGCACAGACACGGCACTTGTTAGCCGCAATCTTGCCGGCGACCCAGCCGGGGATGGTGCCCTCGTCCATGTCGAAGACCCAGGGGCTGCCGGCGGGCGTGTTCTCCTCAAAGCTGTTGAGGTAGCGCGAGTCGGTGTGGAACAGGCACTGGTCGGCCGTAATAAACGCAGCGTGCGGGAACTCGAAGGTGTAGTCGAAGACGCCCTTAACGCCCGTAAGCCAACGAAGGTTGGCCTCGTCGCGCACCACGATGGCGTCGTAGCCACGCTCGACCATAAGGGCACGGACACGCTCGATACGACCGGCAGGACCGGCAGCAAACTCAGACATGCAGATTCCTTTCTTGTTGTCTCTATATAGACGGGACGGGTCTCAACCGAACGACGGAATCGCATGCGATCCGCAACCGATTGGAAACCCGCCCCTCAACATGATACGAAAGACGATGGAAGTCAATAAATCTTAGAGAAGTTCTTTACGAGAAGCCAAGTAGGCGTGAGCATGGCGCTCAAGAACCTCATCCTCAACGTTCGTTAGGCGAATGGCGCCGAGTGCCGCGGGCAGCGGCAACATGCTGCGGTTCGAGCGTGCAAACTGCTGCTTGCGGAACTCCTCGATATATGCGGCAGGCTCCAGATCGAAGGCAAGTTCCTCGATACCAAAGTCCTCCAAGCAGTCATCGACCTCAAAGACGTAATCGATATCGAAATCGCAGGCATCATGTGCTAGGCGTGCCTCAAAGCGAATGCCCTCGGACAACAGCTGGTAGGCAGGGGCCTGCGAAGCGGCATCGCCCAAGCAGGCGCGCAGGGTACGCTCCCCCGTCTTGCCAAAATCGAGCGCATGGCGAGCGCTCGGGTTCGTGGCCATCAGTACGTCCTTGCGGGCAGTCTGAGACCATTGAACGGCATTGACGAGCGCGACCTCCTCGCCCGCGAGAATCTCGGGGACGGTCTCAGTAAACTGATTCCAACGGGACTTACTGCTCGAAAGCATGGTGCCAACAAGTACCACATAGCCGAGCTTGAGGTCCTCGGGGTCCGCCTCGCGAACAAGGTCGAGGTCACACACGACCAAGCCCGGTTCGGGACGGAACGCGATAGCGGGAAGCGCATTGGCCGACGAGGCAATGAGCGGCTTCATGGTCGTCGCGACCGTGAGCATGGCGTCGAAGGTCGTCGGCAGCAGCGCGCACTCGGTTCGGCCACACCACTGGTTGGCGCACCAGCTAACAACCGAGCAGGTTGCGGCATCGCCAACGGCGACAACCAGATCGTCGCAGGAAATGCCGTTGGCAGACAAGGCGCCAAAGATAGCATCGGCATCGGCCAGCGTGGCACCAGCAGGCGAAACCTCAAGGGAGAACTGCGACACGGCAAAACCGGCGTCGACCAGCGCATGCTCGACGACCTCATCAAAACGTTCTGACGAGGCGGAGTTCCAAACCACCATCGCGCGCTTAGGCTTGCCCACAGCCGAGGCAAACATACGCGACAGCTCATCGAACGCGCCCAATCCGACACGGACATCGACGCTGCGGTTTTGGAAATTGATCAGTTGGCGGCGAATCATAGCAGTCCACGCTCCAAAAGCATCTCGGCACAAAGGTAGGAAACGTCCTCGAAGGACTTGTTGCGAATATCAAGGGTAATATCGGCGGCCTGGCGATACAGCGGACGGCGATGCTCAAACAAGCGCGCGGCATGCTCGGGCGAGCGGAAATCGGGGCGCGTGTCGGACCGACGAATCTGGCGAATCGAATCCTCAAAGTCGCCCTCGAGGTACACGCACGTACCCATTTCGTGCATCAGCTCAATATTCACCGGCGTCTCGACGATACCGCCACCGCACGAAACCAACAGACTGCGCTCGCTTTGGAGCGAACGGAGCGCCGAGGTCTCGAGCTCGCGAAAACGATCCTCACCCTCGGTCTCAAAAATCTCGGTTACCGACTTGCCGCAGCGGCGGACGACTAGGCGGTCGGTATCGATAAAACGCCGCTTGAACATAGTGCCGACGTTGCGCGCGAGCGTCGATTTGCCCGCGCCCAAAAAGCCGATAAAGAAGATATGGTCGCAGCCGTGTTTGGTGTGCTGGGACATGACGAGACCTATTCCTCGCAGGGAAGGTCGCGCAGGGCCCGGCGCTCAAAGATACGGAAGATCTGCGTATACCACAGGTCCTGCGTGGCCTGCGGCTTTACCAGGATGGTATCGACGCCGGCGAAGTTGCCGCTCCACACGTCCGTGTAGAGCTGATCACCGATCAGCACCGCCTCGTCGGCCGTGGCGCCGAGGCGCTTAAGACCCGCCTTGAGGGCAAACGGTGCCGGCTTCATGGCGTGGCTGATGGCCTCGAGTCCCAGCTCGCGTGCTGATGCCATGACCTGGTCGCGATGCCAGTTGTTGGACACCATGCACAGCTTAAAGCCTTTGGCGCGGGCGGTATCGAGCCAAGCGGAAACCGCGGCGGGAACCTGCTCGGTGTCGCGCGGCACCAGGGTGTTATCGCGATCGAGCAGAATGGCGCGTTTGCCGTCGGCCCACAGGGTATTAAGGTCGATGCGATCGACCGAGGCAACGTAACGTTTGGGGCTAAAAATCCTCATGCTAATTCCAAGACTGTTGATGCTCTTCGTAGGTTTGCGAGAAGTACTCCTCGTCCTGCGTAATGTAGAAATACAGGTCATCGGAGTCGGTCGGCTCAAGCGTGGCCTTGAGTGCCTCGAGCGACGGAGAGCAGATGGGCGTGGGTGGCAGACCCTCATGCTTATAGGTGTTATACGGACTATCGCTCTGCAGGTCGTCGGCGGTAACCTCGCCACCGGTGACATACATCATAGTCGCATCGCTATTGAGATAGCGCAGACCGTCGAGCTTGCCGGCAAGGCGGTTGTAGAAAACCGAGGCCACATGCGCACGTTGATCGGCGTTGAGGCCCTCGCGCTCAACGATAGAGGCCAAGTTGACGATGTCGTAGTCGGACATCTCCACACCGTAGCGTTCCTTGATCTTGGCTTCGCAGCTCGCAAAGTCAAGCGACTTGTACTCGGTCTTAAACTGATCGAGCATAGCGCGAATCACGTCATCGGCCGTCGGCGAATCGCCCAGCGAATAGGTCTTGGGGAACAAGAAACCCTCGAGCGAATCGTTGGCGGCGCCCTTAAGGAAGCTATAGTCGTCCACGTAGTTGGAGGCCTTGGCCTGGTTGAGGAAGTCTTCCTTAGAGATGCTGTCGTAGGCCTGGGCCACACGGTCGGCGACTTGATCGACCGTCAGGCCCTCAGGGATAGTCAGCGTATTGGAGCCCGCGTTGGGGCCTTCCATGAGCTGCTGAACAACCTTGGTCGCATCCATGAGTGTGGTGAACGAATAATCACCAGGCTTGAGCGACATATCGGCGTTGAGCTTTTTCACCGCCGCATAGTAATCCTTGGGATTTTCTACGATATGGTTCTCGGAGAGAATCGAAGCGATGCTGTCACCCGAGGCACCATCGGGAATCGTGATAGTAACCTGCTGGCCTGCAACGACTTTCGCACCCTCACCGCCAAAGAAGCCCTTGACGGCTGGCACGACAAAGAAAACGATCGCGACAAGCGCAAGCACGGCAACAACGCCACCGATAATCATAGGCACCGGGGAGCTTTTCTTTTGAGCACCGCGACGAGCATGCGTGTTGTAGCTCGAGCGGGTCGCCGGAGCAACGCCATGCGAACCACGAGCGTGATGCGAATGCGATTGGGGGGCCTGCGTTCGCTGGGTAGGTGCCTGCTGCTTAAAGCGGGTGCCGCCTGCAGGCTGGGCCGTACGAGCAGTGGGCTGCTGAACCGCGTGAGAAGCCGAATGCTGAACCGAACGAGCAGAAGGCTGCTGACCCGTCCGTTGAACAGGTTGGGCCGAACGAGAGAAGGACTGCGCCGGGCGCGCGGCAGGCTGAGCTGCGCGCTGCGTCGGCTGTGCCGGACGCTGGCCAGGCTGGGCAGGGCGCGACGCCGGCTGCTGTGTACGATTCGGCTGGCGCGGATCGGAAGCACTAGGCATGCGAAACCTCCTCGTTTTTACGATCGAGCCACGTCTGCAAAAACAGGCTGGCGGCAATCATGTCGATCTTGCCCCTCATCTGCTTTTCGTTGAGTCCCTGCTCGCGCAGGATACGCTTGGCCTCTTGCGAGGACAGACGCTCGTCCTCAAACTCCAACGGAAGATCGAGCTCGTCGGCAATCTTTTGCGCCACAGCGGCAACGCGCACGGCCTGAGGGCCGGGCTCACCGGCCATGGTCAGGGGACGTCCGCTTACCAGGATGTCGGGCTCATAGTCCTCAACCAGGTAGCGGAACGTCTTGGCCATACCGGTGACCTCGGCAGCCGGAAGCACCTTGACAGGCATCGCCATCTTGCCATCACGGCTCGAGACGGCGATGCCAATCCTGGTCTCCCCTATGTCCAGCGCGAGCGCAACCACAGCGACTTCTTAGATTCTTAGGCGCCGAGCGCGGTCTTAGCGGCCGCGAGGGCATCGGCGATGCCGGCAGCATTCTTGCCACCGGCCTGGGCCATGTTGGGACGACCGCCACCGCGACCGTCGACCAGACCCGCGATCTGCTTGATCACGTTACCGGCGTGGAAACCGGCCTTGACGGCGTCATCGGAGCCGGCAGCGAGCAGGGCCGGAGTGCCCTTCTCAGTCACGCTGGCGACGACACAAGCGACAGGGCCGGCGACCTTCTGGTGCACGGTATCCCAAACGTTGCGCAGGTCAGCGGCCTCGAGACCCTGAAGCTCAGCAACAACAAGCTTGTAGCCATTCAGCTCGACAGCACCCTCGATGGCGCTGGAGATCGCATCGGAGGAGCCACCAGTGAGCGCCTTCTTGAGCTTGTTGGACGTCTCGCGCAGCTCGGCCTGCAGGTTCTCCACGCGGGCGGGAACCTCGTCGACGCGGCACTTGAGCGCAGCGGCGGCGGCGTCAACGAGCGCCAGGCGGTCGGCCATGTAGTCGAGGGCACCCTTAGAGGTCACGGCCTCGATACGGCGGACATTGGAGCCCGTGGAGGACTCGGAAATGATCTTGAACAGGCCAATCTCGGCGGTATTGGCGGCATGAGTGCCACCACAGAGCTCGCGGGAGAACGGCTGGTCCTCGGCGCCCACGGAGACGACGCGGACAACATCGCCGTACTTCTCTCCAAACAGAGCAACAGCGCCGGCAGCCTTAGCCTCGTCAATGCCCATGACACGGGTCACAACCGGCTTGGAAGCGAAGATCTGCTGGTTGACCAGGTCCTCGACAGCCTTGAGCTGCTCGGAGGACAGGGCCTCGAAGTGCGTGAAGTCAAAGCGCAGGTGCTCGGGCGTCACCAGCGAACCGGCCTGGGAGACATGCTCGCCCAGGACCTGCTTAAGGGCGGCGTCGAGCAGGTGGGTGGCGGTGTGGTTGCGGCGCAGGAAACCACGGCGCTCGGCGTCGAGCGCGGCGGTCACGGTAGCACCGACGGTCAGCGTGCCCTCGGCAACGTGGGCGACGTGAGCATACAGGCCGTTGTGGTTCTTGGTATCGGAAACGGTCAGCGAAACGCCCTCGGCGGAAAGCTCGCCGGCGTCACCCTGCTGGCCGCCCATCTCGGCGTAGAACGGGGTGCGGTCGAGCACGACCTCGACGTTCTCGCCGGCGGCAGCGGACTCGACGGACTCGCCGTTGCGCACGATGGCGACAACCTTGGCGCCCTCGATCACATCGTTGTCATAGCCGTCGAACTCGGTCGCAGCGACCTTGTCGGAAAGCTCAACCCACACGTCGTTGAAGCTGCCCCAGGCGTCGCCCTTGGCATTGGCGCGGGCGCGGGCCTTCTGGTCCTCCATGCAGGCAGTGAAGCCGTCCATGTCGACGTCGTGGCCAGCGGTGCCGGCGATCTCGACGGTTAGGTCGATGGGGAAACCAAAGGTGTCGTGCAGCTTAAAGGCAACATCGCCCGGAAGCACAGCGCCCTCGGCAAGCGCTGCCAGTGCCTCATCCAGGTAGACGCGGCCGTTGTCGAGCGTCGTGGAGAAGCGCTCCTCCTCGGAGGCAACGATACCCTTGACGAGCGCGACGTTCTTGAGCAACTCGGGATAGGCCTCGCCCATCTGAGCGTTGACCTCGTCGATGAACTTGGTCAGGAAGGCACCCTCGATACCCAGCAGGCGACCGTGGAACACGGCACGGCGGAGCAGACGGCGAAGGACGTACTCGCGACCCTCGTTACCGGGGAGGATACCGTCGGAAATCATAAAGTCGACGGCACGGGAGTGATCGGCGATGATGCGCAGCGAGCGGCTGACGCCGGAGTAGTCATCGGCGTCATAGGTCTTGCCGCTGATCTTCTCACCGAGCTTGATGAGGTGCTGCATCAGATCGCCGTCGTAGTTGGCGGTCTTATGCTGCATGATGGCGGCCATGCGCTCCAGGCCCATACCCGTATCGAGGTTGCGATGCGGCAGCTCCGGCATGGAGCCGTCCTCCTGGCGGTCGTACTGGGTAAAGACGAGGTTCCAGAACTCCAGGAAGCGGTCGCAGTCGCAGCCAGGCTTGCAGTCGGGGCTGCCGCAGCCGACCTCCTCGCCCATATCAAAGTAGATCTCAGAGCACGGACCGCAGGGGCCGGTGGGGCCAGCGGCCCAGAAGTTGTCGTCCTCGCCCAGGCGAGAGATGTGATCCTCGGCAACGCCCAGGGAGCGCCACACATCGTGGGTCTCGTCGTCCTCGGTAAAGACGGTGAAGTACAGGCGGTCGAGCGGCAGTTTGAACTCCTTGGTAATGAGCTCAAAGGCCCAAGCGCAGGCCTGCTGCTTGGAGACGCCGCCAAAGGAGAAGTCGCCGAGCATCTCGAAGAAGGACAGGTGACGGCCGTCCTCGCCGATGCAATCGATGTCGTTGGTGCGGACGCACTTCTGGCAGGAGATAGCGCCGATCTCCTTCATGGTCTTCTTGCCCTGGTAGTACTCCTTAAACTGGTTCATGCCGGCGTTGGCAAGCAGCAGCGAAGGATCGTCGGGGACGAGGGACGAAGAAGGATAGAGCTTAAGACCGCGCTCCTCAAAGAAGTTGAGGAACTTGGAGCGGATCTCGGCCGTAGTCATTGACGGGTAGTCAGCACTCATAGAGGGAATCTCCTCAGTTTCACATCGAAACAGTTCAAACGTAACGATATTACCATCCCACCGCGCAAGTGCAAAAAAGAGGGCCGGCACAATGCCGGCCCTTCAGCGAAATTGCATGTTAGCGCGTATGAATATTAATCCGAATTACCCCGCTAGTTGTCATCATCGTCCAAGGAGCCGTCGATGCCGGTATTGGTATCGTCGTCCGAGTTGGAATCATCCTCTTTGGCAAAGGGGTTCTTGAAGAAGCCCGTGGCATCGGGCTGCAGACCAGAGAGCTTAATCCAGGGATTATCGAGCTCGGGCTTGGGCATGGCCTTGGCCTCGGGCGCAGTCTCGTTGCCGATGAGCTCGGACTCGTAGATGAAAGTGTCGTCGCCGAGCGCGTCGTAGGCGGCGACCGGATTGCCATCGGCATCGCGGTACGGTGTGCCCTTAAACACGGCGCCGTCATAGGCCACAAGCTGGCGGCCGGTCTCATTCTCAAAATAGTACACGAAGATACCCTTGAGGGCCGCACACAGCGGGATGGCAATAATCATGCCGATGGGACCCATGAGTGCCGAGCCAATAACGAGCGCCGTGAGGCTCATGATGGGATGCACCTGCACCGAGCTCTGCATGACCTTAGGCGAAATCACGTTATCGGTGACGTTTTGCGCCACCATCGTCACGATGAGCGTCCATAACGCCAACATGGGACTGAACATGAAGCCGAGAACCGTGGCGATTGCTGCGCTCACCCAGGGACCGACGACCGGAACCAAATGCATGATGCCGGTAAAGATAGCCATGAGCGCCGCATACGGATGACCGATGATCATAAAACCGATAAAGGCGAGGAAACCACCGCAGATGGACGTCACGACCATACCGCGCATGTAGCCACCGACAGAGCGAGAAAGGATGGCGACCATAAAGCGGTACGAGGTCTCCTTCTCCTGACCGATGATGGTGCAGACCTCGTGGTGCATGCGAGGGTAGTCGCAGGCCATCCAGTACGCAAGCACCAGACCAAGGAAGATCGCGAACAACTGCGAGGCCGTATTAGTGATGAGCGGGAACACACCGCGGCCAAGCTCGGCAGCGATCTGAGACACATACTTCGATGCCACGGCAACTAGCGACGAAAGATTATCGTCCAAATACTCCTTGAGCGGCGTGTTGTTGAGCGTCTTGGCATGCGAGATCATCTCATTGAGGTCGCCACCCGCAACACGAAGCTGCTCGGGCAGGCGGCTCAGGACTTCCATGATCTGACCAAAGAGAATCGGCGACAAGATGCAAACGACACCGACGAGCACGGCAACAACAACAATAAGCGCGACAAGCGAACCGATGCCGCGATTCACGCCATGGTGCTCGAGCCAGTTGGTGATCGGGGACATCACAAAGGCAATGATGGAACCAACGGCGAGAAACTCGATAACCGGGGCCAGGATGCCCATAAGGTTAAAGATGACAGCGGCGATGACAATGCAGCCGACAACAGCCCAAATGCGAAGCGTCAGAATGCGGGTGTCGCGCAGCACGCGATCGGTTTGTTGGGGGTGCTCACTCATGAACGAATCATCACTCCGTCGGGGTCGATCTTGTCCTGAATCTTCTTAAGCGTGCGGCGAAGCAGACGCGAAACCTGCACCTGAGAAATACCCAGCTTCTTGGCGATCTCGATCTGGGTCATGCCCTTCAGAAAGCGCAGCTCGATCACCTCGCGCTCGCGCGGCGAGAAATCACGGATGGCTTCCTCGATCACTAGGCGGTCATCGGTAAAGTCGAGCTCGTTGTCGTCGTCGGCGTAACGGTCGAGAATCGAAGGGGCATCGTCGGAATCGGACGCACCAGGAGCCTCGATGGGCACCGAGGTATAGGCCGAAGACGATTCCATAGCCTCGAGGACCTCATCGACAGTCACATCTAGATACTCAGCGATCTCCTCAACCTTGGGCGAACGCTGCAGCTCGTTGGTAAGTTTGTCAGTAGCTTGGTTGACCTTGGCCGAGAGCTCCTGCAGACGACGCGGTACGCGCACGCTCCAGCCCTTGTCGCGGAAATGGCGTTTGATCTCGCCCAGAATAGTGGGTGTTGCAAACGTCGTGAACTCGAGCCCGCGCTCGGGGTCAAAGCGGTCGATAGCCTTAAGCAAACCCAGATAGCCGACCTGCATGAGGTCGTCGAGCGGCTCGCCGCGATTCTTAAATTTATTGGCAAGAAACCTTACCAGATTCATATGGGACATGACGAGCTGCTCGCGGGCGTCCGGATCACCGGTCTCTTTGTAGCGACGAAACAGCTCGCGGGTTTTCTCCTTGCCCCAAGCGGTCTTGCCGCTCCGGGAACGTTCGGTCATATTAGATATCCGCCTTGAGATCGAGGGAAAGCGTCAGGGGCGCCGCAGTCTTTTCGTAGGAGTCGCACACGCTCGCGAGGATGAGCTCGGCATACACCGCAGCCTGGTCGTCTTCATCGACCGTAGCCTGGTCACCAAAGGTAATAGTCATGCCAACGTGGGTCTCATCGACATCGAATTTGATGGTGATGTCGTCGCAGTCGACCGCGGTGCAACCAAAGATGAAAGCCTCCTCGGCAGCCATGCGGATGTCCTCGATGCGATCGACAGACATAGAGCACAGGGCACCAACGTTGGCTGCCGTCATGCGCACAAGGCGAGCGAGACGCGGGTCACCGGCAACGGTCAGCGTGATAGGGCAGGTTGCTTCGCTACTCATCGCAGGACTCCTCAGAGGTCTCGGCGGGCGTATAGGTGTAATACTGAGCCGGCTTGGATACAGACTTCTGACCATCATCGTCGCCCGCGGCGGCCTCGTCCTCGCCAATTAGGACGCGCTCGGTAGGCTGCTCGGCCTCCGCAGCGGCAGCGGCGAGCTTGCGATCGGCGTCGGCTGCAGGAGCCTTCACCTTATTGAAGAGCTTCTGCACAGCACCGGCGGCAGAGTCGGTCACGCTCGACACAGCATTGCTGGCCTCGGCCATGCTACCGGTGACCTCAGAAATGTCGCGAACCACGGCTTCGACCTCTACGAGATTGGAGGTAAGGGCATCAACTGCCGTCTTGCTCGACTTAAGCAGCGGCTCCATCTGGGCAAGTGCCGGCGTAAGCTCATCGACAGCGCCATCGAGCTTTGCCACCACAGGCTGAGCCTCGGCGATGGTGTTGTTGAGGTCGTTAACGGTCTTATCGAGCGAGTCGACAACGGTGCGGGTCTTGCGCAGGGTAAGCGCGAGCTCAACGATAGCCCACACGCCGGCAACGGCGAGCAGCAGCAAGGCGATTTGAATGGGACTCATACAAGCCTCCCAAAGGAATCGATATACAAACGTTTTCCATGGTACCCCAAAGGGGGCCGAACATGCCATTAGCAGCAACGTGGGACAAAATTATCAGCAGCTACTTCGGTGCATTCCCGCTGCGGTCGCGCTCACTTTGCTCTACGCGCCATTCTTCCCAACCGCGGCCGGCAGGCTGCCAAAATGCACCGCGTTCCAAGCCTTCGGGCAAATAGCGCTGATCGACCCAGCCTTCGGGATAATCGTGCGGGTATTTATACACACCGTATTCATCGCTGCCCGGGCGATGGCGATCGCGCAGATAACTCGGCACCTCGCGAAGCCCACTAGAATGTATATCGGCCAGCGCCGCATCAATCGAAGCCTCACACGCGTTGGATTTTGGCGCCAAGCACACATAGAGTGCAGCCTGAGCCAGGTTAATGCGGCACTCGGGATAGCCAATGACCTCGGCAGACTTAAACGCGGCATGCGCCACCAAAAGCGCCTGCGGGTCGGCGTTGCCAACATCCTCAGAAGCGTGAATCATAATGCGGCGAGCGATAAACTTAGGATCCTCCCCAGCATCGATCATGCGCGCGAGCCAATAGATCGTGGCATCGGGGTCGCTACCGCGCATGGACTTGATGAACGCACTGATGATGTCGTAGTGCATGTCGCCGTTTTTGTCATACGTAAAGCCGCGACGCGGGTTGGCGATCTTCACGTCATCCACGGTGATGGGATATCGCTCCCCCGCCGCGGGCGCTGGCGTTCCCTCGGTATCGGGACGCGTGACGGCAATCTCGCTCGCAAGCTCGAGCGTCGTGAGCGCCGAGCGCGCATCACCCGCGGCCAGCGTGCAAATGGTCTTAACCGTATCCTCATCGGCCGAGAATTTGCCGTTCAGGCCCTGAGGTGCCTCGAGCGCACGCTCGATAAGCATGGCGATATCCTCGTCCTTTAAATGCTCAAGCTCCACGACGCGACCACGTGAGAGCAGCGCCGAGTTGACCTCGAAGTACGGATTCTCCGTCGTAGCGCCAATCATAATGACGGTACGGTTCTCAACTGCATGCAGCAGGGCATCCTGCTGCGACTTAGAGAAGCGGTGAATCTCATCGATGAATAGAATGGTGCGGCGGTCGTATGTATTCAGGCGCGTCTTGGCCTCATCAATCACACGACGCAGGTCCTTCACGGTACCCGTGACGGCGCTGACCTCGACAAACTCGCTCTTGGTATGGTTGGCGATAATGTGGGCCAGCGTCGTCTTGCCCGTACCGGCAGGCCCGTACAGAATCACGCTCGAAAGCACGTCGTGCTCGATCGCGGCACGCAGCCATGAACCCTTACCGACGGCCTTTTGCTGGCCCACGTACTCGTCGAGCGAATTGGGGCGCATGCGCACCGCAAGCGGCGCATTCTGAAAGGAACGCTCGCGCGTCGAAGCAGAAAAAAGGTCGTCCATAGCCATCCTGTGTATCAATCAAAAACGTTTTCCACTAACAGTATACCGAATTAATACGAACTACCGTTCGTTAATATAGGTACGGTGCGGAAACTCCAGACCAGGGAACAGCTTGCTCGTCAGCTCGCAGAAATAACCGTCCGTCATGCTCGCGATATAATCCACCACGGCTTGATCCTTGTCGTCCTGCCAGGCATAGGTGCGATCATAGTAGGAAAGCTGCTGCTCAATGCGCGAGATATGGTGCTTAAAGATGTAAGAGGACTCGTCGCCACTGTTTAGATCCCGCAGGCAACGGTCGTAGAGCTTTACGAACGCCTCGCGCAGCTCCGCCTCGGAATCGCCTTCGATACCGCCCTTGCTATAGATCTTCTCGTAGTTCTCGCGCTTGGCTCGGCGAATTTCCTCAAACAGGTCCTCGCTCATCTCGATGCGCGGCTTACCATAGCTGTGCTCAACGATATCGATAGAGGCATGCGTGAGGATCCAACTGTTGTAGGCACCGCCCCGGCCATCATCAAAAGCGTCGGGCGAAAGCAGGCCCGCCGCGATCGCATCCTGACGGTCACGACCGACGTAGGCAAGAATATCCGAGATGCGAACGACGCAGCCCTCGAGCGTCATGGGACGCAGATGCTCAATTGCGCTATAGCCCGTGGCAATGCAATCCTCAACCGTCTGGTCAAACTGGTCAAAGGAGCCCATGTCCGAGAGCTCAAACACACGCTGCTCGTACTCGCCGTTATGGCATAGCACGCCGTCGAGCGTCTGGAGCGACACGTTGCGGCCATACAACGCGTCGAGCACGCGGACCGACTGCACGTTATGGAAAAAATAACGCCCCGTACGCTCGTGATAGATATCGTTGAGGAAGCGCTCGCCGGAATGGCCGAAAGGCGTGTGTCCCAAGTCGTGGCCCAGGCCAATCGCCTCGATCAGATCGCAATTGAGCCCCAGGGCGCGACCGATATCGCGCGCAATGCGCGAGACAAGCTGCACGTGCAAACCGCGGCGTGACAGATCGTCATTGCTACGAAAGCTAAAGACCTGCGTTTTGCCCGCATACCGGGTGTAAGCCGGAAGATGAAGTATCTTTTCGGTATCGCGCATAAACGCCGGACGCATAAGCGTGCCTTTGTCGGTAGTGCGATCAATACGACGGATGACCTGATCATCGTTGCAACGATACGGGTTGACATAGCCCGAAGCACGATCGGCGGCAATGCGCTCGACAAGCTCGGGCGACAACGCTGAGGGAATACGGTCCATGCGCGCCTTAATGACGGCCGTTTCTTGATTAGATGCCATGGCATGCTCCTTAAGAAGGATGCGCAATCGGTTACAAAGTGCAGCCCACGACCTCGATTATGGCAAAAATCGGCACTAAAAACGGGAGCAATGGCAGGGAGCGCGATTTTGTGAAGAGGCAGGAAAGGGCCAGAGCCAGGAGTGCGACGGCAAATGCCACGATGCCACCCATAGGGTCGAGCGTGCAAAGCGCGAAGAGCGCCTTGGCATCCCCCATGCCGATGCCCGGGATTTGGCGAAGACGACGCCAGAGGGACTCAGTCAGCACGAGAGCAAGATACACAATGACGGCAAGACCCGCGTGGTCAAGCGCTGTGTTAACGCCTTTGTCGAGCCAAACGCCCACTAACGCCGTCACCGCACACGCACCGGCAAGTTCATTGGGAAAACGTCGCTGACGGGCATCAATCGCCGCGCCGGCAAAGATGCAAATCCAAAACGGGATATAAAACATCGAGTACCTCCTCGAGCTGCATCGCAAAAGCAAAAACCACCACAAAGGTGCCTGTCCCCTTTGCGGTGGTTTTGGTGGTGGTTATTTGGCGCCTTGCATGACCTCGTCGAGGGTGACGTTTACGGCATGCTGGGTAGGAACCCAGTCGACCTTCAGGAACAGCGCGGCCACCGTGATAGGGATATAGCTAAACATAAAGATCGGGAAGGTAAACAGGTTAGTCACCAGACGCCACTTTTGCGCGCAGTGAATGTGCTTGTACTCAAAGATAGTCGTGAGCAGCGCCAGGATAAAGAAGGTCTGATACATCATGGCGAAGGTCATAATGAGCGAAGCGGCGCACGCCTGCATCTCGACTTCGGTAGCCAAGAAACCATGCGAAAGGCCACCCACAATCAAGAACGTCGCATTAGCGAGCATCGAGATCAGCGATAGCAGCATACCCGGGGCGATCGTCATGAACATGTCGTAGGCGGCAAAGCGATGATAGCGGAACGTCGACTTGACCAGATGCTTGCCGTAGGTAAAGAACACCTGGTAAAAGCCCTTGGTCCAGCGCATACGCTGCTTCCAGGATGCCTTGAACGTCACGGGTTGCTCGTCAAAGAACTCCGCCGGCGCATAGCCAATGCGAATACCGTGAATAGCGCAGAACGTAGTGAACTGAATGTCCTCGGTCAGCGTATGGAACTGCCAGCCGTGCATGCCCTCAATAACACTGGCGGAGATGAGGTAGCCCGAACCCGAGACGGCGCAAGACGTCTTACAGATATTACGCGCGTTGTTGAGAAAGCGCGCCTCGCGCAGGTACCAAGTAGCATTAGCTGCCGAGATCCACGAGCTGCCAAAATTCTTGGAGTTGCGATAGCTCGTGACCACATGGAATCCCTGGTCAAAGGCATCGTTCATCTTGGACACGTAATCGCGGGAGATAACGTTATCGGCATCGAAGATAAAGTAGCCTTCAAACGTGTCGGGATACTCGTTAAGGATGCGGTCGAAGCCAAAGTCCATGACCCAGCTCTTACCCTTACGGGCAAGATCATTGCGCTCGTAAACAATGGCACCTGCCTCGCGCGCGAGCTGTGCGGTGTTGTCGGTGCAGGCGTCGGCAACCACGAAGACCTCGATGAGCTCGGACGGATAATCCTGGTCCTTGATGGAGCGAACAAGGTTGGCGATCACGGCCTCCTCGTTATGCGCCGCGATAAAGAAAGCATAACGATGGAGTTTTTTGGCCTTGGGAGGCGCGACCTCGCCACGAAGAGCGCCAATGACAAAGAAGACCACCTGGTACAGAAAGCAGACCGTGAGCAGCGTGACGACAATCTGGTTGAAGACCACGATGGGTGTGTTGGTTTGTAAAAAGGCGAGCATGCAGGCTCCCGAGAACGCGTTACGTAAACAACCGTATATCTTACCGCAGGCTTACCGAGTTCAAGAAACCACCTAATACTGGCTAGGCTTCGAGCAGACCGAGCTGAGAGACGATTTCGTCACCGGCGGCAGTGCGACCGAGCGAGCGCGGAGCCAGATCGTCAAGAACCGCAGCGAGATCCCAGGGCAACTCGTCGCGGCACTCAATGCGCTCCCCCGTCACGGGATGGTCGAACGCCACGCGCCAAGAATGAAGGAACTGCCTGGTCAGACCCTGATCGGCACGCGCATCGCACTTGCCGTAGAGCGGATCGCCCACGCAGGCGTGGTTGATATGGCGCATGTGCACACGAATCTGGTGCGTTCTGCCGGTAAACAGGTGGCACTCGACAAGCGTGTAGCCGTCGTCGAAACGCGTGGAATCAAAGCGCTCGAGCACCTTGAAGGTCGTAATGGCCTGACGGGCAAAGGGGTCGTCCGAAACCGCCATCTTGACGCGGTCGCGCGTGGAACGGGCAATACCGGTATTGATGGTGCCCTCGTCCATGGCGATGTGCCCGTGGACAAGCGTGATATAGCGACGATCGAGCGTGCGCGTGCGGATAAGATTTTGAAGCGCGCGCTGGGTGTCGTCGTCTTTTGCCGCGAGCATAAGGCCCGAGGTATCGCGATCCAGGCGATGCACGATGCCAGGTCGGTCCTCACCCTGCACGGTGCCCAGATGGTCGATACCGCAGTGATAGACCAGGGCATTCGCGAGCGTACCGCTCTCATGACCATGCGCGGGATGGCACACCAGGCCGCGCTGCTTGGAGAGCACAATGAGATAATCGTCCTCATAGCGAATGTCGAGCGGGATGGCCTCGGGAATCACATCGGTGGGATCGTGCGGCTCGGGCAAATCGACCGAAATACGGTCGCCGGCTCGCACGGCGTACTTTTTGGACAGGCAGGTCTCGCCATTGACAGCGACGGCGCCGCCCTCGATCAGATGCGCACAGGCAGAACGCGTAGGACAGCCGTCATTGGCGCCCAGATAAGCGTCAAGACGCTGACCGGCGGCATCGTCGGCAACAAGAATATGGATGTCGGCCATTAGCGCTCGTTCCTTTCGCGAATTTTGCGGGCACGCTCCCCGCGTTGCTGGGCCTTGCGCTTGGCGCGGGCCTCGTCACGGGCGTTAAGCTCAGCGGTCGCGTCGACCTCACGGGCCGCGGGGCTCAAGAACATGTATCCGAAGAGGGCGAGCACGACGCCCAAGGTAATGCCGATATCGGCCACATTGAAGACGGGGAAGTCGATGAAGGTGGTGGCAATAAAATCGGTCACGAAGCCAAAGGCCAAACGATCGATAGCGTTGCCAATAGCACCGCCCGCAACCATCGCCATGCCCACGACCTCAAGATGGGCGAGCTGGGATGCACGGAGCAAGTACACGGCAATGGCGACAATGACCGCAAGCGCCAACACAGCGAAAGTGACGCCATGACCCTCGCCCATGCTAAAGGCGGCTCCGATATTGCGGACAAACATAAAGTCGATAACACCGGGGATAACGGTCACATGCAAAGCGTCGCCCACGGCACGAACCGCAAGCTTGGTCAGCTGGTCAACAAGCAACACAGCCAGCGCCACCCCACCAGCAACACCCAACCGCCAACGCAAAGGCGGCGTCATATCCCCAGCACGACCCAAATCAATCCCCTACCCTCAAGAACATCGAATTACGTTTAATACAAAGAACTATCTTATATTGCCATACGCAGAACGCACGACATATCCACCAACGCAAGCGAAATAACCAGCTAAAAACGAAAGCGACATTCCGAATAACGGAATGTCGCTTAATAGCTTTCGACTAAAAACGCAAGTCGAAAGAAAGCCTCTAGCTCCAGCAATGGAAACGCCGCGTTATCGTCACCAACAGCGAAAACGTCCCTAAGCGAGCAAGGTGACGTGAAAGAGGAGGGAAGCGTACTTTGGTACGCGACCGACGATTGAACGTCAGATTGCCGCTTAGGGGCGTTTGCAGCGTCGGTAGGTTACGGCGTTCTACGAACGCCGTAACCTACAAAGCATCGGCGCAGCGCTTGCAAATATGCGCGTGGCCGTTGAACTCGCCAACGGTGGTGCGGTAGTTCCAGCAACGGTCGCAGCACTCGCCCTCGGCTGCCTCGATGGCAACGGAGAGCTCCTCGCCCTGGGTCAGCTCAACATCGGAGACGATGTAGAACTCGGCCAGGTCGACGGCCTTATCACCGGTCAGCAGCGCGTACATCTCTGCGGGAACGACCGCCTTGACGCGAACCTGCTGGCTCTTGGTGAAAGTGCCGGCAGAACGGGCATCCTCAAGGGCCTTGGTCACGGCGCTACGTAACTCGAGTGAAGCCTCAAGCACGCCCTCGAACTCATTGGCCTCGTCGACCGTGATGGGCGACTTGTACCAATCGAGCAGCGCGGCGTACTTCTGGTGGTCGACGCAACCGGCGGGCGCATAGGCCATGGCCTCGTCGACCGTGTAGGACAGGATCGGCTGCAGGTCGCGCATGAGCATCGAGAAGAGCTCGGCAAGCACGGTCTGGGCGCTGCGGCGCTCGAGAGAGCCGGGCTTGTCACAGTACAGACGGTCCTTCAGGGCATCGAGGTACACGTTGGAAAGCTCGGTAACCACGAAGTCGTAAAGTGCACGGTAAGCGCGCGGGAACTCGTAGCAAGAGTAAGCATCGTCGACCTCGGCCTGAACCTGGGTCAGGCGGGCAACCATGAGCTTGTCGAGCGGCAGCAGGTCGGCAAAGGCGACGCCGTCGGTCTCGGGCTCAAACTGACCCTCGAGCTCGGAGAGCAGGAAGCGCAGCGTGTTGCGGAAACGACGGTAGGCATCGGACGTACGAGCAAGGATCTCGTGGTCGATGGACACGTCGGAGCTGGTATCGACGGATGCAACCCACAGACGGATGATGTCGGCACCCATCTCGTCGCAGACCTTGTTGGGGTCGATGACGTTGCCGAGCGACTTGGACATCTTGCGGCCCTGGCCGTCGAGGGTGAAGCCTTGCGAGACGACCGCCTTGTACGGGGCGTGACCATTGGCTCCCACCGAGGTGAGCAGCGAGCTCTGGAACCAACCGCGGTGCTGGTCGGAGCCCTCGAGGTACACATCCGCCGGATACTCCAGCTCGGGGCGATACTCACAGACGGCCTTCCAAGACACGCCGGAGTCCCACCACACGTCGAGGATGTCCTTATCGGCCTTGAGGTGATGGCCGCCGCACTTGGGGCAGACACAGGCCTCGCCCAGGTAGCTCTCGGGAGCGTCGGTGAACCAGGCGTCGGAGCCCTTCTCATGGAAGAGCTTGATGACGGCGTCGAGCGTGGCGTCGTTCATGACCTTCTCGCCGCAGTCGGCGCAGGTATAGCTGGGGATAGGCACGCCCCAGTTGCGCTGACGGCTGATGCACCAGTCGGGACGCTGCTCGACCATGGCGCCGATGCGGTTGGCGGCGTGAGCCGGATACCACTTGACGTTCTCGCGGACCTCTTTGCCAGCTTGCTCGCGCAGACCGGTCTTGTCCATCGAGACAAACCACTGGTCAGTAGCACGGAAGAGCACCGGGTGCTTGCAGCGCCAGCAGTGCGGATAGCTGTGCGTGATCTTCTTCTCGAGGACCAGGGTGCCGCGCTCGCGCAGGAACTCGATGATGTGCGGGTTGGCCTCATCGGTATCCATACCGCTGAAGGGGCCACCGGTGCCAAACTCCTCACCGGTGTAGAACTTGCCGTCGTCATCGACCGGCATGCAGATGTCGGTGATGCCCTCCTTGAGGCAGGCAAAGTAGTCGTCGACGCCGTGGCCGGGCGAGTTGTGGACGATACCGGTACCGTCGTCGACACCGACGTAATCGGCCAGCAGCGCCACGCCCTCAACACCGTCAAAGATCGGCTGCTTGTAGTGGATGTGGTGGAAGGTCTCGGCAGGAACCACGTAGGGCTTACCGTCGACCATGACCGGGGTGTACTCCCAGCCAAACTCCTCGCAGCACTTGGGAGCCAGGTCCTCGAGCATGACCTCGGCACGACCTTCGTGCTCAACGGCGACATAGGCGGCGCCGGGCTTGAGGGAAACTGCCTGGTCGGAGGGGATGGTCCACGGCGTGGTCGTCCAGATGATAAAGTCGACCGGGCCGTCGAAGTTCTCGAGGCCGGCGGGCTTGGAGGTCATCTCGAAGCGCACGAAGATGGAGGGGCTCGTCTCGTCGGAGTACTCAATCTCGGCCTCGGCGAGCGCGGTGTGGCAGTGCTTGCACCAGTGAACGGGCTTGTGACCACGATAGATCATGCCCTTGTCGAACATGGCCTTGAAGACCTCGATGTCGGCGGCGTCATGCTGGTGATAGAGCGTCAGATACGGGTTGTCCCAGTCGCCAAGCACGCCAAGGCGACGGAAGCCGGCCTTCTGCAACTCGATGTTCTCGACAGCGAACTTATTGCAAAGCTCGCGGATCTTAGCCGTGGAGGTCTGGTTGAACTTCTCGGTGCCGAGCTTCTCCTCGACCTTATGCTCGATCGGCTGGCCATGGCAGTCCCAACCGGGAACATAGGGAACCTCATAGCCCTGCATCATCCAGTAACGGTTGATCATGTCCTTGGAGATCTTGTTCATGGCGTGGCCGATGTGGATCGGGCCGTTGGCGTACGGAGGACCGTCGTGCAGCACGAACTTCTTGTGACCCTCGTTCTTCTTTAGAACTTGCTCGTAGACCTTGTTGTCCTGCCAGTCCTTGAGTCGCTTGGGCTCGGACTTGGAAAGACCGGCACGCATGGGAAATCCGGTTTTGGGCAGATTCATCGTCTGCTTGTACTCGTTTGCCACGGTACCCCTTTCTTGTCATGGGCGCGCACGCCCTCTGGGCACCAAAAAAGCGCCCGTCCCTACAAGCTGGGACGAAGCGCCACAAAACGAGCTGCACGCCCGCAAAAGCTCTTCGCTTAACCACCCAGCTCAGATGCCCTCGCCCGCATATTCGCGCACTCGCATCCGTTACTCGGCTGGCCTGTATCGACGACCATCTCGGCGATGTCTACTAAGACGAACCTGCGCGGCACGTCCGTTGGGACCGCAGCTCCGGGGTGATTTTCATCGGTCGCATGCACGGGTTCTCAGCGCTCCCCGCTCTCTGTGGCATGCGGACGGCCGACTACTCGTCCCCATCAACGCTTATGCGGAGTATGCTAGCACGTTCAGCGCCGGCGAAAAACCCTCAACACTGGTTTTATACGTTCGAAATTTCTCGCGGCTGTGGACCTTCTCTTGGAGCAAAATACCTGAAAGCACTTTATCGAACGAAAGAAGGTTGCTATGCGCACGATTGGAATGAGCGACTACACCGTTGGCGAGGATTGCTTTGACGAGCTGTCCGGCGCGCTGGCCGAGTACGGCGCGAAGAAGGTCGCGATCATCGGTGGCAAGCGGGCACTGGCCGCAGCACTTCCCGGTATCGAAGCTGCGCTGGCGGGTACCGACGTCGAAATTCTGGAGACGCGCGTCTACGGCACCAACAGTACGCGCGCAAATATCGCCAAGGTCGTAAACTCCCCTGCCTGCCAGGAAGCTGACGTGCTTATCGCATGCGGCGGCGGCAAGGCGCTCGACACCGTGAAGACCGCAGCCATCGAGCTCAAGAAGATCGTCTTTACGGTGCCGACGATTTGCTCCAACTGCTCCGCTGCGACCGCCATTGCCGTCGTGTACAACGACGACGGCTCGCTCGAGGGCTATTCGTACCCCAACCGACCGGCGCACATCTTCATCAACCCCAAGATCATCGCCGAGGCACCGGCAGAGTACTTCTGGGCCGGCGTAGGCGATGCCCTCTCTAAGCAGCCCGAGGTCGAGTACGCCACGAGCGCCGGTGATTTGGAGCACACCGCCGGTCTTGGCCTGGCACTCGCCCACACCTGCTCCGAGCCGCTGTTTACCTATGGCGTCCAGGGTCTTGAGGACGTGCGCCAGGACCTGTCGAGCGAGGCCGTCAAGCAGATCGCGCTCGATATCGTGGTCAACACGGGCTATGTCTCGAACCTGACCAACCAGAACGATTACTACTACAACTCGAGCGTGGCGCACGCGTTCTACAATGCCACCTGCAGCATTCCGCGTGAGGGCACCTACCTGCACGGCGAGGTCGTGAGCCTGGGCGTGCTCGTGTTGTTCGCCTACACGGGCGACACCGAGAACCTTAAGCGCTATGCTGACTTCAACAAGCAGATGGGGCTGCCCGTAACGCTTGAGCAGGTCGAGCTTTCCGAGACCGATATCCCTGCCCTGTGCGAGCACGCGCACGCCACCAACGAGTGGAAGCAAGGCAACCCGGAGCCCTTCACCGACGAAAAAATCGCCGCCGCCATCAAGGCCGCCAACGCCTACGGCCACACGCTCTAGACCCAGGCCAAAACCACCACAAGGGAGCCGCACCTTTGTGGTGGTTTTTTATTGCTCCAGCATGCTGGGGTCGAACTCGCTAGCCGGGATCACGCGATAACCGTGGCGGAGCAGTAAATCAACGAAGACGCCGTTGCCCGCCGTGAGGGTGCCACTGAATGTTCCGTCGTAGATGAGGCTCGCGCCGCACGAGGGACTACGGTCCTGCAGGATGCACGCGGCGATCTCTTCCGGCCCACCCGCCTGCTCGCACATGTCGAGCGCACGTTGGGCGCCTAGGCGAAATTCTAGGTCAACGGACACGCCCTCGCAGGTACAGACCTCGCCGTTCACAATCTCGGACGGCTTGCGCGGCGTGGGCAGGCCCCCAAAGACCTCAGGGCACACCAAGAGGACCTCGGTCCCTGTACGCTCGCAGGCCTCGACCAACTCGCGATGATAGTTGTCGAGCCCATTATACTTGCAGCTCTCGCCCATCAAGCAGGCGCTCACCACGATCTTCATTTCCATCCCTCTCAAGCAAAACGCCCCATTTGAGAAAGCTGCTCAAATGGGGCGTCGGCGTTTACTGGCTCGGCCGCGGCTTTACTGCTGCTTGGGCATCAGCGGATTCTCGCGCGTGAGGAGGTTCATGAACTCCTCGCCCGTGATGGTCTCCTTCTTATACAGATAACGAGCCAGCTCGTGGAGCTTAAACTTGTTCTCCTTCAGAATCTGCAAAGCGCGGTCGTGCGCATCCTCGATCAGCTTGGCGACAATCGCGTCCACGCGCTCGGCCGTACCGGGGGCGCAGGTGAGCGACGTGTCCTGATTGAGATACGCGTTCTGCACGGTACCGAGCGCCATCATGCCAAACTCGTCGGACATACCAAAGCGCGTCACCATATTACGGGCGAGCTTGGTGGCCTGCTCGATGTCGTTGGCGGCGCCGGTCGTCATCTCTCCAAAGATGAGCTCCTCGGCTGCGCGGCCACCGCAATAGACAGCGAGCTTGTCCAAGACCTCCTGGCGCGTCGTCAGGAAGCGCTCGTCCTCCTCGACCTGCATGGTATAACCAAGAGCACCGCTCGTGCGCGGCACGATGGTGATCTTCGTGACCGGCGCAGAGCCCTTCTGGCGAGCGGCAACGATGGCATGGCCGATCTCGTGATAAGAAACGACCTGCTTCTCGTGGTCGGACAGCACCGTGGACTTACGCTGTTGGCCGGCAATGACGACCTCCACCGACTCCTCGAAGTCGTCCTGGGTTGCACGCTTGCGACCCTCGCGAACGGCGCGCAGGGCGCCCTCGTTGATGATATTGGCCAGGTCGGCGCCCGAGGCACCGGGCGTGGCGCGGGCAATCGCGGTCAGGTCGATCGGCGGCTCGGTCTTCACGCTCTTAGCATGCAGCTCGAGGATGTTCTTGCGGCCGGTCAGATCGGGCAGCTCGACGGGGATGCGGCGGTCAAAACGACCGGGGCGCAGTAGAGCGGGATCGAGACTGTCGGGGCGGTTGGTTGCGGCAAGGACAACGATACCCTTGTGGTTATCGAAGCCATCCATCTCGGTCAGCAACTGATTGAGCGTCTGCTCGCGCTCGTCGTTGCCGCTAAAGCCGCCGCCATCGCGCTTCTTACCGATGGTATCGATCTCATCGATAAAGACGATACACGGTGCCTTTTCCTTGGCCTGCTTAAACAGGTCACGAACCTTAGCAGCGCCGCGACCGACAAACATCTCAACGAACTCAGAGCCCGAAATGCTAAAGAACGGAACACCGGCCTCGCCGGCAACAGCCTTGGCAAGCAGGGTCTTACCGGTACCCGGAGGGCCAACAAGGAGAGCACCGCGCGGCAGCTTGGCGCCGATCTCCTCGTAGCGCTGCGGCTTCTCCAGAAAGTCGACGACCTCCTTGAGAGACTCCTTGGCCTCTTCCTGACCGGCGACGTCCTTAAAGGTCACGCCCACGTCCTTGGAGGCGATCACGCGCGCGCCGGACTTACCCAGTCCGCCGCCGCCAAAACCGCCGCCGCCAAAGTTCATCGACGGGCCGTCATCGCCCATAGCCTTCTTCATGCGGCGGTTGAGCCACCAACCGATGAGGAAGAAAATCGCCATGGGAAGAATGAGTGTGAGCAGGTAGTAGGTCATCAAACCCGAGTTTTTATCGGGAACGACCGACTCCAGCGAAGCGCCAGACTCAAGCACGCGATCGGTAAAGCCCGCGTCATTCGGCACACCGGTCGTCTTGTAGGCGATGTTCTCGTCCTCGCCCTTCTTGGTGTAATAAATCGAGTAATCGTCCGTGTTGTACTCGACCTTGTCGACGCTCTTCTTATCGAGCGCTTTGACAAACGTCGAGTAATCGGTCTTCGTAATCTGCTGCGTGTGACCGATGTTGGGGAACAGAACGGTCGAGAGCACGAGGTAGACGACGAAGGCGATGAGCACGTAGAGAATCATATTCCGTCTACGTTTGTTGTCATCCATCTCCATCTGCTTGAACTCCATCTACTGGGGTTGATAATGCTTTCTAGAATACCCAACCCGGACGGCGATAAACCGACGCCGGGCACGAAAGGGCAGAGATGGCATCACTGTAAGTCGGCAAGGTTCAAATCTATACAGGCGACGGCAAGGGCAAGACGACGGCTGCGCTGGGGCTCGCGCTGCGCGCGACGGGCTACGGGCTCGACGTTCTTAGGCTGCAGTTTGCCAAGAAACTGCACTGCGCCGAACACGATGCCGCGCCGCGCCTGGGGCTGCGCATCGTACAAGCTGACCGCGACACGCCCGAGGCTTGCGCCGCACAGATCATGGAGCTCGCATGCGAGCAGATATCACAGGTCGACGTTCTGATTTTGGACGAACTCGGCGAGGCCATGCGCCGCGGCTTCGTGACACGCGAGGATGTCGAAGCGCTGATCGCGATAAAGCCCGCCACCACGGAACTCGTGCTCACCGGCCGCGGGCTGCTGCCGTTGGCCGACCTCGCGGACTTAGTCACCGAAATACGTCCCATCAAACACTACTTCGACGAAGGCCTCCTAGCCCGCCAAGGCATCGAATACTAATTGATTCGTTTTCCGCCAACACCTACAGCTCATAAGGAAGTTGCGGTGGAATAGTACTTGTTTGACGGTCCGCAAGGGCTTTTCAGGAACTATTTCACCGCAACTTATCAGGGGTATCTGACGGATGAGCTAGGCGGTGGCGCGACCTAGCCAGTTGCCGCTGTGGTGGTAGATGGTGAACATGGTTGCGGTGATGAGCCAGGTTACGGGGTAAACCAGCAGTAGATGCTCGAGCGACGGATCGAAGGGCATGATCGCAAACACCCAGATCACCCTCAAGACAACGGTGCCAAAGATGGTGAGCATCATAGGCTGCAAGCTCACGCCGGCACCGCGAATGGAGCCCGACGCGTTTTCGATAATCGAGAAGATCGCGTAGAACGGCGCGATGAAATGAAGAATCGTCGTGGTGTACGCCGAAATCGAAACATCGTCGACAAACAGACGCGACAACGGACCCGAGAACACCAGCAGCACGGCAGACAGGCCACCAATGAGCATAAACGACAGCACGAGCGACGTATGGTAGCCCTTGCGCATGCGCTCATAGTTGCGCGCGCCAAAGTTCTGTGCCGAGAACGTGGTGATCGACACGCCGAGCGCCTCGGTAACCATCCAGACAATGCCATCTAAGCGGCCCGAAAGACCCCACGCCGTGGTGACATCGGCACCAAACGAGTTGACCGACACCTGAATCAAAACGTTGGAAATCGAATACGCAGCAGACTGAAAGCCAAGCGGCAGACCACACGAGATCATGCTCTTACAAATGCCAGGATCAATGCCGAGCTTAGACAGCGAAAGACGCCATGCACCCGGAGCGCGCATCATGCGCAACACGATCATCGTTGCATTGGAGCAAATGGTCAGCGCCACCGCGATGCCGCAGCCCAGCGCCTCCATATGCAACACAGCGACAAAAATGATATCCAGCACCACGTTAACCAGGCAGCCAGAGGCAATGATCACGGCGGGGCCGCGCGTGTCGCCCACGGCACGCAGCAGTGCGGTTCCCATATTAAGCAGCAGTGCCGCAACCATCGCGGCAAAATAACAGCGAGCATAGGCCACGCCCTCGGCCAATAGTTCATGCGGCGTGTTCATAAGCACCAGCATGGGCTCAACGAACACTATGCCAAGAATCGAGAAAGCGATACCGCCCACCAGCGCGAGCGTCATGGCTGTATGGACCGAACGACTCAGTCGCTCATCATCGTGCTGGCCAAAATACTGACCGGTAATGACCGCGCAGCCGGCGCCGACGCCAACGCAAAAGCCAATGCAGAGCTCGGTGAGCACCATCGTGGCTTGAATGCCACCCAGCGCGAGCTTGCCGCCAAACTGGCCAACGATATACGTACCGATAAGCGTGTAGGCCTGCTGAAAAAACGAACTAAAAAAGATGGGAACGCACAGCGACAGCAGCTGTTGCCAAATGACACCCTGCGTTACATCGATAGCCGTAGATTTCTTAGCCACACGCCCTCCCCGCCAACGTATGTTAAACAACAAAACGGCAATTTAAGACCAAAGCAAATACCAGCTTAGCACCGACCGGCGTCGACCGAAACACCCCGAATCAGAGCCCAGTGCAAAATATCTGCCTAGTGATACAAACCCGGCTGGTAGTGATACTCATTGCTCACGTGCGGGCACAGCTGCCAAAAGGCGACGGCGCTCGCCGCGGCCACGTTGAGCGAATCGACCCCGTGCGCCATCGGAATGCGCACCGCGTGGTCACAGCCGGCAATGGTCTTGGCGCCCAAGCCGGCACCCTCGGTGCCCATAAAAATCGCCAAGCGATCAATCTTCCGCAGTACAGGATCATCAAGCGAAACAGAGTCGTCCGTCAACGCCATAGCGGCACACGAAAAACCGGCATCGTGCAACGCGCTCAGACCATCATGCGGCCACACACGAGCCTCGCTGCCAATGCGCGTCCACGGCACCTGAAACACGGTGCCCATGCTCACGCGGGCCGAGCGACGATACAGTGGATCGCAGCACGTCGGGCTGACCAAAATACCGTCAACGTTCAATGCGGCAGCCGAGCGGAAAATCGCGCCAACATTGGTGTGATCGACAATACCCTCAAGCACGCACACGCGCACCGGACGACCCCCCGCCGCCTCGACAACGCCGCCCAAGAACTCATCAACCGGAATCTGACGCGGGCGACGGAACGCCGCCAGCGCGCCGCGCGTCACGTTAAAGCCCGTCAACTGCTCCATGAGCTCCATGGAGGCCACGAACACGGGAACCGGACCCGCTCCCTCGCGCACGACAAGCTGGTCAAACAGCGGCATCATCTGGTCGAGCCAGCGCTCGCCCAGAAGAAAGCTCACCGGCTCATATCCGGCGCGAACCGCACGCTCGATGACCTTGGCACTCTCAGCGATAAAAATGCCCTTCTGCGGCTCCAGCACGCAGCGAAGCTCACGCTCGGTCAGTCGCACGTAGGCATCGAGCCGCTCGTCCTCGAGCGAATCAATTCGCAGAACCTCAACGGCATCAGTCATAGCAGCCTGCCCGCACCCTTCTTTACAGTACATCTATACCAAACGAGGCGACGCTAAGCGCCGCCCCATGCATTCAAACAACCCGATGATACCGTTCACGCCAGACGATTTACGCCTCAACGCGACGATACGTCACGAACTCATAATCGAGACCCTCGTCACCCTCGCCCGCGGCAATCGTGGCAACACCGCCACGCCGCGCAATCTCCCACGCGGGATCGGCATCCAGATCGGGAAAGTACGTATCCACGTCATGCACGCAGTGGTTATGCGTAACCTCGGCCTCCGCGCAATACGGCAAAAACTGCCGATAGACATCGCCGCCACCGATCACCCACGCAACGGGTTCATCGGCAACCGCGGCGAGCGCTTCGTCAATGCCATGCACCACGTCAACGCCCTCGGGGGCAAAGCCCTCGTCGCGCGTGAGCACAATGTTGCGGCGATTCCTGAGCGGACGCCCACCGGGAAAACTCAGCAGCGTCTTGCGCCCCATAATGACCGGGCAACCTTTGGTGCACGCCACAAAATGGCGCATGTCGGCGCGATTGGACACCACCATGTCGCCCTCGCACCCAATACCCCAGTCATCGCACACGGCGACAATGGCAGAAAGCTTACACGTCATGCGCGTCACCTACACCGCGATGGGGATGTTCTTGACCTGCGGGCCGTGCTCATAGCCCTCGACGATCAGGTCATCGGTCGTAAACGAGTAGAAATCATGCACATCGGGGTTGAGCGTTACCTTGGGCGCGGCAAACTGCGGACGCTCGATAAGTTCGCGGATGATATCGACATGACGGTCGTAAATGTGGGCATCGGCAATCACGTGCAGCAGCTCGCCAGCGATCATATCGACCGACTGCGCAACCATCATCAGCAAAATGGCGTACTGGCACACATTCCAGTTGTTCGCGGCCAAAATATCCTGGCTACGCTGGTTGAGAATCATGTTGAGCGTCGGTTTGTCATCCTGTGGGCGCTGGGTGACGTTATACGTCACGCTATAGGCGCACGGGTACAGGTGCATCTCGGACAGATCGCTAAACACATAGGTGTTCGTCATAATGCGGCGACTGTACGGCGTGTGCTTAAGGTCGTACAGCACGCGGTCCATCTGATCGAAGTCGCCCTCGGCATAGTGGCTCTTCTGGCCAATCTGATAGCCGTAGGCCTTGCCGATAGAACCGGTCTCGTCAGCCCATTCATCCCAGATATGGCTGTTGAGGTCATGCACGTTATTGGACTTCTTCTGATAAATCCACAGAATCTCGTCCATGGCAGACTTAAGCGCCGTACGACGCAGGGTGAGCGCGGGGAACTCCTCGCGCAGGTCGTAGCGCGCCGTGACGCCGAAGTTTTTAATGGTATAGGCAGGGGTGCCGTCCTCCCACACCGGGCGGACCTTTTGGCCCTCGGTGGTGGTGCCATGGTCCAGAATATCGCGGCACATGGTTACAAACTGTTGATCAGCTTTGCTCATTGACCCTCCTGTCAGTCGCCTATAAGCGAGATTTATTGTAGCCCAGGCGCGCGAGTGTCGAATTGGACACTTAGTCCGGCACACGCAATGCACGGCAGCGCGGCTCCGCATGCGGCAACGAGGCATCTTAGCCTTTTTCTGACATATGACAGAAATGCCTTGCGCCCAACGACTAACGCGTTATCCTATTGTTGACATATGTCAGATAAGGAGTGTGCATGGCAGGAAGACGCGAAAAACTGCGCCGCGTCGGGATCATCCCCGAATACCGCGGCTTTACCCCCGATGGCCTGGCCAGCGGTGATGCCATCGACATGACCGTCGACGAGCTTGAGGTGCTGCGCCTGTGCGACCTGGAAGGTCTCAACCAAGAGGCGGTCGCCCAGCAGATGGGCATCGCCCGCGCAACGGTGGCGGCCATTTGCAGCCGCGCGCATCGCAAGGTGGCCGAAGCGCTGGTCAACGGACGAGCGCTCGTCATCGCGGGCGGCAATATCGCGTACTCCCCCATCGCCACGACGACGGCCGCATGGCCAGCAAAGGAGGTCGGCACCATGAGGGTGGCAACGACGTACGACAACGGCAACATCTTTATGCACTTTGGCCGCAGCGAGCAGTTCAAGATCTACGACATCCAGGATGGCAAGGTGCTCAACGAGCAGGTCGTAGGCACCGGTGGCACCGGCCACGGCGCCTTGGCGAGCCTGCTTGCCAACGGTGGCGTTGACACGCTCATTTGCGGCGGTATCGGCGGCGGCGCTATCAACGCGCTTGCCCAAGCCGGCATCACGGTCTATGCGGGCGCCCAGGGCAGCTGCGATGCCTGCGTCGAGGCCCTCATTGCCGGCACGCTCGCACAGAACGACGAGGCCACCTGCGACTGCCATGGCCATGACCACGAGCACGCCCATGAGCACGGCGAATCCTGTGGTTGCCACGGCCATCACGAGCACGAGGGCCACGAGGGCTGCGGCTGCCACTAACGGCAAGCATCTCAACGTCAACACGCTTCCGCGCGTGCGACAACCTGCGAACGAATGGCGAAGGCCGCCTGGAATACGATCCAGGCGGCCTTCGCCATACACGACTCAACCAGTCGTTATTTCTTATTGCGCATCTGCGCTTCCATCTGGCGCAGCAGGTCCATATCGGACTTGGGGCCGCCCGTACCCAGGCCGCCCATGCCGCCCAGACCCATAGCGTCCAGGCCAGGGATATTGGGCATGCGCATCTTCTTGCCCTTCTTGCCCTTCTTGCCCTTTTTGCCCTTCTTGCCGCCGGCCTGAGCCTGATTGGCCATCGTGCGCATGCGGCCCATCATCTTGTTCATCTCGCCCCACTGCTTCATAAGGCTATTGACCTCGGTGGGAGTCACGCCGGCGCCCTTGGCAATGCGGGCACGGCGCTGGCCGTTAATGATGGAAGGACGCAGACGCTCCTCCTTGGTCATCGACATGATGATGGCCTCGTTCTTGTCGAAGATGCCCTCGTCCAGGTTGCCGCCCATCTGGTTGAGCGCACGCTGGCCGCCGGGGAGCATGCCCAGGATGCCCTTCATGCCGCCCATCTTCTTGACGGCCTTCATCTGGTCGAGCATGTCATTCATGGTGAAGCCCTCGCGCAGCATGCGCTCGGCGGCCTCGAGCTGCTCGGCATCGGCGGCCTCCTGGGCCTTCTCGATAATTCCGACAACGTCGCCCATACCCAGAATGCGCTTGGCCATACGATCGGGGTAGAACGGCTCAAGCGAATCGGGTTTCTCGCCCATGCTCACGAACTTGATGGGCTTGCCGGTCACCTGGCGCACGGAAAGCGCGCCGCCGCCACGAGCGTCGCCATCGAGCTTGGAGATGATCACGCCGTCAAAGTCGGTGCGCTCGGCGAAGGTCGAGACGACGTTGACGATATCCTGGCCGGTCATGGCATCGACGACCATCAGCACCTGATCGGGCTTGACAGCCTTCTTGATATCCACGGCCTCCTGCATCATCTGCTCGTCGATCTGCAGACGACCGGCGGTATCGACGATGACCACATCGCGCAGGTGGTCGACGGCCTCCTGGATGGCACCCTTGGCAATGTCGACCGGGTGCGCGCCGTCACCGCGGAAGACTGGCACGCCGATCTCGCCACCGAGCGTGGCCAGCTGGTCGGCAGCGGCGGGACGGTAGACGTCGCACGCGGCGAGCAACGGCGAGCGACCCTGCTTCTTGAGCAGGTAGGCCAGCTTTACGGCAGCCGTGGTCTTACCGGAGCCCTGCAGGCCCACGAGCATGATGACATTGGGAATACGGTTGCTAAAGACGAGCTTGCTCTCGGTGGAGCCGAGCATCTCGGTAAGCTCGTCGAGCACGATCTTGACGACGTTTTGCGCCGGAGAGAGCGACTCCATGACCTCTGCGGTCATGCAGCGCTCCTTAGTCTTGGCGACGAACTCCTTGACAACCTTAAAGTTAACGTCGGCCTCGAGCAGCGCCATGCGAATATCGCGCATGGCCGAAGTAATATCGGCCTCGGTCAGCTTGCCCTTGCCGCGCAGGCGGTCAAATGTGTCGTTGAGGCGATCGCTCAGGGAATCAAACACTAGTCACTCCTTAATTGGACTCGCCCACCAGGGCGCGGCAGAAATCTTTGGCATTGAACTCCTGCAGGTCATCGACCTGCTCGCCCACGCCGATGCGCAGGATCGGGAGCTTGAGCTTCTCGGCCACGGCCATGGCGATGCCGCCCTTAGCCGTGCCGTCGAGCTTAGTCATGATAATACCGTCCAGGCCCAGCGCCTCGTTAAACTCGAGCGCCTGGTTCAGACCGTTTTGGCCCGTCGCGGCGTCGATCACAAGCACGACCGAAACCGGCATGGGACCGGCGGCCATATTGGCGGCGCGCTTACGGGTCACATTGACCACCTTGGCAAGCTCGCGCATGAGCTCAGGGCTCGTGTGTAGACGGCCGGCGGTATCGATAAGCACCAGGTCGCTGCCGCGCTTGTCGGCCTCGTCGAGCACGTCGTAGCAAACACTTGCCGGGTCGGAGCCGCGGTCGCGCTTGATGACGGGGACGCCAGCGCGCTGGCCCCACACATCAAGCTGCTCGATGGCGGCGGCGCGGAAGGTGTCGGCCGAACCGATCACCACGTTCTTGCCGCGGGCAGCCATGGCGCTCGCGATCTTACCGACCGTCGTGGTCTTGCCGGCACCGTTAATGCCCACAAACAGCACGCAGCTCGGCGTATCGGAGAACGGATCTCGCTCGATGGGCACAAAGTGCTGCTCAAGCTGCTCGGCCAGGGCGCGGCGAAGCTGCGGAGCGGTCTTGAGGTTCTTCTTGGCCGCGGCATCGCGCAGGTCATCGGAGACCTTGATAGCGACCTCGGCGCCCATGTCACCCATTACGAGGGTGTCCTCCAGGTCCTCCCAAAAATCCTCGTCGACCTCACCGCCAAAGTAGAAGACCTCGTTGAGGGCCTCGCGGCTGCGCTCAAGTCCGCGCGAGAGAGCATCGAAGAATCCCATTATGCATTCACGACCTTTCCGGTTTCGCGATCGAGTTTTTGCGAGACGACGCGACTGACGCCGTCGGCTTGCATCGAGACGCCATAGAGGACGTCAGCGTCCTCCATAGTACGGCGCTGATGCGAGATAACCAAGAGCTGCGTATCGGAACGCAGCACATCGAGGGCTCCGATGAGCTTGGACAGGTTAGCGTCATCAAGCGCCGCCTCGACCTCGTCCAGCACATAGAACGGAACCGTACGTGTGCGGTACACGGCAAAAAGCAGGGCGAGCGCCGTCAGACTCTTCTCGCCGCCCGACATGAGCATCATCTTGGTGATGCGCTTGCCGCGCGGCTGCGCCACGACCTCGATACCCGTCTCGGCAGGATGCTCGGGATCGGTCATCTCCAGATGAGCCTGGCCGCCCGGGAAGAGCATAGCGAAGATCTCGCGGAAGTTCGCGTCGACCTTCTCAAACGTCACCAGGAAGGCCTTCCGCATCTTGCGATCAATGGCCACCGTGATCTTGGTGAGCGCCTTGCGCGCGCTCTCCAGATCGGCCAGCTGTTCCTCGATGTAGTCGGCGCGGCGCTTGAGCTGCTCGTACTCCTCCATGGCAACTTGGTTAACGGGACCAAGGTTGTTGATCTGGCGCACAAGCTGGTTGAGTTCGCGCTCGGCGGCATCGCGGTCCGTGGGCACCGGAAGCATGAGCGCTTCCTCGAGCACCGTCGTGCCATCGGCGGTAATGGCCTTGATGGCAGCCTCGACCTGCACCTCGAGCTTGCCACGCGCGACCTTGAACTCGTTTTGCGCGGCGGAGGCGGTATCGACTCGCTCCTTAGCGCGGGCAACCTCTGCCTTGGCATCCTCGATGGTCTTCTTGAGCGAAGCGGAGTCCGCCTCCTCCAGAGAGGCCTGGTCACGCAGGCGCGCTGCCCAATCCGACGCGCGTTCCAACAGGGCAGAATAGCGTTCGTGCATGGGGTCGACGCGCAGGCGCAGCAGCTCGAGCGAGCGCGAAGCCTGGCGTGTTCCGCGGATACGACGGTCGATGCCCTCAAGACGATGCTCAAGGTCGGGCACGCGGCCCTTCAGCGAACGCAGGCGCTCGCTCGTCTGGGCCAGGCGCACCTTGGCATCGGCGAGCTTACCGGCGGCCTCGGAATCGTCACGGCGAACGCGATCGAGCTCATCGTTGGCCTCGGCAATCTGGAGACCCAGGTCGCTTGCCTGTGCACGCGCCTCGTCACGCGAACGGGTGAGCTCGTCAACGCGCGGGCGCGCGGCACGAACGGCCTCGGCAGCCTGCTCGCGGCGCTTGGAGATGCGCACGCGCTCGACCTCGGCATTGTTGGCGCTTTGCTCCAAGCGGCCGATCTCGGAGAGCAGCGAGCGGCGCTCGCCCTCAAGACGGGCGATCTCACCGGCGGCATCGCCCTCGGCGGCACGGGCCTCCTCGACGGCAACGTTGGCCTCGACGACTTGGTCCGAAGCATGCTCAAAGATGGCAGCCAGATCGGGTTCCAGGCCCTCGAGCTCACGGATGCGGCGCTTGCGCTCCAAGGCACCCAAAGCCTCGCCGGCATCAAGCCCCACGCGCACCAGGCCGCCGCAGGCGACGCGGGCGCCATCGGGGGTCACGTAAGTCACGCCTTCAACGACCGGCGCCGACAGCGCGGCAGCAAGATCGTCAACGACGTAATAGCCGCCGAGCAGCGCCTCGACGACGGGACCGTAGCCTGCGCGCACGGACAGACGATCAACCAGACGGGTACCGGAGGCGCCCTCAGCGGCGGTAGAGCCGCTCACGCCGCGCGCCACCAGCAGTGCCTCGCCCGAGGCCTTCTTTTGGTCCAGAGCCGCACGACCGGCACGCTCAAGCGTGGCGGCGTCATCAAACAGCAGCGCATCGATATCGCCGGCGAGCAATTGCTCAACCAGGCCCTCAAGCTCGCGCGGGGCCTCCAGCACGTCGCCCAGACGACCCAAGACATCGTCGCCCAGCGCACCCACCAGACGGCTCACGAGCGGCGAGCTGTCGGCCATGCGGGCATCGAGTTTCTTTTGGCTGGCAAGCTCCGAGCGCACCTCGGATAACTTGTTGCGTGCCTCGCTCTCACGGGCACGCAGGTCCTTCAGGGCCGCGCGTGCCGTCTCGGTGGCCTCACGCGCATCGACCTGAGCCTGGCGCGCTTCCTCAAGAGCGCCCTCAAGCTCCTCGGCGCGGTCGCGACGGCTCTCAAGCGAGGCCATGACCTCCTCAAGCTGCTCGTCGATCTGCTCCAGGCGCGAGGCATACATGTTGTCCTCGACCTCGGCATTGCTCAGCGAGTCCTTCACCTTGGCGAGCTCGAGCGCGGCGTTATCGGCCACACGCTGCACATCGCGCTGCTCACGCGTGAACTGCGAAATCTGATTGTCGAGCGCAACGCGACGCTCGTGGAGCTCAGCGGCGGCAGGACCAGCGGCGTCAACGTCCTCCTGGGCCTGCATATGCGCACCGGTCACTTCCTCAAGCTGCGCACGCGCGTCCTCGAGCTCCTCGACCACGCGACGACGCTGATGCTCGGAACTCGAAATCTGTCCGCGCATGTCAGACAGGCGCGACACCATGTTGTGGCCCTTTTCCTCGAGCAGGCGCATGTCGGAGTTAATGCGGCCGACCACATCTTGCATATGACGGCGCTGCTCGCCTAGGTCGCCCACAAACAGGCCCTTTTCCTCGAGCATGACCTGAAGCTTCTCGAGCTCGCGCTCCTTTTCGCCCATGCGGTACTGCGCAAGCTCCAGCTCGGCGGCACCTTCCTTGGAGCGGCTCTCCAGGTCGTTCCACTGCGACTGCAGCGAACGCAGCTCGTCGACAGCCAGCATCTGCGTAAGCTCGTTCGCACGCGAGGACAGCTCTTTGTACTTGCGCGCGCGATCGACCTGACGCTCCAACGGCCGCAGCTGACGGGCGATTTCCTTATTGATGTCGCGGGCACGCGTCAGGTGCTCGTCCATCGACTTAATCTTTTTGAGCGCACGCTCCTTGCGCCGCTTGTGCTTGGAGATACCGGCGGCTTCCTCGATGAGGGCACGGCGCTCCTCGGGGCGGCTCTGCAAAATGGCGTCGAGCTTGCCCTGGCTAATAATGGAATGCGTATCCTTGCCCAAGCCCGAATCGTGCAGGATGTCCTGAATGTCCATCAGGCGGCACGGACTCGAGTTGATGAGGTACTCGCTTTCGCCCGAGCGATACATGCGACGGGTAATGGCGACCTCGTCAAAATCGACAGGCAGCATATGGTCCGAGTTATCGAGCACCAGCGTGACCTCGGCGACACCCACCGGCTTGCGCGCTGACGAGCCCGAGAAGATGACATCCTCCATGGCCTGGCCGCGCAGCTGCTTGGCGCTCTGCTCGCCCAGGACCCACAGAATCGAGTCAGAGATGTTCGATTTTCCCGAGCCGTTGGGACCGACGATGACGGTCAGACCCGGCTCAAACGTCATATGGGCGCGGTCGGCAAACGACTTGAACCCTTTGAGCGTGAGGGACTTGAGATACACGGTTCCTCGCTTAAACAGGCTTCTTGTTGAGAATCACGCCGTTGGTGGTGTAGCCCATGCGGTCAAGCGCCTCGAGAGCAGCGGCTCCCTCGGCTTCTTTCTTTGAGGAGCCGGAGCCGCGACCCTGACGGATGCCATCGATCAAAACCACGGCGGTAAAGGTGGGCGCATGCGCCGGGCCCTCGGAGCCAACGAGCTTGTACGCCGGGGGCTCGTGACCGTCGGCTTGCACACACTCCTGCAAAAACGACTTGGGGTTCGCAGGATGCTCAGCACGCTCGGAAGCCAAATGCGGCTTAAGCGTACGGTGAATGAACTCCGCCGCGGCATCCCAGCCGGCATCCAGGTACAGCGCTCCCACGAGCGACTCGTAGACGTTCTCGAGGGCCGAATGCAGGCCGCGCGCACCGGTACCGGTCTCGGAGGCACCAAAGATGATGATGTCGTCGATGCCCAGCTCGTGAGAAACCTCGGACAGCGTAGCACCCGAGACAAGCGACACCTTCAGGCGCGTGAGCTTGCCCTCGTCAAACTCCGGATAGGACTCAAACAGGGAGCGTGCGACCACAGCGCCCAAAATGGAATCGCCCAAGAACTCAAGGCGCTCATAGCTGGCAGAAACCGGCTGGCCCTCGACTGCCGAGGGATGCGTGAGTGCCGCGCGCAGCAGCACCTTATTATTGAACTCATGGCCCAGGATTTCCTGGGCGCGCGTAAGTCGGTCGGATAAAGCCAAGACTTAGGCCTCCTTGGCAGCTTCGATAGCGTCGACGGCGTCGGCGACAGAGTTGAGCGAGAGCAGGGTCTCGTCATCGATCTCGAGGTTGAACTCGTCCTCGATAGCCGTAACCAGCTGCAGGCGCTCGAGCGAGTTGGCATCGAGGTCGTCAAAGGTGGTCTCCTCGCTAATTTCGGCAACATCGACGCCCAGAACGTCAGCAGCGACCTCGGCGATCTTGTCGAAGATTTCGGAGCGGTCCATAGCGCTTCCTCTCATAGTGCATGAATACCAAAAGAATGGTACCGCCCGGGCGGTACCAAGACACGGTTCTGATTCTACCCCACGGCGTGCACCGCGAAGCACATAACAGCGCTCTAACTCGCTCTTATAAAACGATACCATCCATAGAGTTGGCGACGTTCTCGACCAGTCCGGCGCGCACGGCTTCGGCCGCCGCGAGCGTACCGTTTTTAACAGCCTCGACCGAGGTGGCGCCATGACCGATCAGGACCACGCCGCGCAGGCCCAGAAGAATCGCGCCGCCCTTGGCGTCGCCAGAGAGCTTGGCCTTAATCTCGCGCATCTGCTTTTTAATGAGCAGCGCGGCGATCTTGGTGCCGAGCGATGACATAAAGACGCCCTTGAGCTCCTGTAGCAAAAACTTGGCAGCACCCTCGGTGGCCTTGAGCGCAATATTGCCCGACATGCCATCGGCAACGACGACATCGAAGTTACCTGAGGTGATGTCCGTTCCCTCGCAGTTACCAACAAAGCCGGGAACGGCGGCTTTCATGGCCGGGAAGCAGGCCTTGGTAAAGTTGGAGCCCTTCTCGTCCTCGGTGCCGTTGGCAAGCAGGCCCACGCGGGGATGCTCGATGCCCAGGACGACGCGGGCATAAGCACTACCCATCTGGGCAAAACGTACCATGTCATCGACCTCGACATCGGGGTTGGCGCCCATATCGCACAGCACCGTCAGACCGCCGGCGCGATTGGGTAGCGCATTGGTCAGACAGGGGCGCACCGGCTGCTTCTTGCCTTCGGCCTGAAACCTAAACGGCGTCACGTAGGCGGTGGCAGCGGCGGTCATGGCGCCGGTGGAGCCGGCAGAGAAAAACGCGTCCGCATTACCCTTCTTGATGGCACGACACGACAGCACGATCGACGACTTGCGTTTAGTCATCACGGCGCGAATGGGATCGTCATCCATGGCGATAACGTCAGGTGCCTCAAGGGCCTCAACACGTGCATGGGAAGCGGCAAAAGGGTTGACGATTTCGGCGGGGCCAGCTGCCAAGACCTCGATATCGGGATCGGCGGCAAGCGCAGCCTCGATACCATCGAGAACAACCTGAGGTTTCTCGTCTCCGCCCACAACGTCTACACAAACGCGAACGTTACTCATAAACATGCTCCTTATACAAAAATGGCCGACTCATTGAGCCGGCCATTGTGGTTCCATTTGGAACGGCATCGCATCCAGAGTATACCGTTACTCGGTAACGATAACCTCGCGGTCCTTGTAGAAACCGCAGCTGGGGCACACGTGGTGCGGAAGCTTAACAGCGCCGCAACGGGGGCACGTGGACTGAGCCGCAGCCGAGATCTTCATGTTGGCGGAACGACGGGTGTGAGTGCGGATACGACCCTGCTTTTGTTTAGGTACGGGCATAGTGACCTTCCTTATGAACTATCCAGTGTGGCGATTACGCGCAAGTAGCGATACTACCACAGTTTTACTCGTCAAGCTTGAGATTCTTCAATGCTGCAAATGGATTTTCCGTGGCCTCGGCCCATTCGGCCTCGGCTTGGGCAGCACAATCACATTGCTCGACGTTGAGATTGCAACCGCAAGTGGGGCACAGACCGCGGCAATCGGGCTTGCAGAGCACCACGAACGGCGTGTCCATGACGACGGCGTCGTTGATGGGCTCACCCAGATCGACGATGCGGTCCTCACCCAGGAGCTCGTAGCCGTCCTCGTAGGCCTCGGGATCCTCGGGCTCCTCAAAGAGGTAGAACTCCTCAATCTCGCCAGCGATATCAAACGAGGCGGGCTCCAGGCAACGGTCGCACTCGCCGGTGGCATGCGCGCGAACCATACCCGTGAGCAAGACACCGGTACCGGCATTGGTAAAGACAACGTCGTAGTCAATACCGTCCTGTAGCTGGTACTCCTTCTCGCCCACCGTGTACGTGGCGACATCGACCTTACCGGTCAGCGGATACGAATCTCCAGGAAACTCGAGCTGCTCGGAAAGATCGACGGTAACGCTCGGGAACTCAGCCATTACCACTGACCATTCTGTTGGGCGGCACCCTCGTTGAGCTGCTGACGGCAACGGGTAACGGTGCCGGTCAGGCTCTTAAGGTTCTCCTCCAGGTGCGTAAAGACCTGCTCTGCGTAGTCCTCGGCGGCATAACGCGTCTCGCGCTCGTACTGCTGGGCACGATCGCGGATGTCGTCGGCCTGCTGCTGCGCAAGGCGGACGATCTCCTGCTCACCGGCAATGGTGAGGGCCTGCTGCTGAGCGTCAGCGATGATGGAATCGGCCTGAGCGGCGGCGGAAGCCATAAGCTCCTCGCGCTCCTTAAGGATACGGCGGGACTTCTGCCACTCCTCGGGATAGCTCATGCGGATCTCGTCGAGGATGTTGAAGAACACGTCGGCGTCGATGACCTTGAACTGAGCGTTCTTGCCGAAAGGCGGCTTGGCTTCCTCGATCAGCCCTTCGAGCTCATCGACCAAGCTGACGATCCTATCGCCAGGAAAATTCTCGCCCGGCATCCGGTCTCCTTTCATAGGTAACATATCATCGTGCTAGTTTACCACATGCCACCAGGCAATAAGAAACGTCACGAAAAGCGATGTTTGAGCGCTTCGACCACGTTGGACGGGACAAACGTCGATACGTCACTGCCGAGCGAGGCGATCTGGCGAACGACCGAGCTCGAGATATAGCCGTACTGCGGCGCACTCATGACAAAGATGGACTCCAGCTCACTATCCAGGCGATAGTTAAGGTCGGCCTGCTGCAGCTCATACTCAAAGTCGGTCATGGCGCGCAGACCCTTGACCACGGCCCCCGCCCCCTGCTCACGAGCGAAGTCGACCAAGAGGCCGGTAAAGGGCAGGACCTCGACGCCGTCGATATCACCGAGCGCCTCGCGGGCCAGCGCCACGCGCTCATCGAGCGTAAACGTGGTGCCCACACCGTTTTTACCCTGCGACTCGGCAACAGCGACGATCACGCTGGGAAAGATGCGTCGGGCGCGGCGGATCACATCGATATGGCCAAACGTGATGGGATCAAAGGTGCCCGGGACGATCACGCGGTTGATGGTGTCATTCATGGGCGTCCTCCTGAAACGTCGTGGCATCGTTGTTATCAGCATCGGTGACGGCACTATCGCCCTCACCGTCGTCATCGCCGACCCAACGAAGCAGGTCGACCGAGGTAATGCCGTAGCGCTTCTCACGTACAGTCTCAAAGCCTACCGGATGCGCGCCCGCATCGGCGGCGGCATGCTCAAACAGGGCAAAAGCGCCAGGTGCAAGCAGACCCTGCTGAGCCAGGTTCTGCAGCAGTTCCTCGACCGGCTCGGCACCAAAAGCATAGGGCGGGTCGAGCAGGACCAGATCAAAGGGGCCGCCCGGTACACGACCGCGCGAGGCACTCGCCAGCATGTCGCCCGTGACCACGCGCCAACGCGCACGGTCACGGCAGAGCGACTCGATATTCTTGGTAATGAGCCGCGCGGCGTTGCGATCGATCTCAAACGTCGTGAGCGAGCGGGCCCCACGAGAGAGCATCTCTAACCCTAAGGCACCGGAGCCGCCAAAGGCGTCCAGCACACGGACCTCGTCCAGATCGAAATCGAATGCCGACATGACCATAGATGCGCACGCCTCGCGCACGCGATCAGTCGTGGGGCGGGTGACATCGCGACCACGGGGCTCCTCGATCTTACGACCGCGCCATTCGCCGCCGATGATTCTCATCCTCCGCTGACCTCCTTAAAAATGTGTCGATATCGCATGACGACCGCATCGCGCAGGGGGCGCGTCGCCACGGAGTCAAGGGTGCAAGCATACCGCAAGAGCTCGACCGCGTCCAAATGGGCCCACTCGATCAGTTCCTCGTCGGCATCCAGGTCGACAAAGCGCAGAGTCACACCGCCATGCTGACGGTAGCCCAGGATTTCGCCCTCGTGACGCAGACGCAGGTCCATCTGGGCGAGCGTAAAGCCATCCGCGGTTTTTTCGAGCGATTGCAGGCGATCTTGTGCTGCCGACGCGCCGCCGTTGCCCTTAGAGTGCGTCATGACCAGGCACGTGCCCGACACACTGCCACGGCCCACGCGGCCGCGCAGCTGGTGCAGGGCAGCCAATCCAAAGCGCTCGCCGTTCTCGATGACCATGACGGTGGCGTTAGGCACGTCGACGCCCACCTCGACCACCGTAGTCGAGACGAGCACGTCAATCTCGCCACGCTTGAAGGCATCGATAACCTGGTCCTTCTCCCCCGCCGGCATGCGGCCGTGAAGGCGCTCGATGACAAGACCCGGCAACGCCAGACGCAGGCGATCGAGCTCGGTTGCCGTATCGTGCAGCGGCACGGGGACCGTCACGCGGCCCTCGTCGTCGCGGGCGATACCAGGTACGTCTTCCAGCTCATCGGCCGAATCACTCGGCTCCACAAGTGGGCAAATCACGTAGGCCTGCTGGCCCTTTGCATGCGCCTCGCGGATGGCGCCATAGGCGAGGTCGCGGCTCGACTCGGTGAGCACGCGTGTCGTCACGCCAGCGCCAGGGACGGGCCGATGGCGGATGATACTCGTGTCCAGATCGCCGTAGACCGAAAGCGCCAGCGTACGCGGGATTGGCGTTGCCGTCATAACGAGCAGATCGGCACCGGGGCCCTTCGCGCGTAGGGCGTTACGTTGGCCGACGCCAAACCGGTGCTGCTCGTCGATGACGACAAGCGACAGATGCTTGAACGCAACGTCATCCGAAAGCACCGCATGGGTGCCAAAGAGCACGTCAAGCTCGCCCGATTCCAGCTGTACATGGATGCGCTCGCGCTCTGCGGCCGGCGTGGCACCCGTCAGAAGCGCCCAGGACATGCCGGCCTGAGAGAGCAGAGGGCCGGTCTTATCGGCATATTGGCGCGCCAGCACGCCCGTGGGCGCCATAACACAGGCCTGCGTGCCGCTATCGGCAGCCACAGCCAGCGCGCAGGCGGCAACGGCGGTCTTACCGGTACCGACATCGCCCAGCAGCAGGCGGTTCATCACACGCCCGCCATCGCACATATCGCGCAGGATATCTTGGAACGCGACCTCCTGCTCGTCGCTCAGCGAAAACGGCAGGGCTTGCTTGAGTGCGGCCAGGTGCTCGCCCGCGGTGTGGGCATAGGGCACCACATCGACTAGGCCGCCATCGTTGCGCAGGCGAAGCGCCAGCTGCAGGTACAGGCACTCCTCATAGGCCAAACGGCGGCGCGCAATGTCGCGCTCGGCCATACTCGAGGGAAAGTGAATCGAACGAAGCGCACGGGCACTGCTCATGAGCTTGCGCTTTGCGCGCAGTGGTGCCGGGATGGGATCGAAGGGATTGCCGACGAGCTCAAGAGCACCGCTCACGATGCGACGCATCCATGCCTGGCTCACGCCGTCACTTACGTAGTGGACCGGCAAAATGGTACCCGCAGCACGACCGTCCTCAAGCTTTTCAAAATGCGGCGAGGCCATCTGCTTAAAGCCGTAGGCAAACTCGACCTTGCCCATCACGGCCAGGCGGTCGCCCTGCTTAAGCTGCTGGGCAATCCAGGGCTGGCGGAAAAAGGCGACCTGCAGCACGCCCGTCTCGTCAACGAGTGAGACCTCGGTCACATGCATGCGCGGACGCGGCTGTTTTTGGACGATACGGTCGACCGTGGCGATGATGGTGCACACAGTACCGATGGGCGCCATCTCGATAGACCAAGAACGGGTAAAGTCCAGGTATCGATGAGGGATATGGAGAAGGAGGTCCCCCACCGTCCGAATTCCCAGACGGCGAAGGGCCTCCTCACGTTTACCCGAAACATATTTGAGTCGCGCGATATCCTCGTCGAGCGCATTGCTCTGGGCAAAGCGCTCCGAGACGCGCGGCACGGAGCACAGCTCGGACATGGGCAGTTGCCTACTCGATCGAGAAGATCACGGGATAGAGCGGCTGCTCGCCACGATGGGCGTCAATCTCCAGATCGGGCTGAGCCTCCTCGATAGCGTCGACGATCTCCTGGAAGGCCTCATCGGACAGCTCCTCGCCGGCCAGAATCGTCAGCGCGTCGCCCTCCTCTTCCTCCTGCATGCGGTTGATGCAGTCGAGCGTGACCTGCTTCACGTCGGAACCGACCACGTCGATGGAGCCGGCGATGATACCCATGACGTCACCGGAGTGAATCGGAGAACCGTCAGAGGCACTGGAGTCGCGCACGGCGCGGGTGACCTCGCCATCGCGGACCTCGCTGATGGCGTCGACCATGGCGGCGACGGCATCCTCGAGCTCGGAATCGGGCAGGACCGCGAACAGCGCGGAGAAGGCCTGCGGGACGGTCTTGGTGGGAACGACGGCGACCTTCTTGTCGGTGCAGGCTGAAGCAGCAGCCTCAGCGGCCATGCGGATGTTGCCGTTGTTGGGCAGGATGATGACCGAGGTCGCGTTGACCTGGTCCACCGCGCCCAGCAGGTCGGCGGTCGAGGGATTCATAGTCTGGCCACCGGACACGATCACGTCGACGCCGAGGGACTTGAGGATGTCGGCCTCGCCGGAACCGGCGGCAACGGCGACAAAGCCCAGCGCCTTGGCGGGCTCGGCGGCCTTTTCCTGATCCTCGTGGATCTTGGCGGTACGGTCGTGGGCCTCCATCTCCATGTTGTGGATAAAGACCTCATAGATCTGACCGAGCTGCAGCATGTGCTCGAGCACCAGGTTGGGGGTGTTGGAGTGCACATGGATCTTGTAGTCGGGATAGGCGCCCACGAGCAGCTCACAGTCGCCCATGGAGCCTAGGAACTTAAGGCACTCGTCCTCGTCAAACGGGGCGTCAGCCTTAAAGAGGAACTCGTTGCAGTAGCGGAACTCCGAGCCCTCCCAGTCATCGTTAGCCTCGATCTCAACACGGCCAAGAGCGGCATCGCGGGCAGAGCCGGCGGAGTCAAACGTAGCGGAGAAATCCTCGACAACGGTGCTGCGACCAAGCGCGGCGGCAACAAAGTTCTCCAGGAAGATGGCAAAGCCGAAGGCGCCTGAGTCGACCACGCCGTTCTCTTTGAGGACGGGCAGCAAGTCGGGCGTGCGGGCGACGGACTGGTACGCCTCGACGACGATAGCATCAAGCGCATCCTCGGCCGAGAACTTCTTCTTCTCGCACTCATCGGCCTTGGTCGAGACATCGCGCAGGACCGTGAGGATCGTGCCCTCGATGGGCTTGCGGACAGCCTGGAAGGCAACCTTGACGGCACGACGGAAGGCGAAGGCAATGTTGGCGGACGTGATAGGCTCGTCGGCAGAGACAAGGCCCTCGGCCACGCCGCGAAGAATCTGCGAGGTAATAACGCCGGAGTTACCGCGAGCGCCCATGAGGGAGCCGTGGGTGATGGCGCCGGCGATGGCTTCCATGTCGGCGTCGGCAGGAAGGGCGGAGAGCTCCTTGGTCACCGAGGCGAGCGTGAGCGACATGTTGGTACCAGTGTCGCCGTCGGGTACGGGGAAGACGTTGAGCTTGTTGATCTCCTCGGCCTTGTCGGAAACGGCAGCCGCAGCGATCGGAAAACAGGTGCGAATGGTCTTTGCAATCATGGGTATTTGAATCTCCGTTTTCGGATGCTAGTTCAGACGGCTCTTGAGCGCGTCGATATGGATGCCGATCTTAAGGCTGGCGGGATCGATCTGGGCGATCTCCTGCAGGGTGAAGGCAACGGAGCTCGAAAGATTGTGGCAGACGGACTTCATGTTGACGCCGTTCTCGAGCACGACGTGAAGATCGACCGTAAGGCCGTTCTCGTCGGCGGAGACAAGCACGCCCTTGCGGAGGCGCTGACCGGCAAGCAGGCGCACGCTCTCGGCGCCCTGGAGCTGCTCAGCCATACCGACAACGCCATAGCACGTCATCGCGGCATAACCGGCAATATCGGCAATAACGTCGTTCGAGACGCTCAGGCTGCCGTTAATGGTCTCAGACACAAGAATCTCCTTTTCTTGGTGCTCGCGGCACCATGTCGTGGGAGCAATCATTACAATATTCTACAACGACCGCGCCATGTTGAGGTGGCGGGCCTCGGGATTACATCCTCGACACGAAATGTTGATACGGTAACGTTCGCGAACGGCGATCGCGGCATGAAAAAACCCGCCGCATACGCGACGGGTTTTACAACCTGGCTCCCCGGGTAGGACTCGAACCTACAACAGCGCGGTTAACAGCCGCGTGCTCTACCATTGAGCTACCGAGGAATTTAAAAGCCCAACGGAAAGGGCTGGAAAATTCTGGCTCCCCGGGTAGGACTCGAACCTACAACAGCGCGGTTAACAGCCGCGTGCTCTACCATTGAGCTACCGAGGAATAGGTGCGTGCTCTCAAGCAACGAAGTTTATTATACGGACGAATCAGCTCAGGGCAAGAACTTTTTTAAGAAATTTTCCGACCCAGTCATTGGCCTTGATTATCGACTTTATCCGAACACCTCCCACATTCATCCTCACATGTACGGATGAATGTGGGAACCCGATACCCTGAGGGCCGGACCGGCCGGCCCCGGAAGATCGGAGGACGGCATGTCCGGAAAGAGGAAGAAGGGTTCCGCGAAAGCGGCCCCGAGGGCCTACGGAAGGCTCACGAGG